>NZ_JBLWYT010000002.1:408132-533024 GCF_048381975.1 Hwangdonia sp. | reverse complement strand
ATCGTGATAAGCCAATGTCATGGCCGAACCCGTAACGGATGTTTCGGTATGCGTGTTGGCCACGTATGGCCCAATATGGTTAAGCAGTTTGTCTTCTATGGATTCGTACAGTCTTCCGCTAGCGGTCCAATCGGCATAAATTATTTTCTTTTTGCCGTATGGCGATTCAAACTCTTGGTTTATGCCAATAATTTCTTCTCTAAAAGGCTTGAAATAAGCCTCAAGATTGGATTTGCTTGCTTTCTTGCTTACAATGCTTTTAAGTGGATTGGCCATAAACTAAATACTTAAAAATAATAACAATAATACCAATTCATGCATGGAGCAATGCTACTTAAGTTACTTTGGTATTACCAAAACATGGCTTTTTATAATACTAAGCCAGCTTAAATTAACTCACGCTAACTTTAAATGCCATTTAATCTAGCCTTCTTTCGCCGCCAAATAACGT
This sequence comes from Hwangdonia sp., assembly GCF_048381975.1. NCBI lineage: Bacteria > Pseudomonadati > Bacteroidota > Flavobacteriia > Flavobacteriales > Flavobacteriaceae > Hwangdonia > Hwangdonia sp. Next base: position 532,573 of record NZ_JBLWYT010000002.1, on the reverse strand, counting down.
TCTGCATCTAAAGCTGCCATACAACCTGTTCCCGCAGCTGTAACCGCTTGTCGGTACACATGGTCTGCGGCATCACCAGATACAAAAACACCGTTTACATTTGTTTTTGATGTTCCTGGCACATTGATAATGTACCCCGTTTCATCTAGGTTTAAATAATCCTTAAAAATCTCGGTATTTGGAGTGTGTCCAATGGCTACAAAAAATCCTGTGGCTGGAATCTCGTGCTTTGCATTGGTTTTATTATTGAATACTCGTACACCTGTTACTACTTGTCCGTCACCTAAAACCTCATCGGTTTCCGTATTGAATAAAATCTCAATATTTTTGGTGTTTTTAACCCTTGCTTCCATAATTTTTGAGGCTCTAAACTCATCACGTCTTACCAGCATGGTTACTTTTGTACAGAGTTTAGACAGATAATGTGCTTCTTCGCAAGCAGAATCTCCGGCACCAACAATTACAACTTCTTGGTTTCTATAGAAAAACCCATCACATACCGCACATGCCGAAACGCCACCGCCTAGGTTTAAATATTTTTGTTCTGATTCTAAGCCTAAATACTTAGCTGATGCTCCTGTTGAAATAATTACGGTATCACAGTGAATTTCTTTTTCATCATTAACCCATACTTTATGCACATCGCCCGAAAAATCTACTTTAGTAATCCAGCCATCACGAACATCGGTATCAAAGCGTTCTGCTTGTTTTTGGAATTCAATCATCATTTCCGGCCCCGTTATGCCATCAGGATACCCTGGGTAATTTTCAACGTCGTTGGTGGTAGTTAATTGTCCACCAGGTTGTGTACCTTGGTATAAAACGGGTTTCATGTTAGCTCGTGCTGCATAAATGGCAGCTGTATAACCTGCAGGTCCAGACCCTATAATTAAGCATTTTACTTTTTCGATTGTATCAGACATATTTAAAAAATTTTAACAGGTACAAAAGTAGCTTTTTTGCCTCAATGCTTACACAGAAGTTATCAACAGTTTTTATTAAAAGATAGAGTAAGTTTATGAATTCAGCCAATTAAGTTGTAACCCATAAGAATAGTATCAATAAATTTAAATGCTTAATATTGCACTAAAATATTTTATATTGCCGAAACAATAAATTTTTGCCCAAACAAAACAACCTGCTTGACAACCAAATCGATTTACATTACAGTATTAATTTTAAGTGGATTATTCTTAAACTCACTTTATTCCCAAAACAACCAAGAATCAGAAACACATAAAAACAGTGGTTTTCTAGATTTTAATGGTTACTACGATTCTAGGCGTTTTAGCACCTTTACCATAAATGCATTAGCAAATTTATCTTATCGATTACAATATTTTTCTTTAACAAACTTCCAGGGCTCTGATAGCACCACAGATTTAAGCACGTTTTATACCGAACAAAATTTGAGATGGAAAATTAAGGGAAATTCGCCTTTGGATTTAACCGTACAATGGGTGGCTAGAACCGGAAATAATAATGACAATTTTAGATTGGGAGTTCGCTGGAAACTTAATGAAACAAATTATTTACAACCGTTTTTTAAAAAGCTCCATTTCGCATATTCTATAAATTTTCATCTCTTACAATTTACAACTAAAGCACCTTCAAAATTGCTACCGCAAATTGAACATGTTTATAGACTAAATTTGTTGCCATCGGTATTTAAAAACCGACTTTATTTAGGGGGCTTTGCCGATCAGAATATGGTTTATCAAGACAACGGAAACATATCATTTAAATGGGTTTCAGAACACCAGATTGGTTATAATATATGTAATTCTTTTTTTATAATATTGGAATATAGAATTAACGATTTTTTACCAAGTGATAATTACGGCCTTGGTTATGGATTAGAATATAAAATGACGTTTTAAAAAAGCTAAACAGTATGAAATCAATTTACATTTTCTTAATCACCCTACTTATTTCGACAAGCTTTTATAGCTGTGAGACCTCAAAAATAGAGGGAATAAATATAGGCTACATAGGCCCGCTATCGGTTAGGGCTACAGATTTAGGTATAGACCCATCTAAAGCCATGCAACTTGCTGTAGAGCAATACAATGAATCGCGCTTAACAAACGAGCCCAAGGTAAACTTGTTTATTGAAGATGATAAATGGGAAAGAGACAACGCTATTGCGGCGTACAAAAATTTACGGGATAAGCATAATATTGATGTTCTTTTTATTAGCAATACTGATGGAACCGTCGCCGTTCAAGATAAAATTATTGAAGATAAAGTTATACTGATTAACCCATTAAACAATGATAAACTACTGTCCTCATTAAACAAAAACACATTTAATATTGCAAAATCTACAGAAGAAGCCAATGGTCTTGTAGCAATTAGGCTTATTGAATTGGGCTATAAAAAGGTAGCGCTTTTTCAATATCCGAATGATTTTATGACACGGGGCGCCAACGAAGTAAAACGGCTTTTAGAAGACTATAATTTACGCCTAAATATTATCACAACAGACAAAGAGCAAGTCGATTTTACAAATCAGTTAAAAGCTTTAAAGGAAGATAATTATGATGCTTATGTTTTCTTTGGCTATAAAGAGTTTGGTTTTGCTATGAAACAAGCGAGAGAACTAGGGATAACCGCTCCGTTTTATGGGTCGACGGTTTTACTGGACCCCGAGTTTTACACAAATTCTGAAGGTGCTATTGTCGATACTGAATATCCATTCTTTACAATTTCGGATGGTAATTACATTTTGGCCAATGAATTTCTTACAGCATTTAAAAATAAGTTTGGCAAAAATCCAACTTCAATCTGGCCACCAATGCAGGCTTATGATGCGATGAATCTGGTTTTAACCCAATTGAGAAACATTAACAAAGACAAGGAAAAAGACCAACTCTTTGATGATTGGCTCAGAACGTCGCTATATCGTGTTCATTATTTTCAAGGCATTTGCGGAAACATTGCCATTACGAATGAGGGCGCATCAAAAGGAATTTATTTCTCATTATACAAATACGAGTCTAAAGAAAATCCAACGGTTAAAGTTAAACGATAGCACCGCTTTAGTATGAAAATAAAACAAAAATTAATTTTAGCCTTTAGTGTTTTAATATTGGTTTTACTCACTCAGATTATCCTGAATTACGTCATCACCTATCGAGCCAACCAAACCTACAGCACGCTTCAATCTAAAATAACGCCTGCAATAAACATTTTAACCAAATACGAATCTATAAATAAGGAATTAAACCTAATAACCAATAACAGACTAAATGGTAACGACCAAATAAACACTATTAATAGATTTAAAGGCATTATTGAGGTTGAACTTACACATATTAAAACAGAGCTGTATATTTTAAAAGAAGATTTACCCGAAACCGCTGTAGATAAAGCACTTATAGAGAAAGTAATTATTAATACAGATGCACTCATAGAAGCATCAAACAAAATAAACAACCTACTTAACAATCAGTTTAACAACCAAATAAATTTAAATAAAGTAAAAGAGATATGGGAAAATCATATCGACAATTTGTACGCCTCGTTAGATAGAGATATAAGGCAACTCAACATGAACTATAACCGTTCTTTTGAAACCTATAGCATAGAACTATCAAGAAATTTAAACTCGGTATCAAAAATCATTTTCGTTACAGGACTGGCAGGCATTATATTAGGGTTACTTATTACCATACAAGTAGTTTACTCTATTGCAAACCCTATCTTCAAGCTTAAAAAAGCAGCTTTAAAAATTAGTCAAGGTAAATTAAACGAGCAAATCCAAATTAAAGGCCATAGTGAACTGGCTGAGCTAGGAAGCTTGTTTAATAAAATGAGCGTGGCACTTAAAAAGAGTTTTAACGAGCAAGAGCAGCAAATTAATCAGATAAAATTGATGAACAAGGAACTCGAACAATTTGTATATGTGGCATCTCATGATTTACAAGAACCTTTAAGAACCATGTCTAGCTATATTGGATTGGTTGGAGAATTATATAAAACGCAATTAGATGATGAAGCCTTAAAATACATGAAACATGTTGAAGACGCATCGTTAAGAATGAAGACTTTAATAAAGGATTTATTGGATTACTCCCGATTAGGTAAAGAAAGACCAATAAAAAAGGTTGATTGCAATACATTGGTTAATAATATTTTATTGGATATTGAGCTGATAATTAACGAAACCAATGCAACCGTTACATCTGATAAATTACCGGTTATTAATGGTGTAGAATTTGAATTGAAGCAGCTGTTTCAAAACTTAATTAGTAATGGACTAAAATTTAGAAAGCAAGATACGCCACCACATATTGAAATAAGAGTTAAAGACCAACCCGATCATTGGTTGTTTTCTATCACCGATAATGGCATTGGAATGGACTCTAAACACTTTGAGAGAGTGTTTGTTATTTTTCAACGTTTGCACAATAAAGACGATTATAAAGGCACTGGAATTGGGCTATCCGTTTGTCAAAAAATTGTTGAGATGCACCAAGGTAAAATCTGGATTGAATCTGAACTAAATAAAGGGTCTACATTTTATTTCACTATATTTAAAAAAATAAAAAAAACATGAAAAAATTTAATTCTATTTTACTAATAGATGATGATAAGGCAACCAATGAATTCCATAAAATAATTATTGGTTTAGCAAATGTTACCGATACTGTTCATGCCGTTCAAAGCGGTCAGGAAGGATTGGATTACTTAACCTCTAAAGGATGTTACAACTCAAAGGAAAACTCATACCCTCAACCAGATTTAATTTTTCTTGATATCAATATGCCGGCCATGAATGGCTTCGAGTTTATTGAAGAATACGATAAGATTTCTGATGACCAAAAAGGAAAACACCTTATAATAATGTTAACGTCATCTTTAAACCCTGACGATAAAAATCTTGCAAATAAAACAACCCATATAAAAGACTTTTTAAGCAAACCACTTACAAAAGAGGTTGTTTTAAATTTAAGAGATAAATACGTATCAGAATTATAAATATGCTATTAACACGGTATTAATAAAGAATTTTAATTTAAAAAGCGTTTTATTCTTACAATTAATTCATCTGGGCTAAATGGCTTTGACATAAAATCGTTGGCTCCAAGTTTAAATGCTTTAAGCACCATTTGCTCTTGGCCCGCCGTTGAGAAAACAATAACCGGGGTTTCTTTTTTTAAATTGTTTCTTATATGACTTATTACCTCAAGTCCATCATTAAATGGCATCATAATATCTGTTAATATTAAATCTGGGCTTTGGTTTTCTATTAACGCCATGGCTTCTTTTCCATCTGATGCGGTAAACAACTCAAATCCTTCATTTTCTAATTTGAACTTTAGCAACAATAATAGTGTAGGGTTATCTTCTGCTAAAACAATTTTACGATTCGTCATATTCAATTAATTTAAGTTCAGTTTGCAATTCTTTTTTTATTTGACTAAAAATACTTAAAGTAGAGTTTACATGTTTATGAATGCGCTCTAAATTATTTTGATCTCTAAAATCACACTCTAATTCTAGCATGATGGGCTCAAGCGCAGAAGCGCCAAACATCCTAATACTGGAAATCATTTTATGAGTTACCTTAAACAGTATGGGCCAATTATATGTTTTTAACTCATTATTCATAACATCAATGTACTCATCAATACTCCCTAAAAACAACTCAATAAGTGTTTTATAAATGTCTTTATTATTTTTAGTGTCTTCTTTTAAGGGTTGTAAGTCTAAACATGGACGCTTTACTTTATTCATAATCAACATTAATACCTTAATATTTTCATTTATTAAATTGGGCTAATATAAAACCGATATCGATAAAATTCAATTTTTACCGTTAAAATATCTGTAATTGTAATTTTATTCTCTTTTTAGAAAGAGAAATAAAGCTTCAAAAAAATTAAGCACAAAAAAAAGCCGAACAAAGATGCTCAGCTTTTTAGTCGGGGTGGCAGGATTCGAACCTGCGACCTCCGCGTCCCAAACGCGGCGCGATAACCGGGCTACGCTACACCCCGAATTGGCTACCCCCTTTTTTTAAGGACTGCAAATATATGGCTTTTCTTTATAAACAAACAATAAATTTAAGTAAATTGTGGTTTCATTTAATATGTAAAATTATGAGTCGAAAACCTTTATATTTTATACTAACTTTCATTATTAGTTTTAACGCTTGCGCTCAAGACAAAAACCCTGTAAACACCGAGCATTCATACGAAACCGTTGTTTCCGATTTAAACAATCCTTGGGGGTTTGTTTTTTTGCCCGACGGCTCCATGCTTATAACCGAAAAATCCGGGAAACTAATCCATTTCAATAAAGGGGTAAAATCTATAATTTCCAGAATGCCTAAAATAGAAGTCCTTGGTCAAGGCGGTCTAATGGACATCGAATTGCATCCCAACTACAAAAACAATGGTTGGTTGTATTTGTCGTATGCCTCGTCAAACGATGATAACGACGGTGCCAACACAACCATAATGCGGGCAAAACTTAAAAATAATGTACTAACCAATAAAGAAGTGCTTTACAATGCGTTACCAAACACAACCCGCGGACAACATTTTGGGTCGCGAATTGTTTTTGACAACGATGGGTATCTCTATTTCACTATAGGAGACCGCGGGAATCGCGATGTAAACCCCCAAGATATTACCCGTGACGGTGGTAAAGTGTATCGATTAAAAGACGATGGAAGCATACCCATAAGCAATCCTTTTACCAACAAAGCCGGTGCCAAAAAAGCCATATATTCATACGGTCATCGCAATCCACAAGGCATGGTAAAACATCCTGAGACCGGTAAAATATGGACGCACGAACACGGTCCCAAAGGTGGCGACGAAATCAATATTATTGAAGCGGGCAAAAATTATGGCTGGCCCGTAATTAGCTACGGCATAAATTACAGCGGCACTAAATTTACCGAGCTTACCGAAGCTCCGGGTATGGAGCAGCCCATACATCATTGGACACCTTCCATTGCGCCCAGTGGTATGGCGTTTATAACCAGCGACATTTACCCCAATTGGAAAGGCAACCTTTTAGTAGGCTCTTTAAAATTTCAGTACCTTAACAGGTGTGTTATTAAAAACAATGCGGTTGTTAAACAAGACCGCCTATTGGATGACATTGGTCGCGTGCGCAGTGTACGCCAAGGTCCAGACGGCTATATTTATGTTGGGGTTGAAAATGTTGGCATAGTTAAAATAATTCCGAAGAAATAATCTTAGATTTGTGTGATGCTAAATAACCTCTAAAATGATGGATAACAAATTTGGATTTTATTTGGTTTTATTAAAGTTTATAAACATTTTTTAGATGCTAATAATAGGAATTGCAGGCGGAACAGGCTGTGGAAAAACAACGGTTGTCAATCAAATTTTAAAAGAACTTCCCGAAGGTGAAGTTGGTGTTATTTCGCAAGATTCATATTATAAAGATACCACACATTTAACTTACGAAGAACGCGTTAAAATAAATTTCGACCACCCAAGATCCATCGATTTTGATTTATTGGTTAATCATTTAAAAGAACTAAAAACAGGCAAACCCATACACCAACCGGTATATTCGTTTGTAAAACATAACAGAACGGGCGATACCATTTTAACGCACCCAAGAAAAGTTATGATTGTTGAAGGCATTTTAATACTTACAAACCCAGAATTGCGGGATATGTTCGATATTAAAATATTTGTGCACGCCGATACCGACGAACGTTTAATTCGCAGATTAAAACGCGATATTTCCGAGCGCGGTAGAGATATAAACGAAGTGCTTTTGCGTTATCAAAACACCTTAAAACCCATGCACGATCAGTTTATAGAACCCATGAAAGAGTACGCAGATATTATCATTCCAAACAATAAATACAATACCGTTGCCGTAGATATTGTTAAAACCATTATTAACGAAAAACTGTAAATGGCACAATTCAAAAAAAATAAATACTTAAAACCTTTTAAAAATTGGTTTATACTCATTCTTGTGGTTTTTGCGGTTTGGATGCTGTTTTTCGATACCAATTCGTGGCTCATTCATCATGAATTAAATTCAGATATTGAAGCTTTGGAGAATGAAAAAAAATACTATAAACGAGAAATTGAAAAAGATAAAAAAGCCATTAAAAAATTAAGCACTGAAGAAGGCATGGAAAAATTTGCTAGGGAATCCTATTACATGAAAAAGGATGATGAGGAAATTTTTATTATTGAATACGAAGACAGTTTAAAAACAAAAAAAGATGACTAAGCGTTTGTTTGATGGTTTCAACTCGGTGTCGGCAAAGCAATGGAAACAAAAAATTCAAGTCGATTTAAAAGGCGCCGATTATAACGATACCCTTATTTGGAATTCCAACGAAGGCATTGCGGTAAAACCGTTTTATCATGCCGATGATTTTGATGAGTTCCCAAAACCATCAAACACCAAAGCCACACAATGGAATATCTGCCAAACTATTTTTGTTGCCGATGTTGAAAAATCAAATCTAAAGGCTATTGATGCTATTGAAAGAGGCGCAGAAAGCATCAAATTTATTATTCCGAATGATTCCGTTTCAATTGAAGGTTTATTGAAAAATATCAACCTTACTTCTACCCTTTTCTATTTCGATTTACAGTTTTTAAATAACGACTATGTTAAACAACTTTCTGTCATTCCTGCGAAGGCGGGAATCCACATTCAAACAGATATCATAGGACATCTAGCCAAATCTGGCAACTGGTTTAACAATTTAAAAGACGACCACAAGCATTTTGAATCTATCGTAAAAAACACCAATACGTTTAGCGTAGATGCATCGTTGTATCAAAACGCAGGTGCCAATATGGTGCAACAACTGGCTTATGGTTTAGCCCATGCCAACGCGTATTTGAATCATCTTGAAAACATTATTGATAACGAAAAAAAATCAACGTTCAATGCTATCTTCCAAGTGTCGGTTGGCACCAATTATTTTTTCGAAATCGCAAAACTCAGAGCGCTAAGAACACTATGGAATACATTAGCTTCAGAATATAATATCAACCCAAATTGCAACATCATTGCAGTTCCAACAAAACGCAACAAAACGCTTTACGATTACAACACCAACATGTTGCGCACCACAACCGAGTGCATGAGTGCTGTTTTAGGTGGCGCCAATACCATTTGCAACTTGCCTTACGATGCCATATATCATAAAAACAACGAATTTGGCGAGCGTATTGCCCGAAATCAATTGCTAATTTTAAAGCACGAAAGTTATTTTGATAAAGTAAACAATCCTGCCGATGGTACTTATTATATTGAAAGTTTAACCCATCAGCTTGCCGAAAAAGCTTTAGAATTATTTAAGGATATTGAGGCCAACGGCGGCTTTTTAAAACAATTGAAAGAAGGCACCATTCAACGGAAAATAAAGGAAAGCGCCAACAAAGAACAACAGCAATTTAATGCTGGCGAAGAAGTGTTATTGGGAAGCAACAAACACCCCAATACCAACGATAAAATGAAGGACGAACTGGAATTATATCCGTTTGTAAAAACCAAGTCGAGAAAAACATTGATCCAGCCTATTGTTGAAAAACGACTTGCCGAAAGCTTAGAACAAATCCGATTAAAAACCGAATAATTTTAAATTTTATTACACCCATGAAAACACCATTTTTTAAACTTTTTGTAATCGCATTAACTTTTGGCTTGATGAGTTGTAAAAATGAAAATACACTGCAAGAATACAAATTTGCCGACAAAGGCTTGGTTTTAAGTTGCAAAAACGTAAACTCCAAATTATACAGCGAAGCCCTATTTGCTTTTGAAGATGATATTTTAAAGTATTATGGTAAAAACAACCCAAACGCCTCGTTAGTTCAGGCTTACGGTCAGTTTATTAGAAACGCCATTTACGGCAGGTTAAAATACGAAGACATCGTTTCGCCACATACCGTTAAGGTTTTTGAAACCCTAAAAAACGAGAACGATTTGTGGGATGCCAACAACCCAGAAAGCTATTTAAACTATAACGGTGCTTTGGTAAAATGCATTGCTATAAATATGCAAAACCCAGATTTAAGAGCCACTTTTAATTCGTTATTAAAAGTAAACAGCATGAGCCCGAAACCTTTTGGCGCACCGTTAATGTCTAATTACAGACATGCGTTAAGCGATAAATACTTGGCAGCTTACATCGCTTTCGATTTGTATTATGCGAAGCTGTTTAATAAAGATTTCTCAAGCGCCAATGCTGAAAAACCCGTGCAAAAAGTAGATTTTAACAAAACGCCACAATAAAAAAATTGGGTAAACCAAAATGTCTAGAAAAAACCTCCAACATATTACAATTAAGACAGCGGCCAAAAGCCAAAAGCCAATGGCCCATAGCTCGTTTTTAACCGCTGAAGATATTCCTGTAAAATCAACCTATTCAAAAGACGATTTGCAACATATCGAGCATCTTAATTTTGTTGCGGGCATAGCACCAAATCTTCGTGGACCGTACAGCACCATGTTTGTACGCAGACCGTGGACCATTAGGCAATACGCTGGATTTTCTACAGCCGAAGAAAGCAATGCGTTTTACAGACGCAATTTGGAAGCGGGACAAAAAGGCTTATCGGTGGCATTTGATTTGGCAACACATCGCGGTTACGATTCCGACCACGAACGAGTAGTTGGCGATGTTGGAAAAGCTGGAGTTGCCATTGATTCGGTTGAAGATATGAAAGTACTTTTCAACCAAATTCCACTCGATAAAATGTCGGTTTCAATGACAATGAACGGTGCCGTTTTACCCATTATGGCATTTTACATTGTTGCCGCCGAAGAACAAGGCGTGAAGCCGGAACAATTGGCAGGCACCATTCAAAATGATATTTTAAAGGAATTTATGGTGCGCAATACCTATATTTATCCGCCAACACCTTCCATGAAAATCATTTCTGATATTTTTGAATTTACCAGTAAAAACATGCCAAAATTCAACAGTATCAGCATCTCGGGTTACCACATGCAAGAGGCTGGTGCGACCTGCGATATCGAACTCGCTTACACCTTGGCCGATGGATTGGAATACATTAGAAAAGGATTGGACGCCGGCATGGACATCGATACCTTTGCCCCGCGCCTATCTTTCTTTTGGGCGATTGGCATGAATCATTTTATGGAAATTGCCAAAATGCGTGCGGCTCGTATGCTGTGGGCGAAATTGGTAAAACAATTCCATCCGAAGAATGAAAAATCACTGGCCCTACGCACCCATTGCCAAACTTCGGGTTGGAGTTTAACCGAGCAAGACCCATTTAATAACGTAGCTCGAACCACCATTGAAGCGGCTGCGGCGGCTTTTGGCGGCACACAAAGTTTACACACCAATGCCTTGGACGAAGCCATTGCCTTACCAACCGATTTTTCGGCTCGAATTGCCAGAAATACACAAATATTTCTACAGGAAGAAACTAAAATCACCAAAACAGTCGACCCTTGGGCGGGTAGTTTTTATGTTGAAAAATTAACACATGACATCGCCCAAAAAGCCTGGGCTTTAATTGAAGAAGTGGAAGCCTTGGGCGGCATGACCAAAGCCATTGAAGCGGGCATTCCTAAAATAAGAATTGAACAAGCCGCGGCACGCAAACAAGCGCGGATTGACTCTGGACAAGATATCATTGTTGGCGTTAACAAATACAGGCTCAAGGAAGAAGCGCCAATACAAACTTTAGAAGTCGACAACCAAACGGTTCGTAATCAACAAATAGACAGTTTAAATAAGCTAAAAGCCGAAAGAAATAACGATAAAGTAAAAAGGGCTTTGTCGAAATTAACCGAAGCAGCAAAATTTTCCTTAAATTCGATAGATTCAAATACTAAAGATAATCAAGAAATAAATTCAAAAGACCCCCACTTTCGTGAGGATCACAATTTGCTAGCTTTAGCTGTTCAAGCAGCTCGCGAACGCGCGACTTTAGGCGAAATCAGTGATGCTTTGGAAGTTATTTTCGGACGTTATAAGGCGCAAATAAAATCCTTTTCCGGTGTGTATAGTAAAGAAATAAAAAACGATAATAGCTTTAATAAAGCAAAAGAATTGGCCGATATTTTTGCCGAACAAGATGGGCGACGACCTCGCATAATGATTGCAAAAATGGGACAGGACGGTCACGACCGAGGTGCCAAGGTAGTAGCCACCGGATATGCCGATGTGGGTTTTGATGTCGATATTGGCCCCTTATTTCAAACACCACAGGAAGCTGCCAAACAAGCCGTGGAAAACGATGTGCATATTTTAGGGGTTTCCTCGCTTGCTGCGGGACACAAAACATTGGTACCGCAAGTTATTGAAGCTTTAAAAGCTTACGGTCGCGACGATATTATGGTGATTGTTGGTGGCGTCATACCCAAACAAGATTACCAATATTTATTTGACGCGGGTGCTGTAGCTGTTTTTGGCCCAGGCACAAAAATTAGCGATGCCGCGATTAAGATTTTGGAGATTTTGATTGATTAGTGGATGTTGATCCTTATAGGAAAAACAACTTAAGTTTTTTAGCGGCTGATATAAAATACCAATGCTTAGTAAAGTCGAAGCATTAAACGAACCATCGATTAGCATAGACTAAACATTAGTTATATTTCTCAAACGCTCAAAAAAATGGACACTTTAAAAGTATCAATACTAACAATCTTTATTATATTCTTAAGTTGTAATAAAGAAAAAGAATCTTCAAAAAAACAATGGTACAAAGGCAATCTCCACACCCATTCGTATTGGAGCGATGGCGATGAATTTCCCGAGGTTATTATGGATTGGTACAAAAGCAACGGCTACCAATTTGTGGCTTTAACCGATCATAATACATTGGCTGAAGGCGAAAAATGGAAAACCATTTCAAAGGATTCCATCTATCAAAACGCCTTTAAAAATTATTTGAATACCTATGGATCCGATTGGGTTACCTATAAAGTGGATTCGCTAAACAGAACCCAAGTTAAACTAAAAACCTACGAGGAATACCGACCTAAATATGAAGAAGACGGAAAATTTTTAATCATACAATCTGAAGAAATAACAGACGCTTATAACGGCAAACCCATACACATTAATGCTACTAATGTTAAAAGAAAAATAGACCCACAAGGCGGGAATAGCGTTTTGGAAGTGATGCAAAACAACTTGGATGAAGTCGCCAAACACAAGAAAGAATTCGGCACCCCGATAATAGCACATATCAACCACCCCAATTTTGGCTATGCCATTGGTCTTGAAGATATGATAGCTTTAAAAAACGAACAGTTTTTTGAGGTGTACAACGGGCATCCGGCAGTTAACAATTCTGGAAACGACGAGCATATATCGACCGAGTTGATGTGGGATTATATCAACATCGCCTATTTGGAAAACAACAAACCCATAATGTATGGGCTTGCTACCGACGATTCGCACCATTACCACAGAAAAGGCAGCAATTGGAGTAATGCCGGAAGAGGCTGGATTATGGTACAAGCGGATACCCTTAGTGCCAAATCGTTAATAAACGCTATGGAAGCCGGACAGTTTTATGCGAGTACCGGCGTAACGTTAAACGACTTGACTTTTGAGAACAACACCCTTTCCGTCGCCGTTAAAACGTATGAAAACACAACTTACAAAATCGATTTTATTGGATGCAAAAAAGGACAAGGCGAGCCTAAAGTATTTGCTTCATTTGAAAGCGATAAAGCCAGTTTTGGATTATCAAACGACATGCTTTATGTGCGATGTAAAATAACATCTTCAAAATTACACCAAAACCCTATTGAAGATTTATTGTTTGAAAAAGCTTGGACCCAACCTTATATTTTTACCGAATAAAAAAGAACCTGTCTAATAAGTCTTTTGAATTTAATTTGTCAGGTTGAGCTTGTCGAAACCAATCTTGATTATCAAGAAGTTAAAATATTTCGACAAGCTCAATATGACATAGAATTAGACTTTTTAAACAGGCTCTTTTATTATTGTAGTTTGAAAATTAATCTACTTTTTTATCGGTTTTAATTTCTGGTGATTTCTCAAAATCCCCGGCATTGACTACCGTCCAATTATCAAATGTTTTAAAGTATTTTTTAATCACTTTATTTACATCCTCAACCGTTAAATTAGTTACGCGGTCTTCAATATCTTTATAAAACATCATGTCTCTATCGTAATATAAATTGTTATTGATTGTAGATGATAATTCGTTGTCTTTCGCTCTGGACACATTTTGCCCTTGTACCCAACTGGTAATGGCAACTTTAAGTTCGTCTTCTGTAATGCCATCGGCAATAAAACGAGCTATTTCTTCACTAAAACCCTTTTGCACTTTTGATGCATTTTCAGGGGCATAAATGGCATAAACCATAATTGAAGACTTCTTGTCTTTTTCGTCGCCATCAACACTTACGCGTCCGCCAGCACCATAACTCACACCATCTTTTTGACGCAAACGATCGGCAATTCTAGAGTTTAAGAATCCGCCCCCAAATATGGAGCCCGCAATTTGTAAGGCCGCATAATCTTCATCAACTTGACTGCCTTCAAAAGCCAAAACACCAATACTTATAGCATTCTTTTTATCTGGCGTTTTAATTTTTTCGTTTGCCGCATTATTAGGTATATGTTTATCCGATATGGGTTTGTATGCTTTTTTGGATTTAAAATCTGAAAACTCTTTTTCAAAATAATTCTTTAAAGCCTGTTCATCTACATTTCCAATAGCAACTAAGGTTGCGCTATCCGAAATACCATAAAACTCATTGTAATAATCTTGAATTGCATCAACTGTAACCGCATTAACGGCTTCAATGTCCTCCTCAATAGATGTGACGTGAAGTGGATGCCCTTTTTTGTAATTCTGATTTAATGCGCCTAACCTTTTACTTGCTAAAAATTGAGGTTCTGTTTTATTCTGCTCGATACTAGCTAATTCTTGGGTTTTAAGTTTGTCCAATTCGGCTGGGTCAAACTTAGGGTTCTTCAGCATATCCGTCATTAAAGCCAAGGTTTCCATAAGATTTCCTTCGGTAGAATTCACATACACATTTACACGACCGTTCGATCCTCCAAAACCAACAGACGATTTTAAAGCACTCAATTTATCCTCAATATCTTGTCTGGAGTTATTTTGTGTGCCTTTATTAAGCATTCTGGCGGTGTAACTGGCAATTTTTCCTTTATTCATAAAGTCGTTTACATTACCGTTTCTGAAAGTGAACGACAAGGTTACCGTTTTACCACGGTTGTCCTTTTTAATAAAGCCGTATTCAATTGGCGTTGTATTTAAAGTGCCTGAGTCCAATCGGTTTTGAATGTTTTCGTAAGACACATCAAAGGCCTCTCCAGCGCCGTAACCTTCTTTTCCTTTGTAGTTTGTAACCAATTCCTCAAGTCCTTGGGTGTGCTCGATTTCCACACGAATAGGTGTTTTTGTTGGAATAAAACTACCTACGGTCCTGTTGGTGTTTATTAAATAACGTTGTGCAGCCGCATTTACTTTTTCGGCCGTCATCCCTTCAACCCTATCGCGATGGATGAATGACAATCTCCAATCGCCAGCTCCAATAAATTCACTCATATAAGTGCCTAAAAAGGCCGAATTTCTACTTATCTGATCTATTCGTTTTAACAAATTGGATTTGGCACGATTAACCTCCTCTTCGGTAATCGGATTATCTTTTAAACCATCCAACACCGACAATAACGTGGTTTCTGCTTCGGTTAATGATTTATCGGAAGGGACATCAACATTTATATATAAAAATGATGGTTCTTTTGTAAATGGTGAAAACGACCAAAGGCTAGATGCCTTTTTTCCGTCTACCAAAGCTTTGTACAATCGACCTGAAGGCTGATCGGTAAGCACCTGCTCCACAACCGACATGGCCGCATAATCTTCGTGTGATCCCGCTGGTGTGTGATATAACGCCGATACAATTTGCAAATCGCCAACACGACTTAATGTAACGCGCTTTTCTCCATCTTGGGCGGGCTCAATAGTTGGGATATCCCTTAAAGGCGTGTTTGGGTTTTTAATCCCTGCAAACTTTTTCTCAATTAAGGCTAAAGTCTTGTCGGTTTCAAATTTACCCGTCACCATAAGTACCGCATTATCCGGACGGTAATATTTTTTATAAAAAGCCTGTAAATTTTCAATAGGCACACGCTCAATATCCGATTTGTTCCCGATAGTAGATTTCCCGTAATTATGCCATAAATAGGCGGCACTCGTAACTTTTTGCATCAACACTCTGGTGGGTGAGTTTTCGCCACTTTCAAATTCGTTTCTAACTACCGAAAATTCAGATTCCAAATCCTTTTTAGCTATGTATGAATTTACCATTCTATCGGCTTCCAAATCCAAAGCCCAGTCTAGGTTTTCATCATTGGCATTAAATGTTTCGTAATAATTGGTTCTATCGAACCAAGTGGTGCCGTTTGGCCGGGACCCCCTTTCGGTTAACTCTTTAGGAATATCCGGATGGTTAGGCGTGCCTTTAAAAACCATATGCTCTAATAAGTGTGCCATTCCTTTTTCGCCATAACCCTCGTGTCGCGACCCCACCAAATAGGTGATATTCACGGTAATGGTTTGTGCAGAATTATCTGGAAACAACAGCACTTTCAAACCATTGTCCAATTTATACTCTGTAATGCCTTCAACACTTGCCGTTTTTTTAATTTGAGCTTCAACAGCTATTGAAAACGACGTCAATAACACAAAGCATAGTGTAATTTTTAATAGATAATTAATTCTTTTCATGATAAAGTTTTTGATGTTCTCTGTAAATATAAGATAAGTAATTGGCTTATATTGCTAAAAATTTAACAAAAAAATAGAGATTTCGTACAACAATATGTTCGTAATCGAATGTTAACAACTTCAATTTCCTATACTCATAAATAATTGTATTTTTACGCTTAATAAAACCAAATCAATAAATGGGTAAAATCATTGCAATTGCTAACCAAAAGGGAGGTGTTGGAAAAACAACAACCTCAATAAATTTAGCGGCTTCTTTAGGCGTTCTGGAAAAAAAAGTTTTACTAATAGATGCTGACCCTCAAGCAAATGCAACTTCTGGAATAGGAATAGACGTAGAAACCGTTGAAGTAGGAACCTACCAACTTTTAGAACATTCCAATTCGGCACGGGAAGCCATAGTTAAAACCGAAACTCCAAACTTGGATATTATTCCGGCGCATATTGACTTAGTAGCTATTGAAATAGAACTAGTTGATAAAGATGCTCGCGAATACATGCTTAAAAAAGCGCTTGAAGACATTAAAAACGATTACGATTTTATTTTAATCGATTGTGCGCCTTCATTGGGTTTGTTAACATTAAATGCCTTAACGGCTGCTGATGCCGTAATTATCCCCATTCAATGCGAATATTTTGCTTTGGAAGGTTTGGGCAAACTATTAAACACCATTAAAAGTGTACAAAAAATACACAACCCCGAGTTGGATATTGAAGGCTTATTGCTAACCATGTACGATTCGCGTTTACGCCTATCGAATCAAGTGGTTGAAGAAGTACAAAAACACTTTAACAATATGGTGTTTCAAACCATTATTCAGCGTAATGTGCGTTTAAGTGAAGCCCCGAGTTATGGCGAAAGCATAATTAATTATGACGCCAGTAGCAAAGGCGCGACCAATTACTTAAGCTTAGCAAAAGAAATTATCAACAAAAATTCCTAAATTATGGCTAAAGCAACTAAAAAACAGGCTTTAGGCAGAGGTTTATCGGCGCTTTTAAACGACCCGAGTAACGATATTCAATCTGTTCAAGATAAAAATGCCGACAAAGTTATAGGCAATATTGTTGAGCTGGATTTAGATTTTATTGAAGTCAATCCGTTTCAACCGCGTACCAATTTTAGCGAAGAATCCTTACGGGAATTGGCATCTTCGGTTAAAGAATTGGGCATCATTCAACCCATAACGGTTAGAAAATTAGGCCTAAACAAATTTCAACTTGTTTCTGGTGAACGTCGTTTTAGGGCTTCAAAATTATTGGGATTGGAAACCATTCCCGCTTACGTTAGAATTGCAAACGATCAGGAATCGTTGGAAATGGCACTGGTTGAAAATATTCAGCGCCAAGATTTAGACCCGATTGAGATTGCACTATCCTATCAACGTTTAATCGACGAGATTAATTTAACCCAAGAGCAAATGAGCGAGCGCGTGGGTAAAAAACGCTCTACCATTGCCAACTATTTGCGTTTGTTAAAACTCGATCCCATCATTCAAACCGGTATGCGCGACGGATTTATTTCAATGGGACACGGGCGTGCTTTAATTACTATTGAAGACCAATCGATGCAACTCGATATTTACGAAAAAATATTGTCGGATAAATTATCGGTTAGGGAAACCGAAGGTTTGGTTCGTAATTTTAATACGAATGAAGAGGTAAAAACACCTTCAAAAAATGAGGATGATGAAGATGTACCAAAATTCATAAAAAAAGGCATATCTGCATTTTCGGAATACTTTGGACACAAAATTGACGTTAAAGTCTCAAAAAACGGGAAAGGAAAAATAACCATTCCTTTTCATTCTGAAGAAGATTTTAATCGTATTAAAAAACTGGTTCAAGGTGCTAAATAAAGTTTTAATAACAACCCTATTTTTACTTATAAATTGCTTTTCATTATTAGCTCAAAATAAAGATGACGCGGAAAGACCTAAGGAAATCCCTGATGAAGTTGTAGTAGATTCAATTATAGAAATTAAAAACCCCATCAACCCTTTATCGCCAGCAAAGGCGGCATTTTATTCAGCCATTTTACCGGGTTTAGGGCAAGCTTACAACAAAAAATACTGGAAAATTCCTTTAGTTTATGCGGCTTTAGGAACCGGAATTTATTTTTATACCACCAATAACAAAGAATACAACCGATACCGCGATGCTTACAAAAGCAGATTAGCAGGGTTTACAAATGACGAGTTTTATTTTGATGCCAATGGCAACCAATTGTCAACGCCAAGAGTTACCGATGATGGTTTACGGCGTGCCCAAAAACTGTTTAGACGAAATAAAGAAATTTCGCTTTTGGTAACTGTTGGTTTGTACGCTTTAAATATTATTGATGCCAATGTTGATGCGCATTTACTGCAGTATAATGTGGATGAAAATCTATCGTTGGTACCACATTATAAAATAAACGAAATGGATGCCACGGGGAATCTCGGGTTAACCTTAAATTTTAAATTTTAGCCCAAAAGGGCATTAAGCAAAAACCTCTTGAATACTATGAATATAGCTTTACTTGGATATGGGAGAATGGGGAAAACCATAGAGCAAATTGCCATAAAACGCGGGCATAATATTGTTTTAACGGTTGATAAAGACGATAAAGACTACGACATTACAAAAGCCGATGTGGCCATAGATTTTAGTATCCCAGATGTGGCTTTCAACAATATTTCCAATTGCATAAACAACAATGTACCCGTTATTTCTGGCACAACGGGCTGGTTAAATAAATACAACGATGCCGTTAATTTATGTAAGGAAAGAGATGGTGCGTTTATTTACGCTTCAAATTACAGTTTGGGGGTAAATATCTTTTTTGAATTGAATAAAACACTCGCTAAAATGATGAGTGTTTTAAAACAATATAATGTTACCATGGAAGAAATCCATCACACCCAAAAATTGGATGCACCCAGCGGAACAGCCATTACTTTAGCTGAAGGAATTATTGAAAAACATGATGGGTTTGATCATTGGAAACTCGATGAAGATGGAGAAAACACCATTCCTATAACGGCAAAACGCATTGAAAATGTACCGGGAACGCATACTGTAAACTATGAAAGTGAAGTCGATACCATTTCCATAGAACACGTAGCACACAACCGCCAAGGCTTTGCTTTAGGTGCAGTGATTGCCGCAGAATGGATTGTGGGAAAAACCGGTATATTCACGATGAACGACGTGTTAAATATAGGTTAATCTTTTCCCGAAGTGTAACAGCATATTATACTTTGCAACTAACTAAACTAAATACAAATAACCTCCCGACCAAGTTCGAGGTGACAATTAAAAAATTACGATTATGACGCTAACACAATGGTTTATATTCATTTTGATTATTCAGGTCATTCATGGTTTAGGCACATGGAAACTATACATTAAAGCGGGTAGACAAGCCTGGGAAGCTTTTGTTCCTGTGTACAACGGTGTGGTTTTAATGAAAATCATCAATCGCCCGTGGTGGTGGGTTATTTTATTATTCTTACCCATAGTTAACCTTATTATGCTCATGGTAGTTTGGGTAGAAACGGCAAGAAGTTTTGGTAAAAACACATATCTAGACACCTTTTTAGCCATTGTAACGCTTGGGTTTTACAACTTCTATTTAAATTACGTAGCCAACGTAGATTATGTAAAAGACCGTAGTTTACAACCAAAATCGGGTTCAGGCGAATGGACAAGCTCCATTTTATTTGCTATTGTTGCGGCAACCATTGTGCACACCTATTTTATTCAACCCTTTACTATTCCGTCGTCATCTTTAGAAAAATCATTGTTAGTGGGCGACTTTCTGTTTGTTAGCAAGTTTCATTATGGTGCCAGAATACCAATGACCACGGTTGGTGCACCCATGGTGCACGATACCATTCCTATTTTAAACAAAAAATCGTATTTATTTGATGACGACAAAGAAAATCCTTCATGGATAAACAAATTGCAGTTACCCTATATGCGATTGCCTGGGTTTGAAACCATCGAAAGAAATGAAATTGTAGTATTCAATCAACCAGCCGATACGCTGAGGGATATGAATGATTTTACGCCAGACAGAAACTATTATAAACCCATCGATAAAAAAACCAATTTAGTAAAGCGCTGTGTTGGTGTCGCAGGCGATTCTTTGGAAATTCGTGATGGCTATGTATATATAAACGGGAAGAAAAACGAGTTGCCCGATAGAGCGCATTTACAATTTAGTTACTATGTGCAACCAAAAACCAATCAGTTCAATCCTAATTATGTTAAAGAACGCTACGATATTACAGATCAATTTGGCATTGTAAACCAGCAAAACACCTATTATTTCCCTGCTATTTCCGACGAGGCTTTAGCTAAATTTAAAAATCATCCAAACGTTACCAGCATAACACCAATCAAAGCAGAAAAAGGAGAAAGAGACCCAAATGTGTTTCCGCACGATCCCAACTACAATTGGAACATCGATTTTTTTGGACCACTTTATATCCCCGAAGCGGGAAAAACCATTGATATTAATTTAGATGTTTTACCGCTATACAAACGGGTTATTACCGAATACGAAGGCAACACATTACAGGTAAAAGGCAGCCAGATTTTAATAAATGGCGAAGTAGCCAACAGCTATACCTTTAAACAGGATTATTATTGGATGATGGGCGATAACCGCCATAACTCCATTGATGCCAGACGTTGGGGCTTTGTGCCATTCGACCATGTTTTGGGCAAGCCCGTATTTATTTGGATGAGTTGGGACGGTATTAAAAACCCACGTTGGGAACGTTTCTTTACAACCGTTCACGGAAGCGGAAAAGCTACCTCTTATTTTATTCCGTTTTTAGTGCTTCTTTTTGGATATATAGGTTTTAATAAGTGGCGTAAACGCAAGAAGGCTAACAGTTAGTTTGTAGAGCTGTTAGGCGTTTACAACTCCACAACTTACAACTAAACGAATGAACACTTTAATTCATCCCACATACTTCCCAAACATCGCGCATTTTGTTGCTATGGTAAAAGCAAAACATGTCGTGTTTGAAATGGATGATAATTTTGTAAAACAAACCTTTAGAAATCGCACTTATATTTATGCTGCCAACGGAAAATTGGCTTTGCATATACCGGTAATCCATTCCCAAAAAAACCGTCAGAAATACCGCGATGTCAAAATTTTTAATGATGAAAATTGGCAAAGTCTCCATTGGAAATCCTTACTTTCAGCGTACCGAACATCGCCTTTTTTTGAGTATTACGAAGATGAGCTTCAGCCTTTATTCCACAAAAAAACAGAGTATATTTTAGATTTTAATATGACCTGTTTTGAGGTAATTTGCGATTGTTTACAGTTGGAATTAAATCCTTCGAAAACCGAAACTTTTCAAAAAACGGTTGAAGATAAAAGTGATTTAAGATATTTAGTTCATGCTAAAAAAGAACGGCCTCAACCCTTTGAAACGTACATGCAAGTGTTTAGCAACAAGCACGGTTTTATACCCAATTTGAGTATTTTGGATTTGTTGTTTAACGAAGGCCCAAACACCTTAAATTATTTAGAATCCCAAACTTTAGCACCACTATAATGATACAGAACTTTGCACATTATGGTTGTCACTTTTTAATTCCGCTTTTTGTGGCTTTAATATTCTATAAATCCCAATGGAAATATGCGTTTTTAGTGATGATTGCTGGTATGCTCATAGATTTGGATCATTTATTGGCAACCCCAATTTTCGACCCGAACCGATGCAGTATTGGGTTTCATCCGTTGCACTCCTATTTTGCCATTTTGTTTTATCTCTTTCTTTTAATTCCCAAAAAATCCAGATTAGTGGCTTTGGGATTGGTCATTCATATTTTTGCCGATGTGGTGGATTGTAGTTTTATGTAATAGTTTTCTAATAAGCAGATTGCCACAGTCGTCCCTCCTTCGCAATGACGTAACTATTCTAAACTCAAAGTCGCCATAATAGGGTAATGATCGGAATAATGCTCCTTATAAGCTTTAAATCCATTTACCTTAAAAGTATCGTCCGTTAAAATAAAATCGATTCTTACGGGGAAGAATTTAAAATGGTAAGTGCGCCCAAACCCATTGCCCGATTCAATAAAGGCATCATTTAAACCGCCTTTTATTTTTCTGTACACATACGAAAATGCCGTATTATTAAAATCGCCGCAAACAATCATTTTATAAGGGCACTCTGCTTTATGCTTTAAAAATAATTCCGATTGAAACTGTTGCATTTTAAAGGTGCTACCAACTCTATTAAAAAGACGTTCGGAATTTTCTTTTTTAAGACTTTCAGCCTTGGTATTAATGCGCAAAGATTCTAGGTGAATATTATAAATTCTTATGGTATCCACGCCCTTTACAACATCGGCAAATATGGCGTTATTCCCCGTATCTGGGAACTCAATGGAACCGGAGTTTACAATGGGGTATTGCGAAAAAATGGCCTGTCCGTACTTTGTTTTTTTACCAGAAAGCTTTTCAAACTTATAGTTGAAAAAAGACAAATCGATGTTTTTATGCGGATGGTATTCTTGAATGCTTAAAATTTCAGGGGATTGGGCTTTAATAAAATCGGTCATTTTAGTTTCAATGCTGTCCTCTGGAATCCATTTGTACAAATTAAACAACCTCACGTTATAATTCATCACACTAAAATTATTGGGGTTGTCAATCTGTTTTGAAGACGAAAACTTATACAACGAGCCAAAAAACACATACCCGATTAAAAGCACCACAAACGATAAAATAAATTGCTTTTTAAGTCTTATGAGCCAGTACAAAAAAAACAAAGCATTGCATAAAATAAGGAAGGCAACGCCCAAACTAAGTACTGATAATACCGAAAAGGTTTTGGGTGGCGTAAAGGGTAAAACGTACGAAAGCAAAAGTAATATAGCAAAAACCGCATTTATAAGGTAAATGATTTTATTTATAAAACTTAGTTTTTTCATAGTTTATGCTTGATGACAGATGACAGATGACAGATGACAGATGACAGATGTTATTTTAAATTCTTTCTAAAAGCTAACATCATATTCATTAGATAAAAAGATTCGTCATAATACTTTTCAAACTGATTTTGAGTTATATAATTTCTTCTATTTGCTTTATGCAAACAAGTAACTACTTCAGCCAATGAGCGAATAGAGTATCCAATAAACTTATTTTGCTCAGGATTAGATTGGCCAATAGAACCTTCAGAAATATTTAAAGCAACAGAATCTATAGCTCTTAATAATTGAGATGATAAATTATATATTTCTTTTTTAGGAAAATTTTCAATAAGCAGATTTACATCTTCACCCAAGTCCATTGCTTTTTGCCATATCAATAGTTTTTCAAACTTAAATTTGCTCATTTTTAATTTTTTAAAGTTTTGTCGTTACCGTCCATAATCTTCCGTCAACGGTCATCGGTCATTTTTCAAAAACCTACTTTCCTGCCTTGAAAAGAAACTCTTTTTCTTCGGCCGTTAAACTATCGTAACCACTTTTACTGATTTTATCTAAAATAACATCGATTTTTTTCTGATTATTAAACTTATTAAATTCACCTTTAGTATAACCACCAACTTTTGATTTGTTTTTATGAACCGTTTTTAAAGGTGATTTTTTTGAGGGTTTGAATAGGTTTACAAAACCATCCATTAATTTTTCGAAACCTTTACCAATATCTTTGCCTTTAAGCAATTGTTTGGCGTAATAATAACCCAATAACGCGCCGCCCAAATGTGCTAAATTACCACCTGCATTAAGGCCAAACAGTCCCAAAACATCTAAAGCAACTATGGCAGCACCAATGTACCAAAGCTTTAAATTAAAGGTGAAAAAGCGCACCTCTTGATTGGGCATGTAGGCACAAATAAATATCAACAACGCCCGAACTGCTGCCGATGCACCAACTAAACTTGAGGCATTCCCAAAAACATGGGGCACCAAAGTATAACCAAGCATAAATAATAAGCCGCCCGAAATAACCCCAAGAAAATAAATATTAAGGGCCATTTTTGTACTGAATAAATTTAAAAACATCCGCCCTATAAAATAGAGCCAAAGCATGTTAAATAGAATATGCCAAAAGTCGTAATGTGTAAATCCATAAGTAATAATTGCCCATGGTTTTAGAACAAAATCGAAAAAATCACTTGGTAGTTCTATCCATTTTAAACTAGTTTCATTTGGTAGTGACAACGACTTTGTAAGTATAAAACCAATAGCATATACAACAAGATTAACAGCTATAATTTTATCTAATGCATTTAAATTAGATAGTTTGTTTTTTATGTCTTGAGAGAATGATGTCATTTTAATTCCAACGGTTTCTGTTAAACTGTGTTTTTTTCCAATACCACATAATTAAAAAGCCTGTTAATGCGCCACCTACGTGGGCAAAATGTGCAGTATTACTTGGGCTAAAAAACGATTGCCCTGTAATACCCGAAATCAAATCTAAAATAATAATACCGGGAATAAAGAATTTCGCTTTAATAGGAATGGGTAAAAAGATAAGCATGAGTTCGGCATTGGGATTCATCATTCCAAATGCGGCGAGTATGCCCATAATACAACCAGAGGCGCCAACCATAGTGTTTCTTGCAATAACATTCATATCGAACAACGATTTGAAGGCATCGTTATTAATTAAGTTTGCGTTAAAATTATATTCAGATAAAATCGGCATCATCTCCCTACTTAATATTTCGCCTTTTATATACTGCCCTTCAGTGGCATCAATGGAAACAATTTTACGAATCATATCACTATTCATATTCAAATCCGCAATGCCACTTAACGCAGAATAATAATCGAAATAATAATAGCCTACTTGCAATGCCACAGCACCCAATCCCGCAGAAATATAAATAAACAAGAATCTTTTGCTTCCTAATACTTGCTCTACCGGTGTGCCGAACATCCACAAAGCGAACATATTAAATAAAATATGCATCAAACTTAAATTGTTTAAATCCGCACCACCGTGCATAAACATGTGTGTTATGATTTGCCATGGCTGAAAAGCTTCGTTGGCAGGGAAATGCATCGCGAACAAATCGTAAAACAAAATTCCATTCCCAATAAATAAAGTACCAATAAACATCAATACATTAATGATTAATAAATGCTTAACGGTATCTGAAATTCTCATCATAATTTTAATCTTCTTTTAATAATTTTAAGACGTTTCAACAGCACTTCGACTGCGCTCAGTGTGACATTTCAATAAAAATTCATCAATCTTCTGTCTTCTGTCTTAATTTATATAAATTTTTTATCCAACTCGTCAACACTCATGGTTACAAATGTTGTTCGGTTAGTGGGCGACACATTAGGCTCTTTACAGGCAAACAAACGGTTTACCAAATGTTCCTGCTCGTCTTTTTGTAATGATTGCCCGGTTTTAATAGCTAAACTTTTGGCCATAGACTTTGCCAGTAAATCGGTGGCACTAAAATGGGTGTCGGGCACCTCGTTTTCCACGTCGCTAATAAGCTGCTCTAAAATAATGGACACCTCGCTTTCCGGTACACTTACGGGAACACCAATAATTTGAACCGACTCTTTACTAACGCCGGAAAATATAAAACCTGTATGTTCTAAATCTTCTTTTAGCTGATTTATAATCTCAATATCCTGTACTGAAAAATGAAGCTGAAGCGGAAATAACAATTGCTGACTTACGGCTTCTTTAATCGTCATGTTTTTTAGGAAATCTTCATATAAAATACGTTGATGCGCTCGATGCTGATCGATAACCAACATACCCGATTTAATGGTGCTCACTATGTATTTATTATGAAGCTGATAGGTGGTTTGGATTTTATCGACTTGCTTATCTTCACTAAATATAGATCCTGTTGATTCTTCACTTTCAAAATGAACCTCGCTAAAATCCTGCTGCGTTTTTGTGCCTTTCGACTCCAATCCCACATAAAGATTCTCCCAACTGGCAACGGGTTCTTTTTTGTACGCTACGGCTCGGGCTTTAGATTGTGTTTCTTCTTGAAACGGATTAAAGCTTCTATCGACCTCAATGGTTGGCGAGCTTGTGTTTTTTTTGATGTAATTATAGGGCGTATCGAGGTTGGAGTCCCTATCAAAATCTAAAACAGGTGCGATATTAAACTGCCCCAAACTGTGTTTTACCGCCGACCGCAATAAGGCATACAGGGTGTGTTCGTCATCAAATTTTATCTCTGTTTTTGTGGGATGTATATTGATATCGATAGTTTGCGGATCGACTTTTAAATTTAAAAAATAACTGGGATGTGTACCGTTTTTTAACAAACCATCAAACGCCGAAGCTATAGCATGATTTAAATAGGCGCTTTTTATAAATCGGTCGTTTACAAAAAAATACTGCTCGCCCCTGGTTTTTTTAGCGTATTCGGGTTTACCAACAAACCCCGAAATTTTAAGAACTTCGGTGTCTTCATCAACGGGCACTAATTTTTCATTGGTTTTAGTCCCGAAAATATTTACAATGCGCTGCCTGTAATTGCTAATGGGTAAGTTAAAGGTTTCACTTCCGTTGTTATACATGGCAAAACTTATGTTGGGATGCGCTAAGGCCACCCGATGGAACTCGTCAATAATATGGCGTAATTCAACGGTATTCGACTTTAAAAAATTCCGTCGTGCCGGAATATTGAAAAACAGATTTTTTACAGAAATTGATGTGCCTTTTGGGGTAACCACAACCTCTTGGGACACCACATTGCTACCTTCAATAACAATGGCGTTGCCAACATCGTCTTCATCTTGTTTGGTTTTTAGCTCCACATGGGCAATGGCGGCAATACTTGCTAAAGCCTCGCCACGAAACCCCTTGGTGTGCAGTTGGAATAAATCGTCGGCAGTCCTGATTTTTGATGTGGCATGACGCTCGAAACTCAAACGCGCATCGGTGGTGCTCATGCCCTTGCCATCGTCAATAACTTGAATAAGGGTTTTGCCAGCGTCTTTTACAATAAGTTTAATGGTTGCAGCGCCTGCGTCAATAGCGTTTTCCAATAGCTCTTTAACTACCGAGGCCGGTCGTTGTACAACTTCTCCAGCAGCTATTTGGTTAGCAACATGGTCTGGTAAAAGCTGAATGATGTCTGACATATATTTATTAAGAAAAGAAAATAGATAAATCGAAATCGATGATAAAAAGGAAAACCAAAACAAGAATAGCTACAATAATTAAAATACGTCTGTTAGCTGCTCTATCTGGTTTTTTATAATCTTCTAAAGCATTGTTGAATTTTGTTTTAAGTCCGGAATTACTACCAACCGTTGTTCTGTACTCATCAAATTTATGTTTGATTTCATACGGATTGCCTTCACCTTTGTCATCATAATAACGCGGTGTATAGTTGTATTTTTTGTTTTTGCGCAATTTTAAAAGTCCCATAATCTCTAAAGTTTTGAAGTTACTTGAATTTAGAATCCAATATATACATACAAATCAATAATAATACCAAAACCAAGATGAGCGTTCGTATGGACATGCTCAAACCCATTTTGGTTTTTGTGCTTCGTTCTCGTTTCCATTTGGAAACAAAGTCTTTTGTTGAAGGCTCCTCTACATCAGAATCGGCTTTGTTTTCTTTGGAGAACCGAGGTTGATAATTAAAGGTTTTATGTTTTCGTTGCTTAAACAAAATAAAGTGATATATACCTCAAAAGTACTTAAAAATAGGCAGAAAAGTGAAGTTGAAATGCCAAAAATTGTTAACAAAACGCTCTGCGTAGATTCCAAATTCCAAAAAAATAAATCCCAAATCCCAAAAGGCTAGATTCCAAAACTTAGATTTCAAAAAAAAACCTAAATCACAAATCGAGCAATAAATTTTATGCGGATGCTTTTTGGAAATTGATTTTTAGATATTGGAATTTTAAAAAAAGCTTAACTATTTTTACGTAGTTGCGCCATTTTTATAGCCGCCACAGCAGCTTCGGTGCCTTTGTTACCGTGTTTTCCACCTGAGCGTTCAATAGCCTGTTGCATGTTATTATCGGTAAGCACACAGAAAATAACTGGAGTTTCGCGCCTTACGTTTAAATCTTTTATGCCTTGTGAAACGGCTTCGCAAACAAAATCGAAATGCTTGGTTTCACCTTGAATAACACTACCAATAGCAATTACGGCATTTACCATTTGCTCTTGCATTTTTTTGGCGCCGTAAATAAGCTCGAAACTTCCAGGTACATTCCAACGTACGATGTTGTTAGGCAAAACGCCATTTTCAATTAGGGTGTCGTGTGCCCCTTTATACAAGCCTTCGGTAATGGTATCGTTCCACTCAGAAACAACAATCCCAAACCGAAATTTACTCGCGTTTGGGATTGTTGCCTTATCGTAATCGGATAAATTTTTGTTTTCCGTTGCCATTATATGTATATTATTTATTTGCCAACACCTGCGCTTTTCCTATAAACACGTCAACATTTGCCGCTTCGGTAGAGGTAGGATAATCGTTTTTAATGGTTTTAAAATACGCCAAGGCCTTATCGGCTTTTCCTAATTCCAAAGCAATAATTCCAGCCTTATGCAAATACATAGGCGTGGTGTATTGGTTGTTGCGCAATTTGGCTGCCTGCTCGTAATAGCTTAAAGCATCTTCCTTTTGCTCCAATTGCACAAAAGCATCACCAATATTCCCTTTGGCCAAAGCCGCTAAAATCTCGTCATCACTTTTAAAGTTGCTCAAATGCTCCACGGCATTCTTATAATCCTTCAACTTTAAATAAGCCGTTCCCGCGTAATAGCTCGCTAAATTAGCCGATGGCGTACCGCTGTATTCAGAAATAATATCCAACATACCAAATTTACCTTCGCCGCCATGTAATGCCAAATTGAACAACGAGTCTTTTGCAACACCGTTTACCGCTTGGTCAAAGTATTTTTGAGCCTGGAACATATCGTTCATCGCATTTAATTGCTTTGGTTTTGCAACATATTCTTTATAGGCCAAAGAGCCTAGAACCACCGCAGCCACAAGCCCGATGATGATAAAAATGTATTTTTGATTCTTCGCAACAAAGGCTTCGGTTTTTGATGCTGTTTCGTCAAGGGTGTTAAAAACTTCGGCCGTAGTTGAGCCTTCTCCTATGTTTTGCTCTTTTTCTGCTTTATTCTTTGCTTTATATTTTTTCTTGTAAGTCGCCATGTATTCGTTCTATTTTAATGCGCCGCAAAAATATAATATTTCTTCATAACTAAAAGGGTATTTATTTGATATTTTTCAATAATTTGCGCTTCCTTTTAAAGCACCGCAACTTCTTAACATTTTATAGGTTACTTTTTGTATGATTTTAAAATCACTTTCGTTACTTAATTATAAAAATTTTGATAGCAAATCGTTTGCCTTCAATGCCAAAATCAACTGTATTGTTGGCAATAACGGCATTGGGAAAACCAACGTTTTAGATGCCATTTACCATTTGTCCTTCGGAAAAAGTTATTTTAATCCGGTGGCCACCCAAAATATAAAACACGACGAAGCTTTTTTTGTGATTAACGGCGATTACGAAAAAGAGGGGAAAACCGAAAAAGTTGCCATTAGCTTAAAACGCGGACAAAAAAAAGTGATAAAACGCAACGGAAAAGCCTACGATAAATTTAGCGAGCATATTGGCTTTTTGCCTTTGGTGATTATTTCGCCCGCCGATAGGGATTTAATTACAGAAGGCAGTAGCACGAGGCGAAAATTTATTGACACGGTAATTTCGCAAAGCGATAAAACCTATTTGTCGCATTTAATTAAGTACGGCAAAATTTTGGATCAGCGCAATGCTTTGTTAAAATATTTTGCGCTAAACCACACTTTTAACAAAGACACTTTAGACATTTACAACGAACAGCTAACCGAGTTTGGAACCCATGTTTTTGAAAAAAGACATGCTTTTTTAAAAACCTTTATCCCTATTTTTAAGGCACGTTACAAGGCGATAAGCAATGGTAACGAAGCCGTAGATTTGGTTTACCACAGCGATTTGTTTGACAACAATTTAAACACGCTTTTAAAAAACGCCATTAATAAAGACAAAGCCTTGCAATACACCAGTGTTGGCGTGCACAAAGACGATTTGTTGTTTAATATTGATGGCCATCCCATTAAAAAATTCGGGAGCCAAGGGCAGCAAAAATCGTTTTTAATTGCTTTAAAATTGGCGCAGTTCGATTTTATAAAAGCACAAAGTGGCGTGAACCCCATTTTGCTGTTGGATGATATTTTTGATAAATTGGACGAACAGCGTGTCGCACAAATTATTAAATTGGTTGACGATGAAAATTTCGGACAACTTTTTATTAGCGACACCCATGCCGAACGCACCGAAGAAGCGGTAAAACAGGTGCACCAAAGTTATGAGATTTTTAGGTTGTAAGGTTAATGTCTTTTGCCACGAATTCACGAATGTTTTTATATATGGCTTAAGCTATAAAAATGTAATATCAATTTCGATTATTACTTGATTTTGTAAAAAAAATTGCCGTACTTCGTTTAACAACCGATAAAGTTCATTAAAACGGAACTTTATCTTTGCATTAAACGAACCATTACAAAAACAAAACAAGTTTAACTTGTAAAAAAGATAGCAAACAAGCGCGTTAGGGATTGCAGCGGCATCCTTTTTAAACTTGATTGAGAAAGAACATGGTGGCAAACTAAAATTTGGCCGATTACCACGTCCTTCGTCCTCGCAATGATGTTTAAAAAGATATAGCGGAAAGCCCGACCTGCCGCCTTGAGCGCAGTGGAAAGGCAAAGGTAACGCCCAAAAAATTATAATATAAAAACACCGCTTTATGGCAAAACGCAACAACGAACATATTAGCATACAAGATGCCTTAAAGGAATTTGTGGAAACCAACAGACTTGAAAAAGGGCTGAACAAAGTTAATGTTGCCGATGCTTGGGTTAAACTTATGGGCAACGGCGTAAACAACTATACCACAACCGTAAATTTGGAGCGCGACACCCTTTTTGTACAACTAAGCTCTAGCGTTTTAAGGGAGGAATTAAGCTATGGTAAACAAAAAATAATTGATATGCTTAATGAGGAATTGGGCAAAAACATTATTAAAAAACTGGTTTTAAGATAATTATCCTTTTAAATTTTAAATAATTTTTTAAAATAAAACAAACAACTTGTTATATTTTGTATTACCTTTGTAGCTTAATTATTTTAATACAAATACAATGAGTAAAGGTACCGTAAAATTCTTCAACGATTCAAAAGGATTTGGATTCATCACTGAAGATGACAACAACAAAGAACATTTCGTACACATTTCAGGACTTATCGATGAAATTCGTGAAGGTGATGCAGTAGAATTCGATCTACAAGAAGGTAGAAAAGGATTAAACGCCGTAAACGTAAAAGTAATCTAAGAATATACTTTTAACAATTACAACAAAGGCCTATCATTTAAATGATAGGCTTTTTTTATGGCATTATGTTTGCATACTTATTGGTAATTAATTTAATATTTAAAAAACAATGAGTAAAGGAACAGTAAAATTCTTCAACGATTCGAAAGGATTCGGATTTATAATTGAAGAAGGTTCAAACACAGAGCATTTTGTCCACATTTCTGGATTAATCGATGAAATTCGCGAAGGCGACTTGGTAGAATTTGATTTAGAGGAAGGCCGAAAAGGGTTAAATGCCGTAAACGTAAAAGTAGTTTAGTTTAAAAAAAGACAATCTGAGATTTTTTATCTCAGATGTTCTAATAAATTTGTCGTTCCCGTAAAAACGGGAAACTATACTTTTTAAAACAAAAAATCCCGCAACTTGGTTGCGGGATTTTTAATTTCATACCTACAAGGTTTTTAAAATGATGCCTTGCTTTTTAGAAACAATTTAAATGAGATAAAGAAGAAATTTTATCATTTAAGTTAATACCTTTTGCCAGTTAGTTAGAATCTAGTCTCGGTTCTTGGTTCTAAAAGCGAAGCAGTCTTATGTCTTTTAACGGACAACAATGATTTAAAACATCTCTCTTCCCGAGAAATGAAAAGCGCTTTCAATAGCAGCATTCTCATCACTATCGCTACCGTGTACGGCATTTTCGCTTATAGAATCGGCAAACATTTTACGTATGGTTCCATCGGCTGCATCAGCAGGATTTGTAGCCCCTATCAAGGTTCTAAAATCTTCAACAGCATTGTCTTTTTCTAAAATTGCCGCTACAATTGGGCCACGTGTCATATATTCAACCAATTCACCAAAAAACGGACGTTCGTTATGTATTCCGTAAAAGGTCTCAGCATCGGCCTTGGTCATCTGTGTTAATTTCATTGCTACAATTCTAAATCCTGAAGCTGAAATTTTTTCTAATATTGCGCCAATGTGTCCTTTTTCAACAGCATCTGGCTTAAGCATAGTAAATGTTCTATTTGTTGCCATTTGATTATTTTAAATTTTGTGCAAAAGTAATGTATTTCTAATTAAAAACAAGTCTGTCAAATTTTAAAAAATTGTATATTCGCTACCTATGACGAAAGCAGACATTAAAAGCGTAAAACAACTACTGGATACGCCAAAAAACATAGTAATAGTACCACATAAAAACCCCGACGGAGATGCTATTGGCTCTACATTGGCTTTATATCATTACCTTAAAAAACACAATCATACCGTAACGGCTATGGTGCCCAACGATTATCCGGATTTTTTAAAATGGATACCCGGAAGCGACCATATTTTAAAACACGATTCTGAAACCGAAGCTTGTGAAACGTTGATTAATGTCGCCGATATTATTTTTACTTTGGATTTTAACGCATTCCATAGAACCGGGAATATGGAAACGGTTTTAACCGAAAGTAAAGCCATGAAAATTATGATTGACCACCATCAATCACCTGATGATTATGCTGCTTTTATTTTCTCGGATGTACACATGAGTTCTACCTGTGAGATGATTTATCATTTTATAGATATGTTGGGAGACACCAATGCGATTGATGCAAATATTGCCACCTGTATTTATGTTGGGATTATGACCGATACGGGGTCGTTTAGGTTTCCTTCCACCACCAGTGAAACGCATCGAATCATTGCAAATCTCATTGATAAAGGGGCGAATAATGCCGAGATTCACAACAACATTTATGATACCAATAGTTACGAAAGATTACAACTTTTAGGTTGTGCGTTAAGTAATTTAAAAGTGATTCCGGAAGCGCGAACGGCTTATATTACGCTGTCTCAAGACGAATTAAATCAGTTTAATTATAAAAAAGGAGATACCGAAGGTGTTGTGAATTACGGCTTATCGTTAGACAACATTGTTTTTGCCGCTATTTTTATTGAAGACAAAAAAGAAGGCATCATAAAGATATCGTTACGCTCGAAAGGGAGCTTTTCCGTAAACGAGTTTTCTCGTGCACATTTTAACGGTGGTGGTCATACAAATGCCGCTGGTGGCCGTAGTGAATTGAGTTTAAAGGATACCGTAGAAAAATTTATTAGTATATTGCCTCGTTATAAAAAAGCCCTAAACGATGATTAAATATACAACCATACTACTTTCGCTACTGTTTTTATGTAGCTGCAAAACGCCCGAAGCCCGTAAACCCATTTCGGTTAAAACAGGCTCTTTTATTGATGCTTCCGTTAATCGAAATAAAAAATTAAACGCCAAAGAGCAAGCAAGTATCGAAAAAATTATGGCGCTTAAAAAGGACAATGATTATATCGCTTCAGAAAGTGGTTTTTGGTATTACTACAACATAAAAACAGAAACAGACAGCTTAAGCACACCAAAATTTGGTGATATTATAAACTACAATTACAATATTAAGGACTTAAATGGTGGGCTTATTTATTCAAAAGCTGACGTTAAAACACAAACCTACGCCATGGATCAGGAAGAATTGTTTACTGGCCTGCGTGAAGGCTTAAAGCTTATGAAATCTGGAGAAACCGTTACCTTTATATTTCCTTCGCAAAAAGCTTTTGGTTACTATGGCGACCAAAATAAAATAGGTAGCAATACGCCTATAATTTGCGAAGTTACCGTTAATTCTATTTCCCAAAATCAATCCAATTAAATCATGCGAATTATTAAATTTCTAGGTTTAGCTCTTTTAATAAGCTTAACATCCTGCAAAGCACAATACCCAGATCTTGAAGATGGTATGTATGCTGAATTTATTACCACAAAAGGTGTTATGGTGGCCAAATTAGACCACCAAAAAGTACCCGTAACGGTGGCCAATTTTGTATCGTTGGCAGAAGGCACAAACACTATGGTTGATAGTATTTACAAAGGAAAAAAATATTATAATGGTCTCATTTTTCATCGTGTTAAAAATAACTTTATGATTCAAGGTGGCGACCCTTTAGGCAACGGCAGAGGAAACCCGGGTTATAAATTTAACGATGAGTTTCATCCGGATTTAAAACACGATAAACTCGGAATTTTATCCATGGCCAATTCGGGTCCAAATTCAAACGGCAGTCAGTTTTTTATAACCGAAGTGCCTAAACCAAACTTAGATAATGTCCATAGTGTTTTTGGCGAGTTGGTATTGGGATTGGATGTGCTCGACACGATTTCGAATGTAAAAGTGGACTCCAGAGACAAACCAATCAAAAATGTGGTTATTGAAGAGTTGAACATAATTAGAAAAGGGAAAGACGTCAAAAAATTTGACGCTCCAAAGATTTTCGTCAGTCATTTTGCCGAAGTAGACCGTTTGGAAAAAGAGAAAGCAGCAAAAGCCGAAGCCATTTTAAAAGCTACCAACGAAAAGTTTAACAAACAGAAAACCGAAGCCATTACCTTACCTTCGGGCCTGCAATACTTCATTACCGAAAAAGGGCAGGGAGAAAAGCTGAACGAAACCAACAAGGTTTTAACACATTATGCCGTATATTTTGAAAACGGAAAACTGCTTGAAACCAGCAGTTTAAAAATCGCAGAAGCATTGGATGTGGTTAACGAAAAACGCAAGCTTGCCGATAAATACGAACCCATTACTGCCGATTTAAGTCCGGACGCACGAATGATTTCGGGCTTTAAGGAAGGTTTGCAGCAATTAAACGTGGGCGATAAAGCGACCTTATTTATTCCGTATCATTTAGCTTATGGCGAATCGGGAAACCGAGGTATTCCGCCAAAATCCAATATCATTTTTGAAGTTGAAATCTTGGAAATTGTTAAATAACAACAAATGAGTTTCAAACCGTACAGCAAATCTTATCTTTACGCCGAAAAACAAAACCTATGTATTTTTTAAAATTTGATTGGAACCCCGTAACGGGAATAGATATAGTTGGCAATTTTAAACTTCATTTTTACAGCCTTATGTGGGTTTTTGCATTTGTGGCCGGTTGGTATATTATGAAGCGTATTTTTACCAAGGAAAAGGTGTCGCTTACCTATTTGGATCCCTTATTTATTTACACCGTTTTAGCAACCATGCTCGGTGCGCGTTTAGGGCACGTTTTGTTTTATCAATCGGAATTGATAACCGAAGATTTTTTCAGTATTTTTCTGCCTTTTAAATTTAAAGGCGGCTTTGAGTTTACTGGTTTTCAAGGTCTTGCAAGCCATGGCGCCGCTGTTGGTATAATTATAGGTATGTATTTGTATCGTAAAAAATACAACTATAAATCTTTGCTTTGGATTTTAGACCGTGTGGTTATATCTGTAGCATCCGGTGCGGTTTTTATCAGAATTGGAAATTTTATTAATTCCGAAATTATCGGAAAAGTAACCGATTCCAGTTTGGGTGTTCGGTTTATTCAAGATCAATATTACAAGGGTCAAATCACACAGCTTACCGGTATAAAAGATGTGCAAAAAGCCTATGAAGCGGTAACCGATAATCCACAATTTGCTGAGTTGTTGGAAGCGGTCCCTTACAGACATCCCGCGCAATTGTACGAAGCATTTTGCTATGTTTTTGTGTTTTTAATATTATGGTATTTCTATTCGAAAACCGCTAAAAAAGAACAAACGGGTTTTCTTTTCGGACTGTTTTTAATTTTACTTTGGACGATTCGTTTTTTTATCGAACGCTTTAAAGAACCACAAGGCGATGAATACATCAACTGGTTTGGCTTAAATACAGGGCAATGGCTAAGTATCCCGTTTATACTCATCGGGCTGTATTTTATGTTTATTTACAAACCAAAAACAGCTACTAAATAACATGTCATTTAAGTATTTAAAATTAGTTGTATTTCTGCTAATTACAATAAGTATATCGTCTTGTAAAAAAGACAAAAAAGTTATAAAACAAACTGAGATTAGCTTTACTAAAGAAGGCGAACTCACCCTATTTAAAACCACGACGGACTCTACAAAAGTGCTTATTGATATTGAAATTGCCGATACCGATTACGACATCCAAACCGGTTTAATGTACCGCAATTCCATGGAAGACAACCAAGGCATGTTGTTTGTTTTTGATGATGTTACAGAGCGTTCTTTTTACATGAAGAACACCAAAATTCCATTGGATTTAATTTTTATAGACGGGAACAACACTATTGTA
Source organism: Hwangdonia sp. (assembly GCF_048381975.1). Taxonomy (NCBI): domain Bacteria; kingdom Pseudomonadati; phylum Bacteroidota; class Flavobacteriia; order Flavobacteriales; family Flavobacteriaceae; genus Hwangdonia; species Hwangdonia sp. Next base: position 495,327 of record NZ_JBLWYT010000002.1, on the reverse strand, counting down.
AGTTTTCAAAAAAACGCAAAACCTTTTGACGAAAGTTCGTTGCCATCAAACGCACCGGCAAAATATGTTTTAGAGATTAATGCGGGTTTGGTTGACACTTGGAAGCTATCCGTTGGAGATAGCATGAGTTTTGTTGACTAACCCACTCTTTTAAAAATATGTATATTTATAGGAGATTTAGGCCTTAAAAATATGCAAATTGTTCCCGTTTTACCTTCGCAGAATATTGATAGAGATGTTGCTTGGTACTTAAGGCATGTAGGTTTTGAACTGGTACACAAAGACAGCATGTATGCTGTTTTGAAACGAGATAAACTCTATATGCATTTACAGTGGCATGCCGATACGGACGACGACCCATTACTAGGTGGTTCGGTTATTAAAATATTTGTAAAAAGCATCAAATCCTTTTTTGAAGAATTTGTAAAACGTGGCACAGTAAACCAAGATAAATTACGACTTAAAACCGATTGGAATACCAATGAATTTGGTTTTTACGATTTGAATAAAAACGCCATATTTTTTGTTGAAGATGTAGCATAATAGCTTTATAGAAGTTTAAATTTATAATAAAGACAGCATGAAAACAACACCGGAACACAATGAACGGGTTGCAAAAATGAAATTTTCATCGGTTTATCCGCACTATATTTCAAAAGTTGAAAAAAAAGGCAGAACCAAAGAAGAGTTGCATCAAGTAATTGAGTGGCTCACGGGTTTTAATGATAAAATACTTGAAGAACTCATTGAAGAACAAGTAACTTTTGAAACCTTCTTTAACAGAGCAAAATTAAACCCCAATGCACCTCTTATAAAAGGTGTTATCTGTGGCTATCGCATAGAAGAAATTGAAAACCCCATAACCAAGCAAACTCGATATTTAGACAAATTGGTTGACGAGTTGGCAAGAGGCAGAAAGATGGAAAAGATTTTAAGAGCTGAATAGCCAATTCTTTACTGCTATGCAGTTCAAAACAAAAAAACCAAAGTTTTTAACTTTGGTTTTTTTGTTCATTTAAAGTACTTTGGTTTAATCCATCACACTAAATTACAACACATTATCCATAATATCTTTCACCACTTCTGGGTTTAGCAATGTAGACGTATCGCCTAAATTGTCAGTCTCTTTGCAGGCTATTTTTCTTAGGATTCGTCGCATAATTTTCCCCGATCGTGTTTTTGGCAAACCGCTAGTAAACTGAATTTTATCAAGTTTTGCAATAGGTCCGATATGCTCGGTTATGATTTGATTGATTTCTTTACGTAAGTTATCTTGGTCTCGACTTTCGCCTACATCCTTTAAAATAACATAGCCGTATAAAGCGTTTCCTTTAACATCGTGCGGGAAACCAACTATGGCCGATTCTGCTACTGCGGGATGCTCGTTTACGGCATCTTCAATTGGTGCGGTTCCTAAGTTGTGTCCAGATACTATAATAACATCATCTACTCTACCCGTAATTCTGTAATAGCCTACTTCGTCTCGCAAAGCGCCATCACCTGTAAAATATTTATTTTTATAGGCTGTAAAATAAGTGTCTTTATAACGCTGATGATTGCCCCAAATGGTACGCGCCATTGCTGGCCACGGAAACTTTATACACAGTCGTCCATCCACTTGATTCGCTTTTAATTCTTCACCTTCTTCATCCATTAAAGCAGGTTGAATTCCAATAAATGGCAATGTGGCATACGTGGGTTTGGTTGGTGTAACAAACGGAATTGGCGTAATCATAATACCACCTGTTTCGGTTTGCCACCAGGTATCCACTATGGGACTTTTCTTTTTTCCGATGTTATCATTGTACCAATGCCACGCTTCTTCGTTTATGGGCTCTCCCACTGACCCTAACACCTTAATAGATGATAAATCGTGTTTTTCTATAACCTCGGTACCTTGTTTAGCCAAAGCACGTATGGCTGTTGGCGCCGTATAAAACTGATTCACTTTGTGTTTTTCAACAATTTCCCAAAAGCGACCAAAATCCGGATAACTTGGTACACCTTCAAACATTAAGGTGGTTGCGCCATTTGCCAATGGGCCGTAAACAATGTAACTATGCCCTGTTATCCAACCAATGTCTGCCGTACACCAATACACATCATTTTCTCTATATTGAAACACGTTTTTAAACGTATAGGCCGTATAGACCATATAGCCTGCCGTTGTGTGCACCATGCCTTTAGGCTTGCCTGTAGAGCCCGATGTGTATAAAATAAACAAGGGGTCTTCGGCTTTCATCACTTCAATTTCGCAGGCGTTGGAAGCTTCGTCCAACAAAGGCTGTAACCATTTATCGCGACCCGCTTTCATTTGAATATCGGAGTGAATTCGTTTTGCAACCAATACGGTTTTTACGCCTGGGCAACTTCCCAAGGCTTCGTCTACAATACCTTTTAAATCAATGGTTTTTGCACCGCGATAAGTACCATCGCTAGTTACCACCATTTTACAGTCGCTATCATTAATTCTTGTTGATAACGCTGTAGCGGAAAACCCAGCAAATACTACCGAATGTATTGCGCCAATTCTGGCACAGGCCAAAATGGATATGGCCAACTCGGGAATCATAGGTAAATAAATACAAACCCGATCACCTTTGGTAATGCCTTGGCTTTTTAATACATTGGCAAACTTGTTAACACGCTCGTGCAGTTGTTTGTAAGTAATATGTTCTGCCGGTTCTTTGGGGTCGTTGGGCTCGAACAAAATAGCGGTTTTTTCGCCTCGTGTTGCCAAATGCCTATCGATGCAATTTTCGGTAATGTTAAGCTCTGCGCCTTCATACCATTTTACTTCGGGTTTGTTAAAATCCCAACTTAATACGTTATCCCATTTTTTTTGCCACATAAAATGCTCTTCGGCTACTTCTTCCCAAAAATTTTCGGGCTCGCGAACAGATTTCCTATAAACTTGATAGTATTCTTCTAAGTGTTTTATATGGTAATTACTCATGCTTATTTAATGATTTTATTAGTGTTTAGTTCAAATATACATTAATACTTCCATCTTACAAAGGCTTCCATTGCCGCGTAGTGTGCCAAACCTAACTCGTCGTACAGACCAGCTGTTTCACTGTTTCGGTCTTCGGCACGTTGCCAAAATTCTCTACTATCAGACCCTTGGAATACCACACCATCTTTTTGCGATTGGTGCTTAAAAATACCTTTTCTTTTCTCAAGAACCTGGTCTGGTCCCATTGGCACAGCCATTTCTATTTCATCGATACCCCATTCTTGCCATGCACCTCGGTACAACCATACCCAACAATCTTTCATGAATTTTTTAGGTTTTAGGTTTTTAACGGCTGCAAAAACGGCATCTAAACACACTTTGTGTGTCCCGTGTGGATCGGCCAAATCGCCTGCGGCATATACTTGATGTGGTTTAACTTTCTCGATTAGGTCCATGGTTATTTTAATATCTTCCTCACCTAACGGATTTTTTTCAATGGTACCTGTTTCGTAAAACGGTAATTCCATAAAATGGATTTGCTCATCTGGAATACCTACAAAATGACAAGTTGCTCGCGCTTCTCCTTTTCTAATTAATCCCTTTATATATCTAACTTCTTCGGTATCGATTTCACTTGATTTTTTATTTTTCAGAAAAGTAACCGCTCTTTTATAAATATCTTCGGCTTCGGTACTTTCAATGCCAAATCTCTCATTGTAATCGCAAACAAAACTTGCAAAACGCAATGCTTCATCATCGGCAACCGCAATATTACCCGATGTTTGATAACCTACGTGCACCTCATGACCTTGTTCGTGCAACCTTTTAAAGGTTCCTCCCATACTAATGATATCATCGTCTGGATGTGGACTAAAAATGATAACACGTTTTTTAGCAGGTTCTGCACGTTCTGGTCGTTTGCTATCGTCTGCACCTGGTTTTCCACCTGGCCAACCTGTAATGGTATTTTGTAATTTATTGAATATTTTTATGTTGATATCATAAGCTGGTCCTGCATCGGCCAACAAATCACTCATACCGTTTTCAATATAATCTGCATCCGTTAGCATTAAAATAGGTTTCTTTAAATGAAGTGCTAAACTTAATACGGCTTTTCTGATAAGTCTATCGGTCCAAACAATTTTTTCAACCAACCACGGTGTATTGATTCTTGTTAGTTTTGATGATGCTGCTTTATCTAAAACAAAAGTGGCGTTGTTGTGTTCTTGCAAATAAGATGCCGGAACACGACTGGAAACTTCCTCTTCAGTTGAAGCTTTAATAATATTTGATTTTCGTTCTCCCCAAGCTAAAAGAATCACGCGTTTGGCTTCCATGATTTTTTTAACACCTATGGTAATGGCTGTTCTTGGTGTATTCTCTAAACCCTTAAAATCGCCACTTGCCGCAACTCTTGTAATATGGTCTAAAGCCACCAAACGTGTTTTGGAGTTTTGCAGGGATCCGGATTCGTTAAACCCGATATGACCGTTTCCACCAATACCCAATATTTGCAAATCTATGCCGCCAAACGCCTCTATTTTAGCTTCGTACTCGTCACAGTAACTCCTAATCTCTTCTTTGGGCAATGTGCCATCTGGGATATAGCAGTTTTCTGGCAATATATCTATATGGTCGAACAATTGTTCTTTCATAAAACGCACATAACTATTTACCGAATCGGGTTCCATAGGATAGTATTCATCTAAATTGAATGATACCACGTTTTTAAAACTCAAACCTTCTTCTTTGTGTAAACGCACCAATTCTGCATATAGCCCTTTTGGCGAAGACCCTGTGGCTAAACCTAGAATACAGGGTTGTTTTTGCGATTGTTTTACCCGAATAAGGTTTGCTATTTCTGTAGCAACTGCTTTTGATGCCGTAGCTGAATTTTCATAAACTACAGTACCAATATTTTCAAATCTTTTTTCGAAACCTGTTGCTTTGTCTATACTACTTTCTAACATTGTTCTGGTTTTAAGTTTTAATTATTGTTTTTTAATATATTTTCTAATACCCAAGTGGTATGAGCTCCTGTTTTCCCTGTTGATGGATGTGTTTTATTTTCAGTTAAATGGTTTTTTATATTTTGAACGTGAAACAATTGAATGTTTTCAGGGTTCTCAATAAACAGACTTTCTTTATGGTCTCCGTGCTCTAATTCTACAGGCACTTCACCAAAAACCGAAAAACTAATTTTTCCTTTTTCGCCATAAATTTGAACATGGTCTTCTCTCTTTTCCGTTCCAAAATTCCAACTGCCAGAACCGGTGATACCAGATTGGTGCATCCAACTTCCCGAAATGGCATCCATGGCGGTGTACAAACCTTGCTGATTTGTGGCAATACCTTCTGCACTTGTAATATCGCCCAACAAGTGCATAAATAAATCTATGCCATGGGATGCTAAATCATCAAAATAGCCTCCTTTTGCAATTTTTATATCGGTACGCCAATTGTATGTTTTGGCTATATCAATAGCGTTTGCCGGTTTACTTAAATGCCAATTTATGTGCCTTATCTCTCCAATTTTATTGTTCTCAATCCACGATTTAACTTGTTTAAACCTAGGAAGCGATCGCCTATAATAGGCTACAAATAAGGGTGTTTTTTTTGCTTCAAAAGCCTTATTTATCAATAAACACTCGTCAAAGGTTGGTGCCATTGGTTTTTCAATACAGCAAATTTTTTCTGCCTTAGCAACCTTCAATGCGTAATAGCAATGTGAGTCTGGTGGCGTTGCAATATATATGGCATCAATTTCGGGGTCGTTAATCAATTCATCTGCATTTGCATAAAACTTGGGAACGTTGTGCCTACTGGCATAATCCTTGGCCTTATCGACATTTCTGCGCATTACGGCTTGCAGTTCGAAACCCTCTACCTTTTGGTATGCTGGTCCACTTTTAAGCTCGGTAACGCTTCCGCATCCAATAATTCCCCATTTATAAACTCTACTCATGCTCCCCAAAAATCAATCTAAAAGTATATTATTTTGACGTCCAACTTTTAATTTTATGTCCCCAAATAGCAAAAAACAATATAATGGCATAACAAGGAATTAACACCCAATAACTGTCTGTTGCTGCTGTTGCGGCGGCATCTGCTTCTGCAATACCGCTAGTAATTAATTCGTGTTTATTGGCATCAACTATTCTACCGTATAAAGGTGGAATTATAGCTCCACCAGAAATTGCCATGATTAATAGGGCCGAAGCCGTTTTTGTAAACTTTCCTAAACCATCTAATGTTAATGGCCAAATAGCAGGCCAAACTAATGCGTTTGCAACACCTAAAGCGGCTACAAATAATACCGATGTAATTCCAGTGGTATTTAAAATACAGAAACTAAATATGATACCCAAAATAGCACTTGCTATTAACGCTGTTTTTTGCTTCACATATTTTGGAATTAAAAACACCCCTAAGGCATAGGTGGCTACCATAGCCATTAATGTATAAGTGGTAAAGAATTTAGCTTCTTCTCCAGTAAAACCTAAGGATATACCATAAGCGATAATGGTATCTCCGGCAATTACTTCCGCACCTACATAAACAAACAATGCTAGAACACCCAACCATAAATGTGGAAATTGAAAGATACTTGTTTTAGTGCTTTTTCCTACTGCGGTTTCATCTGCTTCATCGGCTTCAACATGTGGTAACGGTGCTTTTCTAATCAACACACCCAAAATAAATAACACCACAGCCATAACCACATACGGTGTAAAAACACTATCGGCCATAGTATCCAATAATTGTCCCTTTTCTTCAACGGATACGGTTCCTAACTTTTCTTTTACTTCGTCTATTCCAGACAATAAAATAGCACCAAATATTAAAGACCCCAAGGCTCCCGCTACTTTATTGGCAATACCCATAATAGCAATACGTTTTGCACCGCTTTCAATAGGTCCTAAAATAGTAATGTATGGATTCGCTGCTGTTTGTAAAATAGTCATTCCCATGCCTTGAATAAAAATAGCTACCAAAAACACCCAATATGTACGGGCTTCTGCTGCCGGAATAAATACCAAGGCACCAATTCCCATAATAATTAAACCAAGAGACATCCCTTTTCTGTACCCAATTTTAGTTAAAATATAGGATGCGGGTAAGGCCATAACCACGAACGATATGTACGATGCCGAGGCCACTAAGTAAGATTGCGCTTCGGTTAATTCGTTTATGGTTTTCATAAATGGAATTAAAGCACCGTTAATCCAGGTTACGAACCCAAAAATAAAGAAAAGTCCCGCTATTATTATAATAGGTACTAAAGTGTTGTTTGGTTTTGTGTTTTGCTCCATAATTATTGGTTGATTTAAGTATTATAGTTGATTAATTTTTTCCGTAAAACTTTGTATGAGCTTAAATTGATTTTTGGCGCGATCTAAATTATGCTCTGGGTATTTTGTTTTGTAATATATATCGTTGTTTAAATAATCGGTTAAAAACCTTAAAGCCATAATGAAAATCATGGTTTTTGCCGCTAAAGGCAAATATTTAAGCTCCGTTGGTGTTAGTGAAGATTTCATTTTTTTCAGAAATCCTTTGGTATAAGCTTTGTAATAATCAACATTAAACTCCACCAAATCCAAGTTGGTTTCATCTTCGGCAGCCGTATTACAAATGGTTCTTATGGCGTCTCCAAAATCATAATGCACAATTCCGGGCATAACCGTATCGGTATCGATAAGGCACAAACCTTTGTTTTTCTTGTTAAAAAGCGCGTTTGATATTTTTGTATCGTTATGGGTAACGCGTAGTTTTATAGCTCCGGATTCTTTTAATTTTTGAAGAATATGCATTTCTTCTTTTAAATCTTCAACCTGCTTAATATAATCTTTAGCTTTTTCCAATCTTTCATTTGAAGCTATTTTAAGAGCGTCTTCAAATTGCGAATAGCGAAAAGACATGTCGTGAAACTTAGGAATAACTTCGGTGAGTTTTGAAGCATCGAAATCGCTGGTAAGTGTTAAAAACTGACCCAATAACCTACCGCCTTGATAGGCAATATCATCGTTATCCACTATTTCATGCGTCACGCTTTTATCAATAAAATACATTAAATTCCAATAATTGCCTTCTTCATCTCGGTAATAAGATTCACCCGATTTGGTTTGTGCAAACGCCAATACGCGGCGCTTTTGCTTTTTTACGGACAGGTTTTTTAGTTTTTCTTGAATATGCTTACTAACCGCTACCTTATTTTCAATTAACCCAGGAACATCTTTAAAAACCCCATGATTGATGCGTTGTAGCACAAAATGGGGTTTCTTTTTTGTTTTAATTAAATAGGTATCGTTTATATGCCCTGAAGCTAATTCTTGATAGGATTCGAACTCGCCTTGGTGTTCAAATTGACCGAAAATAAATTTTAATTTTTCTGTTAACATCTACCAAAGTTTAGTTGGATAAACACCTTGTTCCTTTAAGTCTTTTATTGCTTTTTCAACAATTTCCTTGTCTTCTTTATAAGTTACCCCAAACCATTTGGCATCAGATTTTAAAACTTCAACAGTGGCTTTTCCGGATTTTAGTATCTCATTTACAATAGACGGTATATAAAATTCTGCTTTTATATTAGTTTTATTGGCCTCTAAAAATTCTTCAAACAACCGATTTCCGAAGTTAAAACATTTAGGCGTAAATCCCCAAAAATTCATGGAAACAATTGTGTTTTCGTCAATAGAAATAAAATTCCCATCTTCATCTTTTCGCATTAACTTACCATCAATTTTTTCAATGTGGGTGCGCTCGGTTACATCGGTTAAAAACCCGTTTTCATTTACTTCGCACTCCCCTCTTGACACATAACCATGCTCTGAAACCGTGTTTTTCAACAAGTAAGCCATGGTATTAAACTGGTAAGATTCTTTATCCTTTGTCATTAAGGAGTTTGCCATCACCTCAAAAGCTTCCTTTCCGTAAAAATCGTCGCCATTTATAATGGCAAAGTTTTCATTAACAACATCTTTTGCCATTAAAAGTGCATGTCCGGTGCCCCATGGTTTTACGCGCTCGGGGTTAATATATTTTTCAGGAACACTGTCAAGTTCTTGGTAAACATAAACTACTTCGGCTTTCCCTTCCAGTTTTTTGTTGAAGATGTCCTTAAAGTCTTTTTCGAAACGTTTTCTGATAATAAAAACAAATTTTCCAAATCCCGCTTGAAGCGCGTCGTAAATTGAAAAATCGATAATGGTATCGCCTTCGGGTGTAAACGTATCCATCTGTTTTAAACCGCCGTAGCGGCTCCCCATGCCCGCGGCCAAAATTACAAGTGTTGGTTTTTCCATCTTATATATTTATGTTTTTAAGCCTGATTTTTGTTGAACGGAAACAATTTAACACGCGTTATATTCTGTTTTTCACGCCTTTAACCCTTACAAAACATTGCCTAAAGGAAACAAACTTACAGATTAATTTGCCAATAAAAAAGGAAATATATAAAAAATGTGTTCGAACACATTGATATTTTAATCTATATTTTATATATATTTGTGATAGATGAAAAAATACACCATAAAAGATATTGCCGAATTAGCTGGAGTATCTAAAGGCACTGTAGATAGAGTAATCCATAAACGCGGTAAAGTTTCGCCGGCGGCTTTGGAAAAGGTTACCAAGTTGTTAGAAGAAATTGATTACCAACCAAACCTTATTGCCAGAAGTTTAAAGAATACCAAGAACTACCATATTTGCGTTATTCAACCCGACCCGAAAATCGACCCCTACTGGCAACCTTGTACAAATGGCGTAAACGATGCCATTAACGAGTATAATTCGTTTGGGATTACCATTGATTCTTATTATTTTGATCATACCGATACCCGATCCTTTTTGGAGGTCAACAAAACGGTTTTAAAACAATTGCCGGATGCGGTTTTAATAACCCCTGTTTTTCATAAAGAATCGATTGAGGTTATAAAAATATACAATGCCAACAATATTATTGTGAGCACGATTAACGACCCTTTAGAATTAAACGGCATTACCAATTATGTTGGACAGGATTTAATACAAAGCGGCCGTATTGCAGCGCGGCTTATGGAAATGATCGTTCCAAAAAACAGAACCATTTTAATTATTCACCTCGATGAAGTTTTTAACAACTCCATTCATATGCAACTAAAGGAAAAAGGGTTTAAAAATTATTTGGAGCGTTTGCAAAACAGCAAGTACAACTTAAAAACATGTAGTTTACAGCAAGCCGATTTAGACAAGAAATTACACGATTTATTGAAAAGGCCCAATGACATTTCAGGCATTTTTGTAACCACATCCAAAGTGTACAGCGTTGCCAAAATTGTTAAAGATTTTCCTGATTTAGATATAAAAATTATTGGTTACGATTTATTGGATGAAAACATAAAGTACTTAAAAAACAATGCCATAGATTTTTTAATAAACCAAAACCCCAAGCATCAAGCGTATCTTTGTATCACACAACTTGCTGAATATTTTCTGTTCGACAAAAAAATTCCCAGGCAGAAATTATTACCCATTGATATTATTAACTCTGAAAACTTTGATGGCTATACCCACAATTAATTCACATAAATTTTAAAACACCAAAAGACGACGGCGTGTGAAAATTGGGTTCTTCCGTTTGCGGGTTTACCCAAGTTATCCAAGTTGGTTCGTAGTTGCCATCAGCTTGTTTGTGGTATTTGGCACGATAGATTCCCGTTTCAATTTTTCCGTCTTTCACTAAATTAAATCGCTTTAATGAAGCCAGACTTATTGCACCTTCAACCGTAAAAAAGTTTTTTTCTTTATTGGATTTCACATTAATATCCTCTGATGGCCAATTCCAATAAAAATCAAAATCCTTATTGGGTTTAGCTATAAAATCCATAATTCTGGGGGTTGGGTCAATCTCCAAACAATAGTAGGGATTCAAGTTTTCATCAGCTCTAAAAAAAAGTTCCACACGATCGGAGTTGTTTATACTGTGATGCGTATCATCGGTTGAATCAACATAAATTTCAGCATCAAAAACCTTAAAGCAAAAGAATAAATGTTCGGTATTATAAAGGGCCCTAAATTCAATTTTATCAACACCCCTTTTATCCCAAGGCGAAATAAAATCAGTTAATACTTCGGCTTGTTCCCAAGCTTCGTCAAGGCCTTTTCCCGTGAGCCGTAATGTATTTCCTTTAATAGAATTTACTCGATAGGTCTTCAAAATCATTCGGTTATTTTAAGTTTATAAATATGACTTTTTTAATGCATCACCACTATGAAAAAATAATCGTTTTATTATTGTAAACCATTACTTTTCTTTTGGCATGCAATTTAACGGCGGTAGACAATACGATTTTTTCCAAATCGCGTCCTTTTGCAATTAAATCCTGTACGTTGTGGTCGTGCGAAACGTGCGCCACATCCTGCTCTATTATGGGGCCTGCATCCAATTCTTCGGTTACATAATGGCTGGTTGCCCCAATAATTTTCACACCGCGCTTATAAGCTGAATGATATGGTTTTGCGCCCACGAAAGCAGGCAGGAATGAATGGTGTATATTAATGATTTTACTCGGATATTTATCGATTAATTTATCCGAAACAATTTGCATATACCTTGCCAACACAATAAAATCGATGTTGTATTTTTCAAGCAATTGCAGTTGCTTTTCTTCGGCTTCGACTTTGGTATCCTTGGTTACGGGAATATGGTAAAACGGAATTTTAAAGTTATCGGCAATGGGTTTCAAATCGATGTGATTACTAACAATAAAAGGAATTTCCAAACCGAGTTCTCCAGAATTGTAACGCCCCAATAAATCATACAAACAATGGTCGTATTTAGATACAAATACCGCCATTTTCAGTTTTGCATCCGATGCATATATGCGCCATTTCATATTAAATTTTTCAGCTAAAACATCTTTAAATTGTGTTTTAAAATTTTCCATTGAAAAATCAGCGCTTTCAAATTCGCCTTCCAATCGCATAAAAAACGTATCCTGAACGCGATCTACATGCTGATCGATATAAACTATATTCCCGCCTTTATTCGCCACAAAAGAGGTAACGGTTGCTATAATGTTTGGTCGATCTTGGCAGTTGATTAAAATAATAACTTTTGCAGCTTTCATAAATTTTAAGCTTAGTCTTTTTGAATTAAAAACGCGTAAACACGTTACAATTCGTTTGTAAAATTGAATACAATAATAATAAATTGAATAGATTAAAGGACTAAAAATGAGGTGCAAAAATTCATTTTTGAAGAAACCTCATTAAATGTAAATTTTTAATGGTAAAATTTGACAAAAGCCGGATTTTAAGTCAAATATCCCATAGGTTTAGCGTCCGCTTAAATGCGCTTTTATATACTCGGTGGGCGAATAGTTTTTCGTTTTTTTAAATTGCCGGTTGAAGTTAGAAATATTATTGAAACCAGATTCAAAACATATTTCAGAAATACTGTACTTTTCTTCCATCAACAACTTACAGGCATAACCAATACGAACTTCGTTTAAGTATTCGCTAAAGGTTTTCCGATTTACGCGTTTAAAAACCCTGCTAAATGCGGTGGGATTCATACAGGCTATACTGGCTACATCTTCTAAAGTGATGCGCTCTTTAAAATTTTTAATAATGTACTCGTAAACCTCGGCTAAATTAGTTCGTCCTGTTTTTTTGAATGAATTTACAAATCCCATACTCGATAACAATTTGTAATCTTGATGATTTGCCAGTAAATTCAAGATTTTTAAAAAGGAAATGGTTTTATCGAAACCTTTTAAGTCCTCTAAATTTTTAATCCGTTTAATCGCCAAACTTAAATCTCCCAAAAACCTAACCCCGTATTGTGCATTTTCAAATAACTTTTTAATGGCGTTCATTTCCGGCATATTAAAAAATATTTCGCCTGCAAAATTTTCATTAAAATGAATGGCAATGGCTTGTGCCTCCAATTTAGAATCTTCTTTAAAATATTCTTTATCATTTAGCCACATGTGCGGTAAATTTTTACCGATCAAAACAATTTCCCCAACATTAAACTGCTCAATATTATCGCCAATAAAGCGGGTTCCGGTGCTTTTTAAAATGGTAACAAGCTCAAATTCTGGGTGGTAATGCCAAATTTTCAAAAAATTAGGGTAGCAATTATTACTAATCGAAAAAGAGGCGTTGCTCAATTTAGTACTTCTGTCTAATAAATGTAATTTCATTAACCCTCGATTTCTTAAATAAACACATAAATATTTGATGTGAAAATATAAAAACCGTTGGATTATAGCAAAGAAAGTATCAACAAAAGACAAAAAAATATTAATCGCGTAAATGGTTATTTGCACTTATACTCGACTAATAATCACGGAGTGAACCAGTTAGTTAAGAAACCAACTTAAAATCTTGTAAATTAAATTAAATGATTTTTAAAATCTTCTACTTTTTCACAACAAATTTGCTCCATAACCTGTTGCAATTGGGTTTTTAATAGCGATATGGTATGATCGCCGCCTTTTTTTCCTAAAGCAGCTACGCCATACATAAACGATCTTCCCATAAAGGTGAACTTAGCGCCGGAAGCTAAACTTCTTGCCACGTCGGGACCGGAACGAATGCCGCTATCCATCATCACTTCTATTTGCTGGCCGTATTTTTCGGCAATTCTTGTTAATGGTTTTATGGTAGATTCTCCCGCATCCAATTGCCTGCCACCATGGTTGGACACAATAATACCGTCCAATCCAAGGTTTATGGCGCGTTCGGCATCAAGCTCGTTGGCCACACCTTTTAATACCAATTTGCCTTTCCACATATCTCTAATTGGTTTTATTTTTTCTTCGTTTAACCTACCCGAAAATGTGTCGTCCATAAATTTTCCCAACTGTTTTAAATCAAGGTTTTTAGGCATATATGGCTTTAAGGTTTCAAAATTTGGTTGCCCATGTTTTAGGGTTTGAAACGCCCAATTTGGTTTCCCTAAAATTTGCAACATATTGTTAATAGACATTTTTGGTGGCATAGCTAAGCCATTTCGTATGTCTCGTGGTCTAAAACCAAAGGTTGGCACATCGCATAAAATAACCAAAGTATCGTAGCCTGAGGTTTCGCATCTTTTTAAAATATCGTCCCTTAGCTCATTTTTAGCTGGGTGATATAATTGAAACCAAGCTTTGCCTTCGGTCAATTCAGAAATACGCTCAATGCTACTGGTTGTTACCGTGCTTAAAATAAACGGTATATTATGCTTGAAAGCGGCCTTTGCCAATATTTCCGGTGCATTTGGCCACATTAAACCTTGCAATCCAACAGGAGCAATACCAAATGGCGCATCGTATTCATGACCAAACAAAGTGGTTTTCATGCTAGACGCCGTGTGTTTACTGAGATATTCGGGCAGCAATTCTACCTCGCGTATCTCAGCAGTATTTTTATAGAGATTTATATCTTCATTACAACCGCCGTCCAAATAATCAAAAGCGAATTTTGGAATCCTTTGTTTGGCACGGGTTCTTAAATCTTCAATAGATGGGTATTTGGTATTGAAACTCACAACAGTTACATATTAGTTTTATTATTTTTCGAAGGTGTGTTTGGCATAGTTTAATTCTAAAGCATCGTACCTGTCTTTAAAAGTATTTAAACGTGCACTGAAATCTTCCCAATCCCTGTTTTCTTTTGATGACCAAACGACTTCAGAAAGCGCAGACATACGTGGCAAAATCATATATTCCACGTAATCGGTAGTCTTCATGTACTCTGACCATACATTTCCTTGTGCGCCTAAAATATATTGGTGCTCGTCTTCACTTAACTCTTTTGGGGTTGGCTCGTATGCATACACATCGGCAACCGTGGTTTTTCCACCAATGGCCAAAGGTTCGTTGTCCTTATCTTCAGTTTGGTAATGGTCGAAATAACAGGAGTGCCCCGGCGTCATAATAACGTCATGCTTTTGTTTTGCCGCTTCAATGCCACCTTGTGTTCCTCGCCACGACATAACGGTTGCGTTTGGCGCTAAACCGCCTTCTAAAATCTCATCCCAGCCAATTATTTTTTTTCCTTTAGAATTCAAATATTTTTCAATGCGCGTGATAAAGTAGCTTTGCAATTCATGCTCGTCTTTTAAGCCTTCGTTTTTGATTCTTTTTTGGCAATTCGGACATCTTTCCCAGTTTGCTTTTGGGCACTCGTCGCCTCCAATATGGATATAAGTTGAAGGGAATAACGGAATTACCTCATCTAAAACATCTTGTAAAAAAGCAAAGGTTTCTTCTTTCCCTGCACAATATACATCTGGAAAAACACCCCAGGTTTCTTGTACGATTTTTGGGGTTCCGGCCGCTTGAATCTCTTTTCCTTTTTCCGAGCCCATATCATTGGTAACCTTGGTTGGCTCATCTGGGAAACAACTTAAATACGGATAAGCGGCAATGGCTGCGCTACTATGTCCGGGCAACTCGATTTCTGGGATTACAGTAACGTGTTTTTTTGTGGCATAAGCTACAATATCCTTAACATCGTCTTGGGTGTAAAAACCGCCGTATTTTTCCTGATCGTTTGCCGTTCCCGGGTGGTGGCCAACTATGGTGCCGTTTCTCCACGCTCCTATTTCTGTAAGTTTTGGATATTTTTTAATTTCAATACGCCAACCTTGGTCTTCGGTTAAATGCCAATGAAACGTATTCATTTTATGCATTGCGATTAAGTCGATATACTTTTTTATAAAATCTACGGGGTAAAAATGGCGTGCCACATCTAAGTGCATACCTCTGTATTGGTATCTCGGATTATCGGTAATTGACACAGCAGGAATGGTTAATTCCTTTAGGCTGCCATTTGCCAATTCGATGCTTGACGGCATGAGTTGCCTTAAGGTTTGAATACCATAAAATACGCCTTTTGTGTTTTTACCGGCTATTTCGATGTTATCGAACGCTACATTTAAGGTGTAACCTTCATCGTTTTCGATGGAATCATCTAATTTAAGAGTAATGTTTCCGGAACCTTCAGTTGAAAAATTAACGGTTGCTCCCGTTGCAGCACTTAACATGCCTGCTAAAAATTCACCTTCATTCTTCAATGCTTCACTTCCTACGATTTTAGTATTTCCATCTACCAAAAACTTACCTGATAATATGTCTAGTTTTAACGGTTTTGGTATAACTTGATAATCTGCTTCGGTGTTTGCCACATCCTTGTATTTATTGGTACAGGAAAAGCTTAATAAGCAAATAAGTGCAATAATTGAAATCCTCATTGTATGTAATTTAATTGTTATTTATAGTTGATATATTTTTTCCATTAAAAGCCATTTTTCACCTGCTTTTGCAGTTGGTAAGGCTTGTTGGTAGGTCCACATTAAAGCTTCCCATTCTTGTACTTTTGGGTTGTTGGCATCCATTTTAGATTTCTTTTCGAATGAAAAAGAAGCGTTCACTTCCATAATCATAAACAAACGGTTGGCAACGCAGTAAATCTCTAACACTTCAATACCCGAATTTTTGATACTTGCCGTAATTTCTGGCCAAATTTTTTCGTGATATTTTTTATATTCTGCGATCAGTTCATCATCATCAATCAAGTCTAAAGCAAAACAATGGCGTTTTAGGTTTTTCATTTTATACTATGCTGAATGTAAAACATCGTCTGTGGCTTCATGTTTCTTAAAAACCCTTAAACCGTACCACGCGATATAAACAAAGCATAGCAATGGTAAAATGAATGAGAAATTAACTTCTGAAACCCCAATAATTTGAGTGTCTGCAACACCGTTCCCGCCGGCATCAATAATCATACCTTGTAATTTAGGCATTAAGGCGCCACCAACAATGGCCATAATTAATCCCGCTGAACCTACTTTGGATTGTTCTTCGGTTAAATCCCCCAAGGCAATACCGTAAATAGTTGGGAACATTAACGACATGCAAAACGACACGCCGACTAAACTGTATAAACCAAAAATACCTTTTATGAAAATGGTGCCCAAAACAAAAACGATGGCTAATAAAGCGAAATACATTAACAGTTTGCCTGAACTCATAAACCTGAGCATATATGTGCCAACGGCTCGTCCAATGGTGAATATTACGAACGCTGCCATTTGATAGTAGCCTGCCGTAACGCTATCCATTCCAATGGCTTCGGCGTATTGGTAAATGTAGGTCCAACACATAATTTGAGCACCTACATATAAAATTTGCGCAAGTACACCAAGTACGTATTTCTTGTTTTTTGCCAAAGTTGCGAAGGTATCGCCAATACTGGGCATACCGCCTTCGTCTTTTGATTGCGGCATTTTGCTAACTACAAACAACACAAAAACGCCAATAAGCACCAAGCCTAAAATAACATACGGATTACGTATAACCAATAAATCGGATGTTTTTATCAACACTTTTGAAGCTTCATCTAAAGCGCTAAAATCTGTAATATCATCCGATTGTAAATTTTTTAAAATGAATTGCTGTGCAACAAATAAACCGGCAATTAATCCCACGGGATTAAAAGCTTGCGCTAAATTTAAACGCTGTGTTGCGGTTTCTTTTGCGCCCATTGCCAATATGTATGGGTTTGCCGCGGTTTCTAAAAAAGCTAATCCAAAAGTTAAAATATATAATCCTAAACAGAAAAACATGAAACTCTCTGATTGTGCCGCTGGATAAAACAGTAATGCCCCGGTGGCGTACAAGGCTAAACCAATTAAAATCCCTACTTTATAAGAATACTTTCGCATAAACATGGCTGCTGGTAATGCCATACAAAAATAACCGCCATAAAATGCCATTTGCACCCAGGCCGCTTGCGAATTTGAAAGTTCCAATACCTTTTTAAACGCTTGCACCATAGGGTCGGTTACGGCATTCGCAAAACCCCAAAGGGCAAATAAAGAGGTTACTAAAATAAAAGGAATTAGCATCTTTTTAGACACTACAACAGGTTTTGATTGGCTCATTTTTTATTTTTTATTTGTGTTTGTAACGGGTAAAAATTACTGAACAATTTTAATCTTTTATATTTTTTTCGCTAAACAACTTATAATGCCCTATCTAAATGTGTATATCCGCCATCAACAAAAATTAATTGTCCGGTGGTATGACTCGATTTATCCGAAAGTAAAAAAACCGTTGTATTTGCTATTTCTTCGGCTGTTGTCATTCTATTTTCCAAAGGAATATGTTTGGTAATACTCTCTAATTTTTCCTCTGGATTATCAAATGTTTTAATCCATTTATCATATAAAGGTGTGTAACATTCGGCTACAATAATGGCGTTAACCCTAATGCTGTACGGCAACAACTCTACTGCCCATTCTCGGGTTAAAGCATTACGTCCGCCATTGGCTGCGGCATAACCCGATGTTCCGCCTTGTCCGGTAAACGAGGTTTTAGAGCCTATATTCACTATACTTCCCTTGCTTTTTTTCAACTCTGGTAAAGCATGGTGCGCAATAAGATAATAATGTACCAAATTACATTGTAACGATTTCATAAAATCTTCATAACTACCGTTTTCGAGACTTACACCATCGTTTACGCCGGCATTATTTACAACAGCGTCAATACGTCCGTATTTCTTCACAGCAACCTCAACAGCATTTTTACATTGTTCGGGATCGCTCAATTCTGCTATGGCATAATGCGCTTCCTTTCCCTCTGCATGAATTTTTTTTATAACCGCCTCAACACTTGATTTATTTCTACTAATTATTACAGGAATAGCACCTTCGGCAATTAAGGCTTCCGTAATTCCCAAACCAATGCCTTTTGAGCCGCCCGTAACAATAACAACTTTGTTTTTTAAGTTTAAATCCATTTTAGAATTTATATTGATGTAATCCGGTTTTTAACAATTATGTTTCCGCAAGGTAACAAATCTAATTTTTGATTGACCAAAAAGCCAATCTTTAAACAACCTAATTTGATACTTTTATTGCCTAATCATCAAAATAACCGGCAAAATGAACACTAATTTTATTGATTTGTTATGAATTACTTTACATATTATTTCACTCATTAAAAACTTCCATTATGGGTTGTCCTCTCCAAAAATCAGGGGCTTTTAAACCTAATAGATGAGTAATAGTTGCAGCTGTATCATAGGTAACAATACTGGAATTAAGCTTGCCTTTTGCCGATAAACCTTTACCGTAAACAATCCAAGGAATTTCGACCTCTAAAAGCGTTTTTCCACCGTGCCCCATACCAATACCTCCATGGTCCGAAGTGAATATAATGGCGGTGTCGTTTAATAGGTTATGTTCATCTAAAGTCTTAACAATCTCACCAATTAAATCATCTATCTTTTCCACGGCTTCGTAATATTCTGGGGTATCATGACCAATCTCATGGCCTTCATTATCCGGGTGTGTAAAATGAATAAAAGTCAATGCCGGTTTTTCGTTTACAATAAACTCTAAAGCGCTGTCTTTGGTTTCTTCATCAGATTTTCCATTAAAATCCAAATCCACCATATTTTTTTCAAAAAGATAGCCAATGCCTCCCCAAGTATAAGACACGCCTTTTTTAGCCTCGGGCATTTGCTCATCAATTAAACTAAAAATAGTGGGATAAATTTGTCCTTTGCCTATAATTCTTGATGGCAATTCCGGTGTTTTACTGCCCCATTCGGTATAACCGTGTAATTCTGGGCCCGAACCCATAATCATAGATGCCCAATTTACCGCACTAGACGATGGCAACACTGCTCTCGCGTTTAATGAGTACGACCCTGCTTCCATGAGTTTTCTCAGGTTAGGCACCTTAGCTTTTTTAAAGGCATAAGCACCAAAACCATCCGAACCAATTAATATGACATGTTTTACAAGAGGTTTGAGTTTTTCTTCTTGTGGTTTAGATTGGCAAGATGCTAATATAAATATGAGCGCTATTAATGTTGCTTGAATTTTTAAGATTGATTTCATGGTTTTATTTTAAAATAGATAATTTTTCATTTAACCAAATTTTTTCATTTTTTGGTAATTCAATGTCGACCGAAACACCATTATATGTTATGTTTTTTATTTGGTTTTCTTTTGATAACAAACCAACTTTTACAAGTTTTCCGTCTTTCCACTCGATATCAACTTCAATATTACCTCGAGCTTTTAAACCTGAAATTTTTCCTGTTTTCCAATTTTCCGGTAATGCGGGAAGAATTCTTAAAAAGGGTTCGTGCGATTGCATCAACAGTTCCGCAACACCCGCCGTAAACCCGAAGTTTCCATCAATTTGAAACGGCGGATGCTCATCAAACAAATTATCGGCGACAGATATTTGCATGAATTTTTTAATATTTTCCTGTGCGGATTTTGCATCCAGCAATCTTGCATTTAAATTGATCATCCAAGCTCGACTCCAGCCCGTGCCAGCACCACCATGTTGCAAACGGTAATCTATTGTTTTTTGGGCGGCTTCAAAGGCTTTAGCGTTGCTCTCCACAATTTTGTTTCCCGGATGCAAAGCATATAAATGCGACATGTGCCTATGCCCTTTTTCGGGTTCATCATAGGGTTCGTTCCATTCTAAAATTCTACCATGGTCGCCTATCACAATGCCAGGAAATAACCTTGCTCGTTTTAATCGAACTTCTTCAACAAAAGCATTTTCAATATTTAATATTTTAGAAGCTTCTAAAACATTATCAAAAGTCTCGGCTATAATTTGATGCCCCATAGCGCTTCCAAACGATACGGCACCCGAGTTTTCTTTATCGAAAAAATAAGAGTTTTCAGGTGATGTTTCTGGGCTTGAAACCCAATAATTCGTTTTAGGATCTTTCACCAACCAATCCAAATAAAACTCCGAAATCGATTTTAAAACAGGATAGGCTCTATGTTCTAAAAAATCTGCATCCTTTCTGTACAAATAATGCTCCCAATAATGTTGTGACGACCAACCGCCACCATGTACCCAAGACCCCCAATAAGGCTGTTCTGCCCGCATAAAAGCCGGTGCCCACAAATCGGTTGTATGATGCACCACAGCGCCACGTTGAATCCCATATTGCTTTTTGGCGGTTACTTTACCGCGTTCAACAACTTTATCTAAAAAATTAAAAAAGGGCTGATGCAGCTCGCTTAAATTGGTAACCTCAGCAGGCCAATAATTCATTTGCAGATTGATATTTAAATGATAATCGGCGTTCCAAGGTGCTTTAATATGCTCGTTCCAAATGCCCTGCAAGTTGGCAGGATTGGTGTTTTCCCTTGAAGAGGCAATTAACAAATACCGGCCGAATTTAAATAGTTTAGCGGCCAAATCCGGATCGTCTTCCCCTGCTTTAATTCGTTTTAATCGTTTATCGGTTGGTATGGAATCCAATGCTGTTCCGCCTAAATTAAATGCCACACGATTGTATAGTTTTTGATAGTCTTTTTGATGTCTTTTAAACAATTCATCAAACGATTTGTTTTCTATTGATGCTAAATTTTCAAGTGTTTTCTCTTTATAATTTTCGTGATAAAACGAGGTGTTGCAAACCAAATAAAGTATTGCCTTATTAACGTTTTTTAAAACCAGCTCACCATTCTCAACTGCAATAGAACCCGAATCGTTTTTAACTTTAAGCCTGGTTTCAAATTGCACGCCATAATCGATGGGAAAAGGTTTAGAGTTTTTCATTCCACCAAATTGGGTAACCATTCCAAGCATACTAATTTCACTGTTAGATGGGTTTGAGATTGCTACTGTTTCATGCCCGTTATCTTTTGGTCTATTAAGCTTTAGGTTTAAATTCAATCCCTCACTTGCGGTTGTACTGAGTTCAATCACCAGCGCATCATCAACAGCAGAAGCAAATACTTTTTGCGAATAAGTATCGCCTTCAGAAGTATAACTTACCGTTGCCAGGGCATCATCTAAATTTAAAGCGCGTCTATAATTTTCAACCTCTTTTTTTTGATGAAAGTCGATAAACAAATCGCCCATGGTTTGATGGGAGCGCACAATGGATTTCAAAGAGAATTTTTCAACGATTAACTTATCGCCTTCTTGAATATTTCCATTTTTTATTAATCGCCTTATTTCCTCTAAATCTTTCGAGTCTCCCTTAAAATCTTCCCAATCGGCAGCCCCGGGCCACATGGAATCTTCATTGAGTTGGATGCGCTCTTGGTTTGGATTACCAAAAACCATGGCGCCTAAACGTCCATTTCCAACGGGTAAAGCTTCCATCCATTTGGTTGCGGGTTGTTCGTACCACAACATATCTTTATGGTTCTGTTCTTTTTTTTGACAGGCTACTACTAATAATAAAATTAACGCGAATTTGAAATGTTTTAAAAAGCTCATGTGTTTTTTAGGTAGAATTATTTCATTATAAATTATAGAATTTAACAGCATTTAATCCAAATACTTTGGATTGCTCTTCTTTAGAAAAGTCTTTTACATAATTTTGAACGATATGCAATTGTTCTTGATATTGTGCAGCAAGTAAGCACACCGGCCAATCGGAACCATACAAAATCCTATTTATCCCAAAGGCATTAAACACCACATCTAAATAAGGGTTGAAATCTGAAACTTCCCAGTGTTTTAAATCGGCTTCGGTAACCATTCCCGAAACTTTACAAAACACATTTTGTGCTTTTGCCAATTCGGTCATTTTAGTTTTCCATTCCTCGATTTTACCTGATTTAATATAAGGTTTCGCTATGTGGTCTACCACAAATTTTTGATTGGGAAACTTATTCACTAAAGCTATAGCAGCTTCTATTTGGGGCGGAAATATTAAAATATCATAAGTTAAACTGAATGGCGCCAATTTGCCAATGCCATTTTGAAAATCTTTACCCAACATAAAATCATTTGCTTCGGCTTGTACAATATGGCGCACACCTTTAAATAGTGTGTTTTTTGAATAATGCGCCAATCGTTCCTCCACATTTTCGGCTCTTAAATCCAACCAACCCACAACGCCTTTAACGAATGTATTTTGAGCGGCACAATCTAATAAAAAATCGGTTTCGGTTTCGCTTTGATCGGCTTGAACCGCAATACAACCATCAATGTTGTTTTCGTTTAAAATAGGTTTTAAATCCTGTGGCAGAAAATCTCTGCGAATGATTTGCATCGAATCGTCAATCCAAGCATCCCGAACAGGGTCGAATTTCCAAAAGTGTTGATGTGCGTCTATTTTCATTAAATTACATTTTTATAAATTGATTCTAAATCCAGTTCATCTCCTTTTTCTTTTTGCATTTGAATTAAATCTTTAAAAAGCGATTTTATTTTAGTTGTATTCTCTGGTTTTGATGCGATATTCTCTAATTCCAGAGGGTCGTTTTCAAGATTATACAGCAACACTTGTTGTGATTTAGGATATAAAATTAATTTGTAGTTATTTTTTCTAATCATGCGCTGTGAACCTTTTTCGTAAACCCCATAAATACCATTATATTTACCTTGGGTTTGCTCGCCTTTAGCCAAATCTAAAAAACTATTAAACTCAATATATTCTGGTTTTTTAATTCCTGCAATATCTAAGGCCGTTGCCATAACATCCTGCAAATAAATATCGGTATCTATCTTTTTTCCTTTAGGAATATTGGGGCCGACTACCATTAAAGGCACCCTTATGCTATGGTCGTACATACTCTGTTTTCCCATAAGACCATGCTCCCCAACAGCTAGACCGTGATCGGAAGTAAAAAATATATATGTGTTTTCTTTTAGTCCTTTCTTTTTAAGAGTTTCCATAATATCTTTTATTTGGTCGTCTAAATGTGTGGTGATGGCATAATACTCTTGTCTGTTTACTTTTACGGCGTATTCGGTTCTTGGAAACGGCGCCAGTTTTTCGTCTCTTAAGTCTTTTCCAGCTCCTATAGTTTCTTTATGAGGGTATGTAGGCATATAACTTTGCGGCGTAGAAATACCAACTAACGGATACATATCTACGTACTTTTTTGGTGATTGCCGTGGGTCGTGTGGTGCATTAAAAGCAATGTACATAAAAAACGGATGCTCTTTTTTAGCGGCTTCATCTATAAAAGCTACGGCATCGTCTTTTACCAATTCGCTCAAGTGTTTTCCGTCTTTCCAATAGCCTCCAAACTCTTCTTTCCAGGGTTTCCATAAAGTATCGGTTGTACTTTGCGGGCGGTTGTAACCTTCGGGAGTATCAAATGGCATACCTCTAAGCACATACCCAACATGGTTAAAAATAGAATCTGGTTTGGCGTTAACATGCCATTTTCCTGTCATATAAGTTTCATAACCTTGCGTTTGCATTAATCTGGGCCAAGTTTTATCTAAATCTTGATTTTTAGAATAATTATCTGAAACCTGTTGCGCTCTCCAAACAGAACGCCCACTAATAATCATAGCTCTGGAAGCCACACAAATTGCGCCATTCCAACCTCCCATATTATAGGCATGCGTAAATGTGGTGCCGGAAGTTACCAACCCATCCATAGCGGGTGTTATAATTTCTTGGTTTCCCAAAGCGCGAACGGCTTTAAAACTCTGGTCGTCTGAAAACAAGAAAACGATGTTGGGTTTTTTAGTTGAACTAAGCCCTATCCGTTCTTGCTTCTCCTTGCAGCCAAAGAAAACCAGTAAAACCAATATTTTTAAAAGCGCCACTTGCCTAATCATCTTTTTAGATTTTATATGATCCCATTTATTCAATAACATACCAATTGTACCAATTAGGTTTTACTTCAACCTCTATTTCAATTTCGTATTCCCTGTCTAATTCGAAAGATTTTTGTGTTCCTTCCTGTTCCCTCACTACTGCTTCATTTGATAATCCAGTGTAATACAGCGGAACCTTAATTTTTTTACGAATCACATGATCGGTTGGATTGAACACCATTAAAAACCCCTTTTCTTTCAAATTTGGGTTTACGTGCATCATATAATCTATATCTCTTCCGTCAGCACGACGCAGATGAATAATATCACTTTCTAGTATATCCCTATATTTTTTGTACCACCCAACCACACGTTTCACCATGGCTTTAGTGGTTTCCGTATCATATAAACGAGGGCCTCGCAATGCCGATTGGATTCCCATACCAATGTTACTAACCAACATCATTTCATAATGATCTAAGTGCTCATTTAAAGGTTCTATGGTAGCGGCCGCACCTCCACCATGATATTGCGCTAAAGGAATAAAGCTCCAACGCATGGACGGAGTGCTTTCCCAAGTTCCATCAAAAATATTCTGGCGTGTATGAATTAATTGATGTCTACGCGGTAACGACCAATTATTTTCTCGATAACCAACCCCATTTTGATTGGATCCTGATAAATAATAGTAGTCTGGCACACGTAAATAGATTCCTTGAGATTTACACCATTTATAAAAATCTGTTAATCGTTTCCACTGTTTGTATTGCGAATCACCCAAATTGTCATGTCCGGGATGCTCGGTAGAAGCACAAACATCTCCGGGATAATTACCATCGTGGGTAAAAGTCATAAAACCGGTTTCTGAAAACATACGATACATTTTACGGAAATAATCTTGCCCCCATTCACTTTCTAAACAAGGAGAATTTCCAAAGGTTGCAAACCCACCCGGTTTGCCTGTTTTTGGATTCACAACATCGTCCTTTGCGCTAATACTACGAGATGCCAATAACGAATAAGTCCCAATTTTAATACCTTTCCCGTGGGCATAATCGGCAGACTTCTTCATTTTTGTGTAGTTCTCTTCACTTTCATCTTCGGGATTAAATCCGCTACCAAATGAAAAGTTTACCATTTCGTAACCTACTTCGGCAGCTTGATCAATTCCATTGGTATAATCTTCCCATTTTGACCGTGTGATGTGAAACATCATAGGATTCTCAGTAATCCACGGCGCAACTGTGCGATACATTTTTCGCTGTGCCAATCCATTGCGCTCTTTGTCATACGAATCGTATGGAATCATAAAAGACCGAATAGACTCGAACGATTCTCCCGCAGTCACATTTACATGGTAGCCATTATCTGGATAAATTCGCATGGTATTAGGCACATCCTGAATCCATGATATTTGGGTAACGTAATCCTGATCTGTTCCCCAATGAACGGTTTGATGGTTTGCCACTTTTGCTGCCATGGCCGAAAATGCATAATCTGTTTCAAAATGAATATTGGGTTTCACTTTTAAATCTTCACGACCACGGTAACCACCATAAGGATTGTGGTCTGCTATCCCTAAATATTCTGAGATAATTTGATCTACTTTAACGGGTTGATTTGAGTTGTTTGTTATTGAAATCCATTTTGACAATGCGGGAATACCATCGTACAAATCGTAGTTAACAGAAACCACAAGGTTTTGCAAATCACTTAATTTA
Source organism: Hwangdonia sp. (assembly GCF_048381975.1). Taxonomy (NCBI): domain Bacteria; kingdom Pseudomonadati; phylum Bacteroidota; class Flavobacteriia; order Flavobacteriales; family Flavobacteriaceae; genus Hwangdonia; species Hwangdonia sp. The sequence goes on along the minus strand of NZ_JBLWYT010000002.1, from coordinate 469,105 downwards.
GACTTTATTTTTTGAACTTCATTTTCATCAATTTTTCCATAAGCTGAAAACTCATTTATAGTTAAACGAACCAATTCTCCCGGAACATCATGATCGTCACCTGAAGCGTTTTTGCCCAATTTCCCTATCCTGACCGATAAAGGATCGGGAACTTCTTTTTCAAAATCTATAGCCTGATAGGTTTTCCATTTTCCCGCTTTGGGCTTAGCCTCACAATAAACTTTTGTGCCTTCTATTCGTAAACGCAAAAACCATGTGCCATCAAAATCTACATTATCTTTACCTCCTGCTCTTGTGTTTTCCTTCTTTCCATCAAAAACCGTAAATCTCCAAGCGTCGGTATTCTTCGAGCCAGATTCATTTCCCGGACGCATGTTAAACTTGATGGTTTTATCGTTCCAAACCAATGCAATTCCAGGCCCCCAAAAACCACTCACATCGGTTCCGGCATCTATGGATGTTTCTACCAATCCCGTTCCTTTTGGAAGTTTATATTCTGCGAAAACAGCCGTATTATTTGGTGTATAGATTTCACCTGGTTTTCCTTCATTGAAAAACGAACTTCTTTCGTGATTTTTGCTCGTTTGAATATTCCAAACACTTTCCATGGTTGAAAAATCGTCATGATAATTCACTTTACGCCCTATATTGCTTTCTTGGGCCAATGCTATTAAGTCTTCCGGTACCACATCAGTTAGCTGATAATTCATTTCCAGTTTAACACCTTTGGGCGGCCATGAAACATTTGGCGCTGTATGGCGTACTTGCTTCCAATCAAATCGTTTTTCAGGTGTTCCAATATTAAATCCTGTGTATTTAAACGACAGTGGGTCTGCCTTTAAATTGCTTAACCAATCTGGGTACAGAAAAGCTAAATTAGGCTGCCCCGTTAGGCCGCCAACGTTTACCGTAAATCCATTTATTGACAAAATGGCTTCGGGTTTAACTGCTCTAATATGCTCTTCTTGTTTACTTAAAACTTTCAAGCTAGTTGTGGCAGCATTTGGAGTGATTCTGAAGGTTCTCGAAATAATTCCGTTAGACATCACGATAGATTTTCCATCTTCAGATTTCCATATATTGGCAATGAAATTTTGATTGTTGATTAGCCAATCTTCATTTGAAAAAACAGATTCATCATAGACTTGTAAATCACTCATGTTTTGAGCACGTAAGCTTGAGAGGCATGCCATGGAAACAAACATAATAACACCAAGGTTTTTACAGTTTGTCTTGATTGAATTTTTCATATTCATATTTTCATTTTAAAAACTGAAAAAAAATACCCATGTGTAATATAATTGCTCAATAATCAACACTTATTTTTGTTAGCAAACTCCCATACGACATCTGTAATATTTTATTGATACACCTTTACCCAATCTATAATCATTTGTACCGGTAAATCATCGGGATTTGCTTTACCTACCCATGACCCTTCCAATTGCTGATCGATTAACAAATAAAACGGCTGATCATACGGCCATTGCGATTTATCGACGCCTGTTAATCTTGGATAAGTAAATGTTTCTTTGCCGTTTAACGTAAAAACCAATTTATCGGGAAACCATTCCAAACCAAAAGTATTAAACGCTTCTTTGTCGAATTCTGTGGTTTTTGAATGAGGCGGATTGCTGCTCTGCTTCAACTCTAAAGTGTAATACGAGTGCGTGGTTTGATAAATTATATCTTCAAAATTAAGATGCTCCATAATATCGATCTCGCCATTTCTGGGATATTTACCGTATTTATTTTCTTCGGCCAACATCCAAATTGCTGGCCACGCGCCTTGAGCACTTTCAAGTTTAGCGTGGATTTCAATTTTTCCATACTGAAAGGCAAACTTGCCTTTGGTGTAAATGCCACCGGTTAAATACGGTCGCGGATCGGAAACGGTATCGGTGTTAACAATGCCTTTTAAGTATATTTTCCCTTCGGAAAAATCGAAACATCGGGGATCGCTGGTCATGTAGTTTCCCCAATCGGCGTTGTTTTTCGGAATTTTAGTCCATTTTGTAGTGTCTAAGGTTGGTGCCTCAAAATCATCTTTCCAAACCAATTTCCAGTCTTTCGCATCAATCGCATCTTTTTGGATATACTTATAACCATCGGCAATTTTAAATGAAGCACTTTTGCAGCTCACAAAGATAATGGCGCAAAAGATGAACGTGTATTTTGACATGTTTTTTATTTCAAATAAATTAACCTTGATACGCTTTTGCCACTTGTCTTGAAGTTCCCAAACCGTCAATACCCAATTCCATAACATCACCCGGTTTTAAATATCTTGGCGGATCAAAGCCTAAGCCAACGCCAAAAGGTGTGCCGGTTGAAATTATATCTCCGGGCAGCAAGGTCATGTATTGACTGATGTACGACACGACTTCTTGTACATTAAAAATAAAATCTGAGGTTGAGGAGTCCTGCAAACGTTCGCCATTTACAATCAACCATAAGTTTAAATTATTAGGATTTGGAATTTCATCTTTTGTGGCTATAAAGGGCCCGAGCGGAGCAAAAGTATCGCAGCCTTTTCCTTTACACCATTGGCCTTCTTTTTCAATTTGAAAAGCCCTTTCCGAGACATCGTTATGCAATACATAGCCAGCAATATGGTCAAACGCATCGGCCTCCTCAATATACGACGCCTTTTTGCCAATAACAATGGCTAGCTCGACTTCCCAATCGGTTTTTTCGGAATTTTTAGGAATGATAACATCATCATTTGGCCCACAAAGTGCGGTAGTGGATTTAAAAAACAAGACCGGTTCTTTTGGGACTTTCATTCCAGCTTCGGCGGCGTGTTTTGCATAATTTAAACCAACGCAAACTAATTTTGACGGTCGAGTTAATGGCACTCCCAAACGCTCAGCGTTACTTACTTTAGGGCAACTTGCTTGGTTTGTTTTTAACCAATTTCCCAAACGTTTTAAGCCATCGCCTCCAAAAAAATCTTCGTTGTAATCTTGTCCAAAACCAGATACGTCTATTCTGGTACCATCTGCTAATTGCACACCTGGTTTTTCATGTCCTTCTGTTCCAAATCGTATTAATTTCATTTTGTTGTCTTTATGATTATTTTAAGGTAAATATTCTAAGAGTTTAGCGCAAAAATAAAGCGACTGCTTTTCAAGTAGCAATATACTTAATTTAAAGCAAAAACGGCTTGAGTTTTCACCCAAACCGTCAATGTTTTTTAAGATTTAATTGCTGATTGTTTTAATTTTTAAAAATTGTTTTTCCGTCTTTAGTTAAGTTGTACTTGTTGCTTTTTCCCCTTAATTCGTAGTTATCGTTTTTAAACCAAATTCCAGACGCTGCTTTTTCAGCAAGCAATTCTATTTGTTCACCGCCATTTAAATAAGCTTCAACGGTACCCTTTGAGTTGTTGAAGGTCATGTTCAGCACATCGCCTTTTTCGTTTTTTACCTCTAAATCCACTATATCATCGGCATATTTATAAATTACTTTCCCATCTTTTTTGAGTTCAATATCGTTGCCCTTTCCCCTTAATTCGTAGCGATCGTTTTTATACCAAATGCCAGATGCTGCTTTTTCTGCAAGCAATTCAATGGCTTCTCCGTTTATATTAACAGTTGCCGTTCCTTTGGTGTTATTAAACTCCAATTCCAATTTTTCACCGTCTTTGTTGGTCGACGTCGTTACTACAATATCGTCATTAATATGTTCAACGGTTTCTGTTATTGTCGAATCTGTATTTTCTTGTTTGGGTTTTTCTTTGCAAGACATTAAAATGAATGCTGCGAATAGTGTTGTCAAAATTTTTTTTATCATTTTTAGTTTGATTTTAATTATAAATAGTGTGTGTTTTATTGTTTTATTTGGCCTCGGAATGACCACAATAGGCTAATCAAAAACGTTGCCAAACAAGATGAAAAATTAATAAAAAAAGCTAATAACAAAAAAGGTTTGAGTGTGTACCCAAACCTTTTAATGCTACGTTTAAAATTGGTATTTTTATTTTAGATTTTTTATCTGAACAATTACCAATTAACGGTATGTATTCAACTTAAGATTGCTTAATGAATTGCACATCAACCACCAATTTTACCTTGTCTGAAACTACAATGCTTCCGGCTTCTGTTACGGCACTCCAAGTAAGATTAAAATCTTTTCTGTTAAGTTGTCCGGAAATTTCAAAACCTGCCTTTGTTTGTCCATAAGGGTCTACCGCTATTCCGTTAAAATCGGCATCTAACACAACTTCTTTGGTGACATCTCTTATGGTTAAATCACCAATTAATTTTTCGCCATCAAATGATTTTGAAACAAATTTAAGTTCAGGATATTTTTCGGCATTGAAAAAATCATCGGATTTTAAATGGGTATCTCTATCCTTGTTCTTGGTATTTATAGACCCCGTTTTTGCGCTAAATTGAAAATCAGCATTTACAAAATTATCGCCATCTGTTTTAGCAGTTGCCTGAAAATCTTCGAAATGTCCTGTTACTGTTGAAATCATCATGTGCTTTACCTTAAAAGCAATTTCTGAATGTGCGTTGTCGATTGACCAATTTGTGTTGTTACTCATTTTTATATGTTTTAATTGTTAATAATTATTGTTTTATGTTTTTTAAAGATACGTTTAAACTTTCGTTTAAAGCATTCTAGCATTTTTGCTGTTTTATATTAATGCTTTCGGCTTCCAGCTATCAAATAATCCAATGAATATTTACCTGCGCCCAAAACCGCAATGGCCATATAAATAGTCGTATAAACAAGTGGCAACTCTTGTCTTCCAAATCCATCGGCGCTATGTACTATAATTGCGGCAACCAACATGGTTATGAATAGTGGAATTGCTGCCAATCGTGTGCCCAATCCTATAATTAATAATACGGAACAAAACACCTCCGAAAATACGGTTAGCGCTAAAGAAGCTGTTGCCCCTACTCCAAGCGGATCTGCAAACTGAATGGGGCCATCGCCAAACAATCTTTCTAATTTGCCAATACCGTGCGTGAGCATAAAAATACCAACTACCAAACGGAGTATTAAAAGCACTAAGTTTATGTTGTTTGTATAAGTGCCTGGATTGAAAATGTTTTTTGTTATTTGATTCATTGATTTAATTGTTTATTTATACTTGTTTTAAAATGTTTATTTAATGTCCATTGCAGGGTTATTGCAATCTCCTTTTATAGACATTTTTGTTTTTACGTTTTTTTGATATTTGATTATCTGTGAAATAAATGCATGTTATTACACAGACATTGGCACTTCCATTAAAAGCACACGTGCATTTTCGGTAGCTTTAACGGTAATACTGTTTGTGTCCCAAATACCCATACCATCTCTTTTAGATAGTTTTTCGCCATCAATTTCCACATCGCCTTCAAGGATAAAAGCATACACTCCGTTACCTTCTTTTTTAATTTTATATTCGTCTGAATTTCCTTTTTCAAATTTCCCTATATGAAACCAAGCATCTTGATTTATCCATACGCCTTGATCATCTTTATTGGGCGACAGTACTTGGTAGAATTTATTTTCTTCTGATATTTCCCGTATTGAAATCTGATCGTAACGCGGTGTTAAATCCTTCTCTTTTGGAAATACCCAAATCTGAAGAAACTTCACTTCTTTATCTTTATTTTTGTTGTATTCGGAATGCGTAATACCCGTTCCTGCGCTTAAAACCTGCACATCACCTTCTTTAATAACGGCCACATTTCCCATACTGTCTTTATGCTCTAAATCGCCTTCCAAAGGAATTGAAATGATTTCCATATTTTGGTGCGGATGTGTTCCGAATCCCATTCCTGCCTGTACGATATCGTCATTCAAAACGCGAAGAACTCCAAAGTTCATTCGGTCTGGGTTGTGATAATTAGCGAAACTAAAAGTATGGTGTGAGTTTAACCAACCGTGATTTGCTACGCCTCTTGTTGCTGCTTTGTGAATTACTGTATTCATAGTTTTTATGTTTTTATTAGGTAAATGATTAAATCCTACTTGTTGCATCAATGTATCGTAAGTCGATGTTTTTGGTTTGCTGTTTTCCGCTTTTAATATTTGCGGCGCAACGGTACCAATAACACCTGTTAATAATGCTTTTTTTATAAATTTTTTACGATTCATATGGTTTGCTTTAAAAGTATGGTGCAAATATATAACCGATTAGTACCCTGTGGAATATGAAAAAAGGGACTAAGCTTATGAAAATCCGATATTTAACTTCAAACTAGGATTTAATCTCGTTTTGTTTGAAGCTCGAAGGCGATAATTGGGTGTGTTTTTTAAAAAAAGCACTAAAATTAGCAGGTTCGTTAAAGCCCAATTCATAGGCAATTTCTTTGTTCGATAAATCGGAAAAATACAGTAGCCTTTTCGCTTCGGTTACTATTCTAGCTTGAATGTAGTCTTTTGCGGTTTTACCTATTCTGGCTTTAACCGTACGGTTTAAATGGTCTGGGCTAATATGAAGCGCATTGGCATAAAACGTAGTAGAATGCTCTTTTTTGTAATGGTTTTCAACACCTTTTTTAAACGCTCTAATCAGGTTGTCTCCAGTAGTATCAACATCGGATTCGATGGGATTTATGGAACAAACATTATTACACTCAATAAGCAACAGCTTTAAAAACGCCCCTATGGATAGCAGCTTCATGTTTGCATCACTGTTGAAGAGATTGTATATCTGATTTGCAAAATCACCTATAGTTTTAAATTGGGCTGCATTTGGGATTAATGGCGGACTTTGACCATAATTTTGAAAAAGGTTTAAACTATCGATAAACGATAAACGGATAGAATTTTCAACCAAAAACTGATTGGAAAAAACCATGGAGAACCCAAAAGATTTTTCGGTTTCCAATACTTGGTGTACTTGCCCAGGAGCCACAAAAAAAATTTGATTATCGGATAACTCATAGGTGTTAAAATCTATTTTGTGTTGCCCCCTTGCTTTATTGATAATTAAAACTGTATAGTAATTGTGTCGGTGCGGTTCGTCAACTTTTCCATGTCGTTTTGTATAAATATCTTCCATTTTAGAGATTCCAAAACTCAGGCTCTCCTGTTCGACATTTACTTTTTGATATGTTTTGACGGTGCTCATTTTCAACTATTCTTCACTTATAAAATTACATGAAACGTTTTTCAATTTCGTTTTCCGGTGCCTTTGTATTTGCCCAATAATATAACAAATAGCACCGGCTTAAACATTATTGATTATTCGAAAAAATCCAATTCTGCAATGGCCGCTGTTTTTTTGCCACCTGCAATTACTTGTGATTCAATTCTTATGTATCGTGTGGTTATTGCGGATTGAAATTGGTGCGTACGCATTACGGGATCGTTGATTAAATTTCCGAATTCAAAACTTTCAAAAGCTTTCCAAGTTTTACCATCATTACTCACCTTGATAACGCCTTTTTCAATCATGCCATTTCCATTTTCCTTTTGAGGTGTGTACGCAAAAGCTTTTAAAGTATAAGCTTGTCCTAAATCCAACTCTAAAAAATGAGGACTTCCTTTTTCGCCAGACCTCCAATACGTATTTGGATTTTCGTCAATAGCCAATTCGCTTTTATGGTCAGAAGACCAACTATCTACTTTTATAATTTTCCAATCACTTTTAAGAATTCCTAATTTTTTAGACACCACACTTCCTTTTTGATCTTTTGAAAATGCCACTGCTTTAATGTCACCGGAGGTTGCCAAGAAAGATCCGTTAAATAACTTTGAGTCTTTTGTTGGTTCGCTACCATCGGTGGTATACCTAATTTCTAGTTCTGTATTTAAATTTCCAGCACTGTCTTCGCCATGAGGTTTCCAACCAAAATCGTGTTTTTTAGGCTGTATTGAAACTTGGCCATCAATAGTTCGTGTGATGCTCAATTGCGGGGGACGCGTATTGTAATAGTGCGCTGTAATATATGAAATGGCTGGATTTAAACGCGATTCCAAAACACGAATTCTAAATTTATTCGATGTGGTTTCCGGGAAACGCAAAATGCGTTTGTACCCAATATTGGTTGCTGAAACCAGCTCTTTCCACGTGTTATCAATCCATGCATCAACCGCATGCTTTTCAACACGTTCGCTATGTGTTGCAATGGCTTCCTGAATAACAAGCCTATTAATCGTTACAGGCTTTTTGGTTTCAATAATGATTTCTTTTATATCAGAATTTAACAATTCAAAAGTATTAACATCATCATCTAAAACATTTTTAAGCCCAGAAGCATCAGCAAATAAATTAGTCGAGTAAGTTTCGTTTATGCGCTCGCCTACTTCATTTAAAACACGAACATCTTCCGGCGAAAACTTGCCCTCTCTATTTGGTGGAATGTTCAACAAGAAGGTTGTATTGCCTCCAACTGAACGTTCGTACATATCAAAAACATCATCAACGCTACGCACTTTTTGCGAAGTATCATCTCTGTAAAACCAGCCTTCGCGAATGGAAGTATTGGTTTCTGCCTGTTGGTAGTGCAAATATTTAGCGTCGTACAATTTTTCCCTGCTTCCAATATCTTCGCCAGTGATATCCGCAAAACTATTCATTTCAAGCGGATTGCTTTGATACGGAATTACATTCCATTCGGTATCCCTAGTGGCTCCCGCTTCGTTACCACACCAACGTATGTCCTGTTTGCCAAATACCACGGCCTCAGGTGCCAATGCCGAAATCAATTCTTTCCAAGCTAAATAATTATATTTTTGTCCGCCTTTGCGTTTGGGGTGTGCGCCATCAAACCACACTTCGTGAATGGGACCGTATTCGGTCAACAATTCGAATAATTGATTTAAAAAATACTCGTTATAATCATCAACATTAAACGTAAAAGTAGTTTTGTTTTTAAACGGTCTGCCGTCAACGCGTCTCGGAATAACACGGTCTGAATATGTACTTAAATTACCGTACAAACCATCTTTATTTTCAATTTGAAATAAATCTGCTGGCGATAAATACACGCCTAATTTCAATCCGTATTTTTCGCAAGAAGCCGATAATTCCTTTAATATATCGCCTTTTCCATCTTGAAAACCAGTGGACATAATACCGTGTTCGGTGTAACGGCTTTGCCAAAGCACAAACCCATCGTGATGCTTAACGGTAAGAATCACCATTTCCATATTGGCGGCTTTCATGGCTTTGCACCATTGGTCGGTATCCAAATTTTTAAGGTCGAAAATTTTAGGGTCTTCAAAACCACTGCCCCATTCCATTCGGGTAAACGTGTTGGGACCAAAATGAATAAAAGCAATAAACTCGTTTTTTAGCGCCTCGTACTGGTTTTTTGTGGGCACCACATGAGCGGCTTTAACAATGATGGAATCTTTGGTATCATCAGCATCTATTTTAATAGTTGAACTGGTTGGCATTAATAGCCCATTGCCATTGCTGTTAGAGCATGAAACAATTAACAAAGCTAAGGTGAAATACGATAAAATGGTTTTCATATTGATTTTATAAACTATTTAGTGATTTTAATAACATACGCATATTCGTCGGTTGTTTTGAACAAATTGGGCTTGTATTCAGGCAAGGTAATTACAAAATCGTTACCTACCTGCTTACCTTTTAAATTTTGTTGTGTTGCCAACAATGTGATTTTTGCATCATTTGAAGCTTTGAAATCCCTTATGGTTATTTCGGGTTTCCATTGTGGTATTATGGTGAAATAAGCCTCGTTGTTTTGTGTAAAAAACAACTCTTTAACGGCAAAGTCCGGTTCTGGGTCTATGGTTTGTTTTAATATCACATCGCCCCCTAAATAATGCTGTTTTGGTTTATAGTTTTTCTCGCCCATTAAAGACCATTGAAAGGAGTTGTTCCATAATCTTGTACCATAAATGGCTTCTCCATTTGTGTTTAACCAACCGCCAATTTGCAATAGCCGTTCTTGCATAATTACCGGAATATTGCCACGTGCGTCTGGACCAATGTCCAACAATAAATTGCCGCCCGTACTTACAATATTTACCAAGGTCAGTACCAACGCTTTGGGCGAATTATAGTCTTGTGCATCCTCATTTTGATTGTATCCAAATGAAAACCCCATACCACGACATTCTTCCCACGGACGTTTGAATTCCGGGGCTTCAGTTTCGTATTCGGTTGTAAAATAACCGCCGTGGTGCTTTCTAACGCCTTTTCCCCATCTGTCGTTTATTACAATATGATCTTTGGCAGCCGACTCGTTGAATAACCAAGCTAAAAATTCTTTCGATTTCCATTTTTCAGCCTCCATATCCCATTCGCCATCAGCCCATAAAATATCTGGTGAATATTTGGTAACCAAGTCTTTTATTTGAGGTAAAAAATGTTCGTCTACAAAACGCTTTTTATCACTTTGCCACAATGGATGATACCATTCGTAAAGCGAATAATATAAGCCCATTTTAATATTGGTTTTCTTAACAGCCGTGGTTAACTCACCCACCAAATCGCGTTTAGAGCCTACTTCCATACTATTCCAAGCAAAACCTCTGTCGTTGGCTTCTTTATTGGGCCATAAGGTATAACCATCATGGTGTTTAGACGTTAATACAATATATTTTGCGCCCGCTTTCTCGAAAAGTTGCACCCATTCATCAGGTTCGAATAAATCTGCTTTAAACATTTCCCCGAAATTGTAATAAGGAAAATCTTTACCGTAAGTTTTCTTATGAAACTGAACTACCTCATCACCCTTAAATTTTCCATTGCCAAAAAGCGATTTGCTCTGTAACCAATATTGATACCATTCGGAGTAAGTCCCTTTTGGCGACCACGCAGGCACCGAATATGGTCCCCAATGAATAAAAATTCCAAACTTGGCATCTTGAAACCAATCTGGAATGGGGCGTGCATCCAATGATTCCCAAGTTGGTTGATAAGTGGTTTGTGCCGTTAGCAAGCCATTAAAAATGAGAAGAGATACTACAAATATTTTTACCTTCAAGTTATTCATATTTTAATTTTTATCAATCGCAAAAGTCCATGCATCATGCGATGGCATTTCTGAATACTTTATCGATTTTGTATCAATATGCATCTTTCCGTTGCTATATTTCCAAGTTAGGTTTTTGTCTAAGCCTAACAATTTAACCGTAGCCTTGTCACCCGGATTCAGAATACTTAAAATCAGTTCGTTTTCTGGCCATTCAAAACTAATGGCATAAATTTTACCGTGGTTTTGCGTGTAACACAGGTAGGTTTTTAATGATGAATAACTGCCAGTTATGCCATGTGCCAATTTTTCTTTATCTAAAAACAACGCTGAAGTTGGAACCAATTGCTTCGCTTCGTTTTTTGTATTCCAGAATAAAGAGATTGAAGCATTTTGCTTTTTCTCTCTGTATTTTATTTGAATAGGATACAATTCGCCCGCTTTTAATTTTATTTTTCCGGTTGATGACACGCTGGTATTGGCGCCCATAACTTCGGATTGCGATCCTTTTGCCGTATAGTTTTGATTGATAACCAATGTGTTGTTTATAAAAACTGCTGCTTCATCATCGGCTTTAACTTCAAAAGTATAAATATCGGTTTTTGGCGCTTCAATGTAACCGTTCCATTCTACTGTAAAATCATCTTCTTTGATGCCTTTCATTGGTGAATTTCTAACCCAATTAAAATCTATTTGATCATCAATTCGGTCAATCGTGATTTCTTTTTCTTCTTCTTTTATAGAAAAAGGTTCTGCGCCATAAATGGCATCGCCATTAATTTTTAACCAGTTGCCCAATTGAATTAAACGTTCTTGCTGAATAAGCGGAATTTGGCCATCGGCTTTTGGTCCCACGTTTAAAATCATGCCGCCACCATTGGCAACCGTTTGCACAAAGCGATGAATGAGGTCTTGCGAGGTGCCATAAGCCTCTAATTTTTCATTTCTATTCAACCCGAAAGAGCGCCCCAAACCACGCACTTCTGCCCAAGGTCTATCGGTTACTTTTATGCCCGAACTGTATTCTGGTGTTAAATAACCCACATCCAAGCCGTGGCCCCAGCGGTTGTTTACGATGGCCTCGTCGCCCACTAAATTGTAATACCAATCTATCAATTCTGCCGAGTGCCATTGTTTTGCCGTATTGTACCATTCGCCATCGGCAAAAAGTATAGATGGTTTATATGTGGAAACCAATTCTTTAAACTGCGGAATCATATATTCTTCAACATATCGACCAATGCTATCGTGCGGGTCGGTGTACCAACGGTGCAAGGGGTGGTTCCATTCCGCAAGCGAATAATACAGCCCCATTTTAAGTCCGGCCTCTCTAACAGATTTTGTTAAGTCACCAACCAAATCGCGTTTTGGTCCCACATCGACACTGTTCCAGTTTCTGTTGTACTTACTTGGCCAAAGTGCATAACCATCGTGATGCTTTGAAACAAACATGACATACTTTGCTCCGGCGTTTTCAAATAAAGTTGCCCATTCGTCCGGATTAAATAATTCCGCTTTAAACAATGGCGCAAAATCTTTGTATGTAAAGTGCTCGCCGTAGGTGTTTTTTACAAATTCCATACGCTCGGGGCTTTCGGTTTGCATACCGCGTAAAAACCATTCGGCATACGATTCCTTGCTTCCGTAAGATGGTACCGAGTAAAGTCCCCAGTGAATAAATATACCCAATTTGGCATCTTTAAACCATTGTGGATATGGACGTTCGGTAATATTCTTAATATACTCTGCTTCTGTTTTCTGTTGTGCAAAAGTTGATGCTGTCAATAAAAAACAAGCACAAATCAATAACATTCTATTTTTAATCATTACCCATTTAATTTTATAAAACCACCATCTATTGGGAAGTCTGTTCCCGTAATAAACGAGGCTTCGTTTGAACATAAATATAAGGCTAAATTTGCGATTTCCTCAGGTTTTCCCATTCTGCCTATAGGCTGGGTTTTTGATAGGGCTTCGAACATTTCATCTTCTTTTCCCGGATAATTCTTTTTAATAAAACCATCAACAAAAGGCGTGTGTACACGTGCAGGCGAAATACAGTTACAACGAATGTTTTCGTTTACATAATCTTTAGCCACAGAGTACGTCATCGTTAAAGCGGCACCTTTAGACATGGAATACGCAAAACGATCGGAAATTCCAACCGACGATGCAATGGATGCCATATTGATTATTACGCCACCGCCTTGGGCTTTCATTTTTGGGATGGTGGCATAAATGCAGTTGTAAACGCCTTTTACGTTAACGTTGTAAACACGGTCTAAATCTGATTCTTCGGTCTGTTCAACATTTCCAACATGGGCAATGCCTGCGTTATTGACCAATATATCGATATTATTATTTTTGGCAATAGCACCAATAATTTCCTGCACTTGCTTGTGATTGGAAACATCGCATGCGTAAAAATTTGCTTTCCCGCCGGCATTTTTAATTTCTTCAATCGTTTGCTCGCCACTTTCTTTATTAAATTCCAAAATATGGATATGTGCACCCTGTTGTGCAAATGTTGTGGAAATAGCTTTACCAATACCACTTGCGCCACCGGTTATTATAGCCGATTTTCCTTTTAAACTAAACTTTGACATTATTTATTTCCTTTTTATTTTAATGTAATTTCTATAATGGTATCAACAGCTTCCTTATTGTTTTCAGGAAGATGAATTGTTAATTGTTCTTGTTTTAATACATATTTTATTTTGCTTTTGTCTTTAAATAATACGACTTTTTTAATCCGTGCTTTAAAATTATCGATTTTAATCGTATCAACGTCATTATCTAAAACATGTAAATAGAGTGTTTTGCCTTTTTGTGTGGACACATAATTTTCGGTAGATGCAATAATACCACCACGAGTACCGTAAATGGTTTCGCCGTTTTCTTTTAACCAAGTACCAACGGCCCGTAACCGTTCTATGTGTTCTTCTTGAATTTTCCCGTTAGGCATCGGGCCAACATTCAATAAAAAATTAGCATTGTTCCCTGCCGCTTTAACCACATATTTAATTAAATCTTCTACAGATTTATGTTTTCCATCTTGCAAGCTGAAACCCCAAGAATGGTTAATGGTTTCACAGGTTTCTAAAGGTAGTTTTCCTATTTCCGCACCACCAAAACCTGTGGTGTTTTTTCCCGGCAAATCTTTTTCGAACATTTGAAAATCTTCTCCGGGAAATGGCAATTCGTGATGGTTATTACCAATTAGCAAAGCCGAATTTACATCGTGAATCATCTTATAAGTCTCCTCCAACTTCCACTCTGTGCCTTCTATCCTATATTTTACGGCTTTATGCCAGTCTTTTTTATCCGGCGCTTGATCCCACCACCCATCAAACCAAAACCCTGCAATATCATAGTTTTCGGCAAGTTCTTTAATTTGTGCGTTCTGATATTTTAAGTAATTATCCCAATTTCCAGACTCTGGTCGGTCAACGTTTCTGCCCGTCCATCCTCTTGGGTAATAATCTGGATGATGCCAATCGAGTTGCGAATAATAGGCGTATAATTTTACGCCCTGTTTTTTACACTCTTGCTCAAGTGCCCTAAAAATATCTTTACCATAAGGCGTTGCCTTTACAATATTATAATCGGATATTTTGGAATCGTACATCGCAAAACCATCGTGGTGTTTTGTGGTAATGGTAATGTATTTCATACCTGCATCTTTGGCGAGCTGTACGATGGCTTCGGCGCTAAAATCCTGAGGATTGAAAAACGTGGGCAATAATTCGTAACGGCTTACCGGTATATTTTGGTAGTGCATGACCCATTCGGCATCGCCTAAAATACTGTAAACGCCCCAATGAATAAACATCCCAAACTTATCGTCTTGAAATGCTTTTCTGGCTTCCAAATTTTCTTTTGAAGGCACATAATGGTCTTGGGAAAACATGAAATGAACACAGAACAGTAATATGACACAAACAAATAATTTTAACGTATTCTTCATTTGAACCTAGGTTTTATAAGGATTTATAGCGATACACCTCTTTTCCACGGAATAAAATCATCTTGACCTAATTTTGTGGCGCAAGTTAGATGTCTTCCGCTAGCCACTTCAATAATTAAATCGATGAGTTCTTCTGAAAGCTCTTCTTGACTGGCTTGTTCAGAAATTAACCGGCCCGCATCAAAATCTATAATATCTTTCATTTTTGCAGGCAACATCGAATTGGATGAAATTTTGATAACCGGACAAATGGCATTGCCCGTTGGTGTGCCCAAGCCTGTAGAAAACAAAATAATATTGGCGCCAAAACCTGCTAAACCTGTTGTAGATTCTACATCGTTTCCTGGCGTACACAATAAATTCAAACCTTGTTTTGTAGCATATTCGCCATAATCAATTACATCTGCAATTGGGCTTCGTCCGCCCTTTGTGGCTGCCCCAGCAGATTTTATGGCATCGGTAATTAAACCATCTCGAACATTGCCCGGAGACGGATTCATATCGAAACCCGAGCCCACTTTTTCAGCTTGGTCGTTATAGCTTTCCATAATATGGATAAACTTATTGGCTATTTCTTCGGTTGGACATCTATCGATTAAATCTTGCTCCACGCCGCACAATTCTGGAAATTCCGATAGAATGCTTCTTCCGCCAATAGCATTGATTTTATCCGATACTACGCCCATTAGCGGGTTTGCTGTAATGCCGGAAAACCCATCGGACCCGCCGCATTCCAATCCTATACTTAACTTGCTTAAAGGCGCTGGCTGCCTTTCAATTTTATTTACTTCTTCCAATGCTTTATAGGTGTCTTTTATGGCCTTTGAAAGCATGTCGTTTTGGGTGGCATATTGTTGTTGCTCAAAATACAGCACGGGCTTATCGGTTTTAAAACGTTCTTTCAAGGCCTCTTCCAACATGCTTATTTGTGCATGCTGACACCCTAAACTCATTACCGTTGCGCCTGCTACATTTGGGTTTTTAATGTAACCCGCCAATAAATTCACTAAGGCTTGTGCATCGTCTTTTGTGCCTCCGCAACCGCCTTCGTGGGTTAAAAATTTTATGCCATCAATATTTTTAAAAACTTTTTGCGACAGCTTTTCTTCTTCATAAGAAGCGTCGTCACCGCCGTGAACCAAACTCCTTAATTTTAGTCGGTACGGATTTTCTTTTTTAAAGCCCAACTCTGCTTCAAACGCTTCTTTTAACACCTTTAAATTTCGATTTTGGCAGAATACCATGGGTATAAATATCCAATGATTTGCCGTACCAACTTGCCCGTCATTTCTATGATAGCCTAAAAATGTTTTTTCAGATAATCCATCAATCGAAGGTTTTTCATATTGATAATCAAAGTTTCTAAATTTATAGGGCGCCGCACTATGTTTTAAATTTTCGGTGGTAATTAAAGCCCCTTTTTTTATGGAAGTTGTGGCTTTTCCAACGGGCACACCATACATGGTTACCTCATCGCCTTTATTTAGAGCATGTAAAGTAAATTTATGTTTTACGGGTATATCTTCAACAAGACTGACTTGTTTTCCTTTTATTGATAATACTTCGCCTTTATTAATATTGGATAAGGCTACCGCAACATTATCTGAAGGAGATATGATTAAATTATTTTTCAAAGCTTATAATTAAAGTATTCGTTTCTTTGTTTTGCTAATAAATAGAATGTATTAACATTTAGTGCATAAACAAAAATAAACATCTTGTATGCATCAAACTAGCATTTAAAACACCTTAACCAATACTTTTTTTGCAAGGAAACAGCCTTTAAACCTTTTAAATGATATTATTCTTCATAAGTTAAATAGGCAGATACCAACCAATGGTTTAATTTGTCGCCATCTACAGGTGTTGCCGGTATTTTTATTTTAAGCTGATGTTCACCTTTTTCTAAATCACCCAATGGAACAACCATAGGTTTTACCGATGATCCAGGGCACCAATTTGAGCGCGATAAATCGGATGATGCAATGCGTTCTTCAATCACTTTAATGGCCCGTTTTTGGGTTTTATACTCGTAGTATGCCGCCGAATCTTTTTTAATCCATACGCCAGCGGTTGGGTTGAATCTTCTAAACGATGCGCAATCATCTCGCCACGGAATGGTATCCAAAACTAATGCATTATCAAAATAAACACTGTTTTTAATTTTGATGAATTCGTCGCCACCACTATGTCCGCCATGGCCTGTCGTGATGTAATGCAACTTTACATTTTTTGCATTTTTATTCATATTGAAATTATGAATTAAAGGTTCTTTAGCAAAAATGTCCGGAATAGGCTGCCCATTTACATAAGGTATCGAATTTACCAATGGCAACACTTTAAGTGTTTTTCTCTCTCGGTTGGAATAGGATAATTGCAAGTCGAAATTATAACCTTCAGCCGTCCAAGAATCTATCCAAATACCGATGTAAAAGGTGTTGGAAACCAAATCTTTTAACTGCGAAATATCATGCTCCCAAACCACTTCCTTTTCCCAACTTGGGATATACACCGGTCGGCGGTATTTTACTCTATTATCGCTATAAAAACCAACGCCAAAAGGTGTCATAAACCGCATGAGTTCCACAACCGGCTGGTAAGTTTCCCCTGAAACGATACCCGCGTGATTTTCGGCTTTATAAGAATCTTGAGGAAACTCTTTATCACCTTTTGAAACATCTAAAATTGAAATAAGTTTGGGGTCTGCAACCACAAAACAAGACCCCGATTTATCCCAACGGTCGCCATTGGAGCGAACCGTTAGCTTTATACTTACATCGGTCCCGTTGGGGAAATTTGGTACGGTTACTTTTTTATAAACTATACGTCCGCTTTGCAGCATGTGCGCTTCGGTATCAGTACCTTTTTCACCTCCAAAATTTAAGGGTTGTTTGTTAAATACCTGAACAACGGTGTTATTATCTTGTGCAAACATACTGATGCAAAACACTAAAAAGCAAGCTTTTATAATACTTTTAAATTCCATTTTTTTATTAATTATTTTGAGAGGTTATAAATTTTAAATTAATGATAACGGGTAAATGATCGGACGGATATTTACAATCTTTTGAGTCGCTTAACACCGCATATTTTAATACTTTAATATTTTGTTTACTTGTAAAAATATAATCGATTCTATCTGAAACCGGTTTGTTAAACTTAAACCCATTAAAGGTTCCCGTTGGCCCAAAAGGTTTTGATATACTTACTTTTTCAGAATCATTTAAAGCCTTTGAAAGCAATTTTATAGGTTCTTCTTCAGGTTTTAAATTAAAATCCCCCATAACGATTACTGGCAAATTATCGGGATTCAGAGCTTTTGTTTTTTCAAGAATCAACGCCGCACTTTTTGCTCTTGCCAATTTTCCAATGTGGTCAAAATGTGTATTAAACACAAAAAACTGTTGCTTTGTTGCTTTGTCTTCAAACCAGCCGTACGTGCAAATGCGCTCCATGGATGCATCCCAACCAACCGAAACTTTATTGGGCGTTTCCGATAACCAAAATGTCCCTTCTTTTAAAATACTGAATTTTTCTTTATTATAAAAAATGGCGCTGTACTCACCTTTTGTTTTGCCGTCATCACGTCCAATTCCAATATAAGCATTATCAACAAAAAGACTGTCTAAAAACTGCACTTGATGATGCAAACCTTCTTGTATTCCGAAAACATCCGGATTATTGTACGCGATTTGATTACTTAAAAAATCCTTTCTTAATGACCATTTATTTTCGCCACCATTGGGGTCGTCGTACTTTATATTGTACGTCATTATTTTATAGGATTGCGCTATGGCTGTCTGAAAAAAACAAATCGCTATCACTATTATTACCTTTTTTAAAATCATCGCTTTTTAATTTACAATAACTTCATCTGCAAAAATCCACGATGGCAAACCTGCACCATGGTGCCAATACGGAGCATGTTTTAAGCTTTCTGCCTTAATTCTTAAATACCGCCATTGAGATGGTTTTATGTTCAAATCAAAATACTGAATATCGTTTATTTTGCTCTTTTTGTTTAGCGGAAATTGATTTAAAACCGTTCCTAATTTTGAATAGTTTTTCCCATCAACCGAACCGTAATAGGTTACTTCTTTAGGAAAAAACACGATATGATTGGTAACTTGCAGAAAGGCTGTTGAAATCGATTTCACTTCCTTTTTTTCATCCAAATCGATAATAGCCTCTAAATGATTGCCCTCGAAACCCAACCAATTGGAATAAAAATTACTGCCGCCCAAAGCGCCATCGGTTAATGCCTGCGGATCCTCATTGGCATACTTTTTAGGCTTGGTTAAAAGCGTTACTTTTTTGCCCGAAGCTATGTTGGGTTGCAAAGCCACTTCAATAGATTTTAAATAGGCATTGCCGTAATCTGTAACCGTGTAACCCATCTCGTTCATTAAGGTGATATTGGCTTCGTTACAAACAGACATGAAATTTTCAACCAAAGCTTTAGTGGTTTCGGTAATGGTAAAATCTTCAGAAACACTTTTTCTACACGCTTCTAAAACCGCATAATCAATGCTCAATCGTGCCACTTTTACTCGCTTTAAAATGTCTTGTATATTGGCTACCGCTTTTTCGGCATCATTAAAAAAAGTGACGTATTGCTTTAATAAATCAGGATTTAAATAGGCATCAAATGCTTGCGACGGATCGCCATATAAAAACAGGAAAAAATCCGGGTAATTTTTGAGTTCCATATGAATTAAATCGACATAAGATTTTACAAAAGGACCGGCTTCGTGATAATAGCCATTGGTGAATTCCGTGATGATATCATCGACATTGGCATCGGGATTCCAAAGCAGTTTCGCCATCACATACGACCGCAATTCGAACAACTCGCTCGGGTTGCTACTGTGCTGTTCAAAAACCCATTTGGTGTTATGGTCTCTAAAAAACTGAATATTGGGCTGTAGCGTATTAAAATTAGGAAATGGCGCTAAAAAATTGGTGAATTGTGTGGTGTAATCCCAAATTCTAATGTTATCGGTAAGTTTGCTCCAGCCTTTTAAATCATCAGCAAAATCGGTGCATTTTTGGGTAATTGGCGCGCTTCTGTCGCATTCAATAGAACATAAAGTAATCAATACATTTTTTAAAGGCTTTGTTTTACAAGGTTTTCTGGTGTATTGATAGGCTAAAGTTGAAATGGTTTTCTCTGGAAATGTCTTTGCAACCTCGTTTACAAAACGAATTATGGTACCGGCATGACTGCCTTCTTCGTCATCTATTTTTTTACAATTTCCGCATTCGCAAAATTGGGTATTGTCATTGCCACTTACCGAAATCACCGAAGCTTCAGGGTATTGTTTAAATAAACTCTGTACCGAGTCTTTAACCATATCCAGCACCTTGGCATTGGTTAAACACAATTGCGTTGGCAAGCGTTTGTTTCCGCGAAGCGCAAAATATTCTGGGTTCGATTTATAAAATTTTTCTTCGGGAATAAACTTATTAAACGTGTGCACTCTTGCCGATGGCACGTAATACGGAAATGCCTTTGTGGTTACTTTATGTTGCGCTGCAAATTTTTCGTTTTCGTAAAACAATCTGGAGTGAACTGTTCGGGTTGTTATTTGTGGTGTGTAGGTGTAGTTTAAATTTTTGTTTAAACTGATTGTTGATTTCTTTGGAACATCCTCAACATTTGGCGCGTACCATTTACAGCCTAAAAACCGTTCGAGAAATTCGTAAACCGCATTTCTAAGGGCTTCATCTGAACCGCCTGAGATAAAAATATTTTCTTTGTCGGATTTTATTTGAATTTGATGTTTGTTTAGATTTTCATTTGAATTATGGCCAACATATATTTTATGTTTATTCGTGTTTTGAGAACTTTCGTCAACAATGTCTACGGAAACATCTGAAATTTTTTGAATGTACTCTTGAAGAGTTTCGGCAGATTGATATGCGCTTTGAGTGGCTTCACCCAAAAAAACAATCTCATAATTGGATGCTCCATTATTGACTAAAGTGATGTTTTTGTCTTCGCAAGAAAACATAACAAACACAATCAACAAGCAATGAACAGCCTTCGATAAATATGCGTTAAACGATTTAAACATCCATCATTCTTTTAAATTAAACTGAATTTTTGGCGCATTGGTAAGCGCTTCATGGCTCACGAAAAAGGACTTATTGGTTTTACCGTTAATAGTATACGATTGTAATTTTCCGGTGCCGTTTTTCTCAATTATCAATGTGTTATTCTTGTAATATCTGGTATCTAAATGAATGGTTATTTTATCAAATCGCGGTGTAGTTATGGTGTACATAGGGTCTGCGGGCGATACGGGATAAATTCCCATCATGCTGTAAATTAACCACGCACTCATAGTGCCTGTGTCGTCATTTCCGGGTAAACCTGCGGCCTTATTGGTAAAATATTCATCAATTAATTGCGAAACGCGCTCTTGGGTTTTCCACGCGTAGCCGTTGGCATAATTGTATAAATACGGATAGGCAATATCGGGTTCGTTTGCCATATCAAACTGGTTTTTATCAAAAACCTCATCCAATTTTGCAACGTAGTTTTTTTTACCACCCATAAGTTTCATTAAATACTCGGTATCGTGTGCCACCATAAAGGTATATTGCCACGAATTGCCTTCAATAAAGCCTAAATTCTTTTCGAAATTGGCACCTTTATTCGGGTTAAATGGCGAAAGCCATGAGCCATCATCGTTTTTGGGGCGTAATAAATTGAATTCTTTATCAAACAGGTTTCTGTACGTCACCGAGCGTTTTGAAAACATTTTATAGTCCTCCTTTTTACCCAATGTTTTCGCCAATTGCGCTAGGGCAAAATCACTGATATTATATTCTTGCGTGGTAGAAACCGAGCCGCTTTTTGTGGTTTTTGTGGTTAAATAACCTTTTTCAATATAGTCTTTAATGCCTGGGCGCAATGGGTTATTTTCTAGTTGTGTGGCACTTTTTCGCATGGCTTCATAGGCTTTTTCAATATCAAAATCCTGAATACCGCGCAAATAAGTATCGGCCAAAACAATGCCCGCGGGATCGCCTACCATGGTTGTGGTTTCGGTGGCATTGAGTTCCCATTTAGGCAACCAACCGCTTTCATCGTAAATATTGAGCATGCTTTTTACCATATCCGATTGTTGCTTCGGATAGACCAACGACATCAATTGATGCAGATTTCTGTAAGTATCCCAAAATGAAAACACGGTAAATCGCGTACCATCCGTTTTAGCGGTTTCGCGTTTTGCCATAGTTGGGTATTCGCCATTCACATCATTCAAGGTATTTGGGTGAATTAAAGTGTGATATAATGCCGTATAAAAAATAGTTTTATCATCTTTTGTGCCGCCTTCAACTTCTATTTTAGACAATAAATCGTTCCATTTTGAAGCGGTATTTTTATAAATCTCGTTAAAGGTTAACGATTGGGTTTCTTTTTCAAGATTTTCCCGGGCGTTTTCAATACTTACGTAAGACACGCCTATCTTTACCTCTACTTCTGTAGGCTTTTCAAAATGATAGGTAAAATAGCTTCCAATACTATCGCCAATCACCTCTTTTCGATAGTTTTTGTACAAGCGCGTTTTTCCGTTGTAAGGCATCCACTGTGCTTCAACACCATCGTATGTTCTCGGGGTTTTCCAAACGCCAAAATCATCGGCAGGTTTACTGAATTTGGCCACAAAATACACCGGATAGGATTCTTCTGGTTTGTAATAACAAAATGATCCAACATTGCGCATGCCTTCAATTTCGGTGGGCGATACAATTTTAACCGTGGCGCCTTCTTCATTGGTCAAACCCAATCCTAAATTGATTAAAATATTAGATTGCCCTTTGGGGAATGAATACTTGCTCACACCAACACGTGTTGTAGCCGTAACCTCGGTTTTCACCTTATATTTTGATAACATAACGCTGTAATAACCTGGTTTTGCAAGCTCAAAATCATACGTACTCCCATACTCCAAATGATTGGTTTTAAGCTCGCCAGTGGTTGGCATCGTTAAAATAACACCCAAATCGGGGCAGCCCACACCACTTAAATTCACATGGGAAAAACCTGTTAAAAACGTGTTTTCGTTAACATACGGATTGGATAACCAACCGCTATCTTTTTCAAGTGGTAAATTTTGCGGTCCCGCCACATTAAAAGGCGATACACTTGCCATTCCCCTTGGTGCGATGGCACCTGGATTTGTGGCTCCAAAATTGGACGTGCCTATAAACGGATTGACATAATCGACGGGGTTTTGTGCTTGACTGCTTAACAAAAATCCGATTGCAAAAACCAATAGCCATCTGTATTTATTCATAATAATCTGTTATATTTTTTTATTCTTTAACTGATTTGCTCATTGAAAACGGCGTGTTTTCCGGCTTGTTGGCCCAGTCCTTATTTGGTGTACTATTCATATCAAATTCCAAATGACCGCCATTCTGAATATCTTCAAAATTGACAAAACTGTTGTTCCACGGTTTTCCGTTCAATAAAACACCTTCTATAAAAACACTGTCTTTTGAATTGTTAGGGGCTGAAATTTTAAAGGTATTTCCATTTTCCAATTGAAGGGTCGCTTTTTTGAACAACGGACTGCCTATAACATATTGATTGATTCCAGGCGTTACCGGATAAAAGCCTAAAGCGCCGTACACGTACCACGCCGATGTTTGCCCATTATCCTCATCACCACAATACCCATCGGGTGTAGCGCTGTATAATTTAGTTAACACATCCCGTACTTTTTCTTGTGCTTTATACGATGCATTGGCGTAATTGTACAGGTAAATCATGTGCTGAATGGGTTGATTACCGTGCGCATAATTGCCCATATTGGCTATTTGCATTTCGCGGATTTCGTGAATGGTGAATCCGTAATACGAGGCATCAAAATCTGGTGGCATATCGAAAACCTCATCTAATTTAGCTTCAAAATTTGCTTTGCCGCCCATTAAATCAATCAAGCCTTGGGTATCGTGAAAAACCGACCAAGTATAGTGCAAACTGTTTCCTTCGGTAAAGGCATCGCCCCATTTTAAAGGATTAAATGGTGTTTGAAATGTGCCATCTTCATTTTTGCCACGCATCAAGTTTGTTGACGGGTCGAACAAATTTTTATAGTTATTGGATTTGCTGTAAAAATCCTTAGCCAGATTTTGTTTCCCTAATTTTTCAGCCATTTTTGCAATGGTAAAATCGGCGAATGCATATTCCAATGTTCGTGCGGCATTTTCGTGAATACCCACATCGTAAGGCACATAACCCAACGTGTTGTAATAGCTTAAACCGGCACGACCAACAGAATTTTCCGGACGACCATCGCCCACATTTGCATTTTTTAAAACAGCTTCAAACAAGACTTCTACATCTTTTTTATTCATATTTCCTTTTAAAAAGGCATCGGCAACAATAGTGGCGGAATTTGAACCAATCATGCAATCGCGATGTCCGGGGCTTGCCCATTCTGGCAGCCAACCAGACTCTTTATAGGTGTTTGCCAAACCTTCCATAATTTGGGTGTTTAGCTCAGGATACATCATATTAAAGAATGGGAATACGGCTCTAAAAGTGTCCCAAAACCCGTTATCGGTAAACATGTAACCCGGTAAAACCTCGCCATTGTATGGGCTATAATGCATAATATTACCGTTGGCATCGTATTCGTAAAACTTCCGTGGAAATAACAAAACACGGTATAAACAGGAATAAAAAGTTCTGATATTATCGATATTATCGTCTTCAATAACGATTCTCTGCAACTCTTTTTCCCAAGCCGCTCTAGCTTTTTCCTTAGTGTTTTCGAAGGAATCGTTACCAATTTCGGTCTTTAAATTTAATGCCGCTTGCTCATGACTAATAAATGACGAGGCTACTTTTACATGAACCTGCTCGCCTTTTTTGGTTTTAAAACCTATAATGGCGCCCACATGTTCGCCTTCATTATTTATTGAGTTTTTAACGAGATTCCAATCGTCGCCCCAAGTGTGGTTTAGCTCAAAATCCTTATCAAATTCAGCTACAAAATAGTTGTGGAAATTATCTGGCACCCCGCCACTGTTGTTACGGCAATAACCAATTATTTTACGCTCCTCGGGGATAATCTTTACCATCGAGCCTTTAAAAAAAGCATCCAACAAAATAAAAGACGAATCAGATTCTGGGAATGTAAATCTGAAATGCGCCGCACGTTCGGTTGGCGAAACCTCGGCTGTTACATCATAATCTGCGAGATAGACGCTATAATAATTGGGCTTAACCACTTCTGCTTTATGCGAAAAATAAGAAATGCGCTCGTCTTCTTTATATTTTAAATCGCCCGTTACCGCCATTAACGAAAAAGCTGCGTAATCGTTAATCCAAGGACTTGGTTGGTGGGTTTGTTTGATGCCTCTAATGGTATAGTCGTCGTATTTGTAAGCCCATCCGTCGCCCATTTTGGCGGTTTGCGGCGTCCAAAAATTCATGCCCCACGGGGTTGCAATGGCTGGATAGGTGTTTCCGTTGGATAAGCTAAACTCTGAATCTGTACCCATAAGCGGATTTACATGGTCAATCAGATTTTCTGCTTGTTGGCTTTTAACTACAACAGTATTGGTTTTTTTATCGCATGCCATAAAAAAAAGCACACTTAAAATTAGTATAATTTTAGCGTTTAATCTTATCATTTTTAGTTCAATTATTAGTCCGTTTTCAATGTTACCAAATTATAACTTCATCAACAAATATCCAAGGTGGATTGCCAGAACCTTCATGCCATTTTGGTAATGTTTTAGGGTTTTTAGCAATCACTTTAAAGTATTGTGCCTCAGTAGGTTTTGGCATTTTTACCATAAACTGTTTTATTTTTGTCGAATCGTTTTTTTCATCTTCTTTAATCGACAAAGAGCCAACTAGTTTAAACCCAGAGGTTTTGTTTGAAGATGCAAAAACTTGAATGGTTTTTGGAAACATAATCCAATCTCTAGATCGTCCTAAACAATTAACCGAAATGGCGTTAACAGTTTTTTTATCGCCCAAATCTATGGTTGCGTTTAAGTCGTTACCAAGGTAACCATTCCATTTTTCATCTTTAAAGTTTTCAGACCCTAATTTAAAATCAAACAGCTTTTTTGGCCCGAAATATTGTTTTTCAGGATTGTGCAAAACGGCATAATCCACGACTTTATGGTTTACTTTTATAAAGTCTGTTTTTATTGTTTTACTGGGCAACCAACCATTTTTATAGGCTTTTATGGCGACACGTGTAGTGGTATCGATTAAAATTGGAGTTTTGTAAACCAAAGCCGTTGAATCTGGCTCGGTACCGTCTAGGGTATAGAAAATTTTTGTAGCTTTTAATTTTGAATCCAACCGAACGGAGATGGTATCGGTAAACAAGGTGTTTTTGGTTAGTAATTCTGGTGCTTTTAGATGCGTAATCTCTACAAAATCTTGAGCTATACCGTTATTTAAATTGACCTTGAATTTATCTTGAATTTGCCTTGCTTCGGTTTTGGTTACGCCTGTTTTCCATACAAAAATATTTTCCAAAGGATTGGATGAAAGTAGTTGATTCAAACCCTTTTCACTCACCGCTGTGTTAACTAAATTTAATGTTTTAAGCGCTTTTAAATCCTTTAAATACGATAAAGTTTTATCGGTAATTTGAGTGGTACTCGCATCGAGCTTTTCCAAATTATTAAATTTTGTAATTTCCGATGTCATGGCATCCGTTAACGCAGAGTTGCTCAAATCCAATTCTACAATTTGTTCTTTTAAATTTGCCAAGGTTTTAAACGCTTTTTTGGATATACTGTCTTTGTTGAATTTTACCCATAATTCCGGTTGATTGGGCACTAATTTCCGAACTAAAAACCCAGCGGTTTCAACCGTTTGAATATCACTCAATGTAGCCTCTTTAATTTTCTTTTTATTGAAAACCAAATAGTTGTTGAGCAGTATATTTAAAGTATCGTTTTTTGGCATAGCGACCACCTTAGTATTAAAGTTTTTGCTCTTATTTAACCAATATTCAATAAGCCAAATTTCGTCTTTAGTTAGTTGAGGCTTTCCTTCGGGCGGCATATGTTTTTCATCGGTAATTGGCAACAAAAGATGTTTATACAACATGCTTTCGCCTGCATTTCCTAGTGTGATAACATCGCCAGATTCACCACCTTTTAATATACTTTCTTTGGAATGCAATGCCAATTCGCCCTTTCTTTTTGAGGTATTATGGCATTGAATACATTTATCATCAAATATTTTTAAAACCACATCTTCATACATATTCAAACTATCAATATGTGTGATGGTTTTTGCTTTTGGCAAAGGTTTTATATGTTCTGTTATAAAATTATCGCCATGTGTTAAAACACTACCGTAATGCCCCGCGACACTTATTAAAACCAAAGTGACTACAAAAAAAGGAAAGAATAATTGCTTGATGAGTTTTCCTTTTTTGTCGGCCAAGAGAAATAACATGGTAATTAAAACAGCTGATGTTATTCCGGTCCAAAAATGAACATCCAATACATCTTCTGAATAACCACCTTCTAAAGATAAAAAGTAGCCTAAAATACAGGCTAAAATTGAAAAAAATGATGAAAACCCCAAAGCGTATTTTATGGTGGTTTTGGGATAGTTTTTTCGTAATCTTCCCATAACATCCAAGAAAAAAGTAAGCAATAATGCGCCAATTGGCAAGTGTAAAATTAATGGATGAAAGCGCCCTAATGCCAACACAAATCTTGGAACTTCTTCGGCATTATCGGCATAAGTCGCATTAAAAACAAATACGCATATAATAAAAATAATTTGTGTTTTAAAGTTTTTAATCATCCTCAAATTATAAGTATTAGTTAAAAATAAATTCGTCTATAAACAACCATGCTTTTTGTCCTTTTCCTTCGTGCCATTCTGGTATGGATTGCCGGTTATTCACTTGAATTTTTAATGATGAAACTTCAGCTTCAACAGGAATTATTACCGTTTCGTTTTTTCTGTCAACAAGTTGGTTTAACGGTTTTATAACGTATTCTTTTTTTAAATCGTTATTGATAAACAGTATAATTCGTTCTGGAGGAAATATCCATGATGCCGCATCGTTCAAATAACTTATTGTAACAGATTTTACATAGGTTTTTTTGTTGAATTTAACGGTCGAAATTGCGGTGGTGTCAAATCCAACCCATTCATTATCCGTAAAATTCAATGATGCTTTGGTTTGATTGATTAGTGTTTTTTCACCTTGTCCATTATACTTTTCCGAGGCTTTTGAGTGCCATAAAATACCATCGGCTGATAGGCATTTTTTAAAGAGTTCAACCTCGGTAACCTCGCTTGGTTTCCAATGGTTATGAAAGGCTTTAAATTTATAAACTCCAGGATTTACAGCTTGAATGGGCTGCGTGTATTTTTCCGAATTCAAACTGGGTTCCTCTCCATTTGAGGTGTAACGGATAACCACATCATCTACCTTTAACTGCGCTTGAATGGTAACAAAAGAATCAATAAACGTTTTGTTGGTTATAACGCGGGGTTGTGCTAAACTAATGGTGTTTTGCTGTAAAAACTTGGTTTCGGTTGGCTGTTTGCAACTAAGCATCACAAAAAACACAAAGCATAATTGTATTAACAATCTCATACACGCGTTAGTTTTATAGGATAGGTTTGACCCGAATTCCATTGTGCCACATAAATATTTTCGTCGTCATCAATACATACATCGTGCGGATGCTGGAACAATCTTACGGTTTGATATAACTCTTCTAAGGTATTGTTTTTGTATTCTGGCAAGGTTGCTCCGGGACACGAAACAACCTCGTTTTTTTCGTTCATAATCAATAAAAAACCAGAATCGCTATTAGGTGCGTTCTTAGATTTTAGCACCGCAAAATAAATATCGTTTTTATGAATTACCGGTCGGCAAATTAATGCACCCGGAACTGGAATGGATTCCAAATAGTTGCCCTTTAAATCGAATCGTTTTAACACATTCATTTCCCTGGCCGAAATTAAAAGTGATGGCTTGTTTTTATCCCTATTATCATAGCAAATTCCGTGGGCGTTTAAAAACTGACCGTTTTCTGTGCCGCGTCCGCCGAAAACATTGAGCAGTTCCCCTTTGTGATTATAATGCAATATGTACTGATTTCCGTACCCATCGGCCACATAAAAATCCCCGTTTTCCAAAACGGTTGTTTCGGTAGGTTTAAACTCCGCTTTGTCATTATATTTTCCTGTTTCCGCAGGATAATCAATTTCAAAAACCACTTTTCCGTCTATAGTTGTTTTTATCACTTGGTGCCTTTCGTAATCTGTAATCAGCAAAAAATCCTCGCCGTTTTCTTTCATTAAAGTCAACCCATGACCACCCGGATATTGTGTTCCCCAAGTTGAAACGAGTTTACCGGATTTATCGTAAATAATGATATTGTTTTTTGTGTGGTTGGTTAACAAAACGATGCGCCCTTTTGAATCTTGAACCATTTCGTGGCAATCTTTTACAGGTGTTTTTAGTGTATCGAGATTTCCCCAGTTCATATTGACTTTATAGCGGTGCGTATTGTGCCCAATAATCACATCGTTTTTAGAAAATTCCAATGCATTACCAGACATGGGATAAGTTAATATGCCCAATGAAAACAATGACGACTGCTTTAAAAATTGTCTGCGGCTCATAGTAAAATCTTAGGATAAAATATCGTGAACCACGTGCCCCGAAACATCGGTGAGCCTAAAGCGTCTGCCTTGGTGTTTGTACGTGAATTTGGTGTGGTCAACCCCCATTAAATGCATTATCGTGGCCTGCAAATCGTGTACATGCATAGGGTCTTTGGCAATGTTATAACCAAAATCATCGGTTTCTCCGTAAGTAAATCCGGGTTTTACACCGCCGCCGGCCATAAACATGGTAAAGCATTTTGGATGATGGTCCCTGCCGTAATTCATATCGGTTAAAGTCCCTTGGCTATAATTGGTTCGTCCAAACTCGCCACCCCAAACCACTAAAGTATCTTCAAGTAATCCGCGTTGTTTTAAATCCATAATGAGTGCCGCCGTAGCCTGATCAATATCTTTAGCCTGTTTTTCTATTTGTGAAGGTAAATCGAAATGCTGGTCCCAACCCATGTGATACAATTGTATAAACCGCACATCGCGTTCGGCCATGCGTCTGGCCAACAAACAGTTTGCTGCATAAGTACCGGGAACCATGGCATTTGCACCATACATTTGGATGATGTGCTCTGGTTCTTCTTCAATATTCATGGTTTCTGGAACCGAAGTTTGCATGCGATATGCCATTTCGTATTGCGCAATGCGACTATTGATTTCTGGGTCACCAAATTCGGCCTCTTGTTTTTGGTTTAATTCGCTAATATGGTCGAGCATGGCGCGCCGTTGGGCTCTCGACATGCCATCGGGGTCTTTTAAATAAAGTACCGGATCTTTACCCGACCTAAATTGAACCCCTTGATGTAAAGAGCTTAAAAACCCATTGCCCCAAAGTCGAGAATACAGCGGTTGAGAAAAAGGGCGACCGGTGCCTCTGGATAATAACACTGAAAATGTGGGCAAATTATCATTAAGGCTTCCCAATCCGTAACTCATCCACGACCCTAAACTTGGTCGACCGGGTTGTTGGGAACCTGTTTGAAAAAAAGTAATGGCCGGATCGTGATTTATAGCTTCGGTGTGCATTGATTTTATAAAACACAACTCATCTACAACCTTGGCCGTGTAAGGCATCAAACTACTTACCCACGCTCTAGATTCGCCATATTGATCGAATTTAAAGTTGCTGCCAACTAACGGGAAACTTTCTTGGCCCGAGGTCATTCCCGTTAAACGTTGCCCTTGTCTAACGGAATCCGGAAGGTCTTGTCCGCGCATTTTATTTAATAGTGGTTTGTAATCGAAAAGCTCTAATTGTGAAGGGCCACCACTTTGGAATAAGTAGATAACACGTTTTGCTTTTGGTGCAAAATGGGGTAAATTTAAACCCGTTGGATTTAGTTGACTATTATTTCCGAAGGAAGGAAAAGGGTCTAATAAAGATGCCGCCGCTAATCCGCCAATGCCCAAGCCCACTTTTTTTAGAAAATGCCTTCTATTATTATTTATAAAATGTTTTGATAGTTCTTCCATGATTTTATCCTTTAATAATGGCTTCGTCCAAGTTGAAAATCATACTCGAAAGCAAGGTATAAGCATATTCGGTTTTTGAGGTGTTTTCAGTTTTATTAATATCTGAATTATTTTCAAAATCAGTTTCAACGGTTTCAACATATTGAATGAGTTGATCTAATTCTACTTCCGTAGGGAAACGAGAGGTTATTTTTCTAAATATCAGTTTTACCCTTTCATCTTCCGACAATGTTTTGTCTTTTAATGTTTTTTTAGCCAAATGCGATGCAGCTTCTATGAGTTGTGGGTCGTTAAGCATTACCAAAGCCTGTAATGGCGTACTTGTTTTTTGACGTTTAACTTCGCAAAAATCCCGGGTTGGCGCATCAAACGTCATCATTGATGGTGGCGGAACGGTTCGTTTCCAAAAGGTGTACAAACTACGTCTGTATAGGTTTTCTCCAGTATCTGGAATGTATTTTGTAAGGCCTTGTCCTGATGTTGTTTCTGCCCAAAGTCCGGGTGGCTGGTAGGGTTTTACACTAGGCCCGCCAATTTTATCAACCAACAAACCGCTTACCGCCAAAGCATTATCACGTATCATTTCTGCGGTTAATTTGCTTCTTGAATATCTTGCCAATAACACATTACTTGGGTCTACCTCCAATAATTCGGGCGTTATTTTAGATGTTTGTTTATAGGTGTTTGACATGACCATACGCTTGTACATTTTTTTCATATCCCAGCCTTCTTCTCTAAAGGTTACGGCCAACCAATCCAATAATTCCGGGTGCGATGGTAAGGCTCCTTGATTTCCAAAATCGTCTGAAGTTGACACAATACCAACACCAAAAATGTGTTGCCACATACGGTTTACTGCAACTCTTGCTGTGAGCGCATTATCTTTATCAAACAACCAATGTGCTAACCCCAATCTGTTTTTTGGAAGCGAATCTGAATATTTTAAAATGAAATTTGGCGTGCCCAACTCAACTTCTTCGTCCGGTGCATCATACTGTCCGCGTTTTAAAATATAGGTTTTTCTATCGGGTGCATTATCTTTCATCACCATTAGCTTAATGGCTTTTATGGAGTCTGGCAAGTTTATAAATGCCAGGGTTTCATCGATTTCTTTTTGGGTGATTTCAATGTTGGGTTGAGGAATTTCGCCATAATCAATTTGTCCTTTTTCATCTACTTTATTGAAAAAACCATAAAACCCAT
This sequence comes from Hwangdonia sp., assembly GCF_048381975.1. Taxonomy (NCBI): domain Bacteria; kingdom Pseudomonadati; phylum Bacteroidota; class Flavobacteriia; order Flavobacteriales; family Flavobacteriaceae; genus Hwangdonia; species Hwangdonia sp. The sequence goes on along the minus strand of NZ_JBLWYT010000002.1, from coordinate 436,908 downwards.
AAAACTCTTTTTGCGAAATCGGGTCGTATTTATGGTCGTGGCATCTAGCACATTCCATGGTTAAACCCATGATGGCTTTTGATGTTGTATTGGCCCTATCCATAACATATTCCACACGATATTCTTCATCAATCACACCGCCTTCTTGCGTTATTTTATGATTTCTGTTGAACGCCGTAGCCACAATTTGCTCTGGTGTCGCATTGGGTATTAAGTCGCCTGCCAGCTGCCATTTAACAAACTCGTTATAAGGAATATTTCTGTTAAAAGCACTAATTACCCAATCGCGCCAAGGCCACATAACACGCTCTAAATCATCTTGATAACCGTGTGTGTCGGCATATCGGGAAATATCCAACCAAGTGGCTGCCATACGCTCGCCGTAGGCCTTTGATGCCAATAGTTTATCAACTACCTTTTCGTAAGCATTGGGTGTCTCGTCATTTAAAAACGCATCCATATCTTCTATAGATGGCGGTAGCCCTGTAAGATCAAAATAAACTCTTCTAATCAACTGCTCTTTTGAAGCCTCTTCAGATGGTTTCAAGCCCTCTTTTTCCAATCGTTTTGCGATAAAACGGTCAACGGCGTTACTTGCCCATTCTTCATTTGTTACTTTGGGAAGTTCTTTCTTTACGGTTGGTACAAAAGACCAATGTGATTTCCATTCTGCACCTTGCTCTATCCATTTAATTAAAACTTGCTTTTCGTATTCCGATAAGGTTAAATTAGAACTCGGTGGTGGCATGACTTGCTGTAAATCGGTATTGGTAATTTTATACACCAATTTACTGTTCTCGGGGTTCCCGGGCACGATAACGTGTTTATACAGATCATCTTTTTCAATGGCCTTAAAAGCACCAACTTGGGTGTCTAGCCTTAAACCTGCTTCGCGCGTACCTTCATCGGGTCCGTGGCACAAATAACAGCGATCTGATAAAATGGGCTTAACATCAAATATATAATCAATGGTATCCGGTAGATTATTTATTTTTTCGGTGGAATCTGAATTGGATTTCTCGGTAGAATTTGCTTCACCAATAGATTGGTACGAACTATCTGAAATAGATAAACCATACTTTATTAATAAAACAATGGCAAAAGGCACTAAAAAATAGAGCACTAAAACAAAACGATTATTTGAATATTTGCCTTTTGCCATTGTTGCCGATTTTTTTTAGTAAAACATTTATATTAAGTAGAATATAAAGTTAATCAAAAAAAATTCGACGAATAACACTATACCATAGCTTGATAGATGGTTTTAGCGCACAATGATTTCGTCAATAAAAATCCATACACCATCATCCCTATCGGTTCTGTTATATCTTTTAGCTTTTACTTTAACAAATCGCACTTTTTGCGTATCGAAATCAATGCTAAAATCTTTAAGTGTAATTCCTGGATTGTTTTTATAAGGTCGGTCTATTTTTCCAACTCTTGTAAATGTTTTTCCGTCGTTAGATACCAATACTTCAACCTGCGTTGGAAAATAAATACTTGGGCCTTGGCTTTCCATGGCACCAACAGAAACATTGGAAATTTCGGTTTCATCTTCTAAATCTATGGTCAATTCCATGTCTTTGGCTATCCACGCTTGCCATTGGCCATCGTGGAAGTTTTTAGTACCACGAACAATATTTACCATATTTGCAGCACCTTTTCCTTGGTAACTATCACTGTACATATTGTTATAAATTACTTTTTTACCAACCGCTTTATGGTAATTAAACGTTTTTTCGAATACTTTTCCAACGGGCTTATCATCTTCAAAAAGCGATGCTTTTATGGTTGTAGTCGAATTGATTTCAATGGGTTTCGTATAAGTTGTTGCGGTTTCATCTAGGGGTGAATCATTTAAGGCATATCGAATATCGGCCACGGGAAACTCATTTTTCAACGACACGGTAATCGTGTTTGTGGCTTCGTCAACTTGCGCATCCGAAGTTAGGGTGTACGCGCTTTTAGCGTAATTGATGCCTTGAAGCTCGTAACGCTCAAATAGGTGTTCCATACGAGATGAAAAATCATCCCAATCCCGACTGGCTTTCGGACTCCAAAGCGCTTCGGATAAGGCTGCCAATCTTGGAAAAATCATATATTCCGAATGGGACTCGGTCGTAATATGTTCTGCCCATAAATTGGCTTGACCGCCCAAAACATGTTTGGCTTGTTCTTCACTCATGGTGTCAACAATAGGATCAAATTGATACACTTTACTTACTGGCGTATTACCACCCCATGCTAAAGGCTCAGTATCCATTGGCCCTTGATAATGGTCGAAATAACAATGTGTTCCCGGGGTCATTACCACATCGTGACCTTGTTCCGAAGCTTCCAATCCTCCTTTAACACCACGCCAGCTCATCACTGCAGCTCCGGGTGCCAAACCGCCTTCTAAAATTTCATCCCAACCTATAAGCACACGTCCTTTTGAGCTAATAAAACGCTCCATGCGCTTGATGAAATAGCTCTGTAATTCTTCAACAGATTTAAGCTGTTCATCCCGCATGCGCTTTTTACAATGCGGACATTTTTCCCAATTGGTTTTTGTAGCCTCATCGCCACCAACATGAATATATTTTGAAGGGAATAATTCCATGACCTCAACCAAAACATCTTCTAAAAACTCGAAAGTAGAATCTTTACCTGCGCAATAAATATCGGTAATTGGCCATAAACCACCCGATGGTACAGGCACTGGTTTTTCCAAACACGACAGTTCCGGATACGAGGCAATGGCACTGGTAACGTGCGCTGGCATTTCTATTTCTGGCACAACGGTAACACCACGGGTTTCGGCGTAAGCCACAATTTCTTTAATATCTTCTTGGGTATAAAAACCGCCGTATGTTGCCTTTTCGTCTAATTCTGGCGTGTATCGACCATCCCATGGCTTATCTTCCTGATCGACTCTCCAAGCACCAACCTCGGTAAGTTTCGGGTATTTTTTAATTTCGATACGCCAACCTTGGTCGTCTATCAAATGAAAATGAAAGGTGTTCATTTTATGATACGCCAATCGGTCAATCGTTTTTTTAATATATTCCTTTTGAAAGAAATGACGCGACACGTCAAGCATCAACCCACGCCATTCAAAACGCGGTTTATCAGCTATTTCAACATTAGGAATTACCCAATGTGCATCGGCTGTTTTTGTTTCCGATTCAATTGCTGGTGGCAGCAATTGCCTTAAGGTTTGAATACCGTATAGAAATCCGTTAAAATCGTTGGATTCAATCGTTATCACATCATTTTCAACCATTAATTTATATCCTTCGTCTTCAATATCTTCGGAAGTTTTAAATTGAATGTAATTTGATTTTGGCTGAGTATCAACCGTTTTTAAATCCCATCCTTGGGCCACTTTAAATCTGTCGATTAAAATTTGTGCCGCAGCAGATTGTGCGTCGTCGGCAACATAAAATGTCGTGCTTTCGTTAAACTGAAAGTTCCCTTCATTTAATTTTAGGCTTTCAGGTTTTGGAATAACCTGAATATCACTTTCGGTAAACACCTTGGTTTCCTTGGTATTACAACCAAAAAAAATCAAACTTAATGCGCATACTAATACTACTTTTAATTTCATCAGTCTATTTATTTATTAATGCTTATTGGGCGTTTTGTTCATTTTAAAAACCAACGTTCCGCCGTTTATTATTTCTTTGTGGGTGATGTAATTTCTATTGATTTCCTTACCGTTTAATGTAATGGATTCTACGTATTTATTGGTTTCGGTATTGTTAATGGTTTCAATTTTAAATTGTTTTCCATTTTCCAGATTAATGGTGGCTTCTTCAAAAAGCGGTGAACCGAATTGATACAAACCTTCCGCCGGATTTACCGGATAAAAGCCCAAACTACTAAAAATATACCACGACGACATCTGTCCGCAATCCTCATTACCGCAATGGCCGTTCGGTTCATTTTTATATTGGGTCTCAAGGATTTCGCGTATCCTGCTTTGGGTTTTCCAAGGTTTATCAATGTAATTGTACAAATAGGCCACGTGGTGACTGGGTTCGTTGCCTTGTGCGTATTGCCCAATCATGCCTGTGCTGAAAATGGGCAATTTATCGGTTGGCAACGGATTTAACGTAAACATCGAATCCAGCTTTTGCTCAAATCGCTCGTTGCCACCAACGGTTTTAATGAGCCCGTTTACATCGTGTTGTACCGACCAAAAATATTGCCATGCGTTGCTTTCGCAGAAATAAGCCGAATAATCCTTGGGCACAAAATCTTTTATAAACGTACCATCTTCTACTTTCGGACGCATAAAAGTGCTCTTTGCATCGTACATGTTCTTCCAATTTTCTGAGCGTTTTAAAAAGTACTCGTAATCATCGGTTTTATTTAAAGCTTTTGCAAATTGCGCCACACACCAATCGCCATAAGCATATTCCAATGTTTTGGAAACCGACCAGTTTTCGTGCGCTTCATCAACAGGAATAAAGCCTAGTTTTTTATACACATCAATCTGCCTGCCATCATCCATCGCGCTTGCTTTACAAGCTTCGTATGCGCGTTCAGCATCAAAATCGATGCCTTTAAAATAGGCGTCAACAATTACCGGAATGGCATGATAGCCAATCATCATATTGGTTTCGTTACCCTGCATGGACCACACGGGCAACAACCCGGTTTCGTTGTAGTGCGCCAATAAAGATTCTATCATATCTACCACGCGTTCAGGATGCATAATGGTGTACAGCGGATGTGCCGCTCTGTACGTGTCCCACAACGAAAAGGTGTCGTATCGCTCGTAACCATCGGCATACATCATGGTATGGTTGGCACCTTTGTAATTCCCATGATGGTCGCTTAAAAGCGTGGGCGCCAACATGCTTTGGTAAAGCATGGTATAAAAAATATGTTTTTGGGTTTCGTTTGGGGTTTCAATCGTTATTTTTTGCAATTGATTTTCCCAAATACTATCGGCTTGTTTTCTGTAAGTTTCAAAATCAAAATGAGGGGCTTCGGTTTTTAATGATAGTTTTGCACCTTCAATATTCCCTGTTGAAAGTCCCGTTTTTAATACAATTACCTCGTCTTCATTTGTATTGAAATTTAAAATGATTTTGGTGTTTTTCGCTTTCGCGGAATTTTGAGTTAGCGTATCATTTTGATACAATTGATGGGATTTAAAAGGTTTTGAAAATTCCATTTGAAAATACACGCGCTGGTCTGTAGCCCAACCTGTGGATTTGCGATAGCCTTCAATTGTGGTATTGTTTACAACTTTAATATAGGTGTCGGTTGGCGCGTCCCAATTAAGTGCATATCCCAAATCGATATGGATTTGCGACAGGCTATCTTTCGGGAAGGTGTATTTATGGATGCCCGTGCGTTTGGTGGCGGTAACTTCGGCCTTAATGCCATAATCCAATAAATCGACGCTGTAATAACCGGGTGATGCCGCTTCTTTATCGTGCGAATAATTAGAAAAAGGCCTAAAACCATTGGCTTCGATACGCTTATTAAACTTGCTATTGGTAGGCATGACCAAAATATCGTATAAATCGCCTGCTCCGGTGCCCGTTAAATGCATGTGCGAAAAGCCAGAAATAATGGAATCCTGATAAAAATATCCCGCAATTCGGTCCCAACCAGGAATACCAATATCGGGACTTAGTTGCACCATGCCAAAGGGTACTGTTGCTCCGGGATAGGTGTTTCCGGGGCCATCGGTTCCTATAAACGGATTGACATAATGGGTTAATTTTTTAGCGGTAACGGATTCATCTTTATCCGATGCACAGCTAAAAAAGAACATGCAAACTATGATTAAAACGAAACTATTTTTAAACATGATTACTTGTTGATTAAGGCTTTGGTTTCTTTTATCGTATTTAAATAAGCATCGGTTAAGGTTGGGCCATCAAAAAACGTAACGCCTTTTGCACCGTTGTTTTTGGCATACATAATAGCCTGTTTCAACTCGTCAACCGATTTGAAATCTGGCATATAAATACCCGTATTTATCACGATACCTTCATTCCTTACATCGGTAACCCCTTGTTTTGTAGCGTAACCAATCCAATCGATTTCTTCGTTGTAAAACCCGTGGTAAATCATCGGATAAACCTCATCGATATCCCATTTATCCCAACGTTGGCGCACCATATGGTCTGCCATTTCCGGATACGGAAACACTGCCGCCGTTAACAGTTTATTATTGTCGTGTACAATTTTATAAGCATCGTTAACCAAGGTACGAATAGCGTTTAATCGGAAGTTTTTCCACTCCATATCAATAGCCGTGTTTTTACTTTCTCTTGGGTTTTTATGATGGATTTTTTCGAATTCGCTCACACAAACATCGCAATAGCAAAAATCGTATTCCGGTAGTTCTTCGTCTTGAACAAGGTTATATTTTGGCAGTAATCCGATGGGTAAAAAGATGTCCGGAAAACGAATGTAATCTAAATGCACACTTGCTATACCTTCAACTTTGGCCAATCCTTCAACCAAAGCTAATATGTGGTTTCGAGATGCCTCTCGTGTTGGACACAACCATTGGTAATAGCCCACATACGGACGCGTATCGAAGCACGATTTTCCATCGCGACTCACTTGGTACCATTCCGGATGCTTTAACGCTTCCTTATCTCCCGGCCTGTTTACGGCCATTATCCACGCGTGCACTTTTAAACCTTCGGCTTTTGCAATGGGCACCAAACGCTCTAATTCCTTGGGGTCTGTGCCTGTATTTATTAAAAGTTCATCAATACCACCAGCCTTGTAACGTTTAAATTCTTTGGCATAATCGACGTCGGATTTATTTTTGTTTGAAGTTATCCAAGTACCAAACTCAAACGAAGATTCGGTGACGCTTTTTGTAGCAAGTTCCGAATTGGCATCGGTTATTTCACTCTGCTTTTTTTCTGTTTGATTACAAGCCAATGTGTTACATAAAATTGCGAAAATTAAAAATAATTTTAGTGTTTTCATTTTGTTTCGTTTTAAATCTTGTTGAGCGACTACTTGATATTTTTATAAAGCGCATTGAGCAACTCTTGGTCTTTATCCAAGCTATATTCCCAAAACATGGCACCGCCCAAACCTTTTTCTTTTATGTATTCAGCCTTTATTTGTACATCTTTTGGCGTATCGTACGAAATAAAAATGCTGTCTGTGGCATTCCATAAATAAGACGCTTTTGCAGATTCATCATAGCCTTTTTTGTAGTTGCCAGATTTTATTTTTTCTACAATATCCCAATACGGAACAATCATTCCGCCTTCGTTAGCTGGCTCGTACAAACCATCTTTTGTAGAACTTACTTTGGCCCATTGGCGTCCGTAAAACGGAATGCCCATAACCAATTTGTCGGCAGGAACACCCGCTTTTATATGTCTTTCAACAGCTTGAACTCCACTGTTTACATCGTATTTATCTTTTTCCGATGGATGTAAATTAGCATGATGCCCCGTTTGATGCATCCAGCCATTAAAATAATCGTAACACATAATGTTGATAAAATCCAGATGTTTGTGGGCATTTTCCAAATCGGTATGGTTAATGTACGCTTGGTCTGCACCGGTGGCAATGGTTAACAAATAATGGGTGTTGTCATTCTTGCCTTGAGCATCCAAAGCTTTACGAATGTCGCCTAAAAGCAAGGTGAAATTATCTTTATCTGACGGACGAAAAATATTGTCTTCCGCACGCTGCCCCGGATATTCCCAATCTAAATCCACACCATCAAAACCGTGTTCTTTCAACAAAACCACACAGCTTTCGGCAAACTTTTTTCTTGATGATTCAAAAGCAGCCATGGTTGAAAATTGATCGGACCACACCCAGCCCCCAACAGAATACAATACTTTTAAGTCTGGATTTTGTTTTTTAAGACCGATTAAAGTGGCAATTTTTGCGGCATCGGTGTCCAATTCGAATGCTGCTTTACCTTCCACAATATTGGCAAAAGCAAAATTGATGTGTGTTAGTTTTGTAGCATCGATTTTTGAAAAATCATAATCTTCGTAACCAGCCGCGTAGCCAATTATTTTATAATTTTTATTTGATTTTTTTTCGGTTGATTCAACTTCTTTTGGAACTGATTTTTTTTCAGCGCCGTTTGAGCATGCCAAGAAAAGAGCTGCTAATACGATGTATGCTAACTGTTTCATTTATTTACTTATTAAAAAATAATCCGTCTTCTTTTATAACTAATAAGTTGTTTGAAAATGGACTTTTCACGGAAATCGTCCATCCAAAGCTGTGGTTTTCGATAGTTGGTTTTATTTCATGGCCATCAATACTAATTTTAGGCATTTTTAAGTCATTAACTGATGCTGCCGAAACTTTATTGGCTCTGTAATACGCCTTGTTAGCGCGAAAAAGCTCGTATAACTTCCATTTGATTTTTTCATCATTTGGCATTGTGAAGGTGGTTTTGCTACCAACTTCTTCCGAAGAAAAATACACATAACCCCAAGTTTCCGGTAGATGCATATTGATAACCCCCGTTGGTGACCACACCCAATTGTACTCGGGCAAAAATTTACCGTTTTCATCTTTTTTACGAGCATAATTGCCATTTGTAATGTCGTGGTCCCAATTCACTCTTGAAAAATTTACTCGATAAAACTGGTCTCTCGGTACATTATCTTGATGGTACGCAGTTCGTAAATCCTTAAACGGAATAGCGATTTCCATCGTCCAACTTTTATCGATATCATTTGGATTGTTTAGTGTGCCATCAACAGTTACAGCCGATTTTAAACCGGTATAATTCCAATCGTTTAAGGCTACATTATCAGCTTCGCGATAAGGCTTGTTAATAAACAAATCCCAAACCGTGTTGAGTGTATTTATTTCTAATTCGTAATAGTTATGTGTATCGCCGTTAGTGTCTATAAACACTTCAAAATCGTTGTTAAAAAAAACAATGGCATCACGTTCGGTAATATCGCCCCAAACGTGTGGTTCTTTCATTTCGACTAAAATGTAATAGTAGTTTTCATCCCAAAGCATTTTTACATTGGTTTGATATTTCGGGATTTTATCGCCTTCAATATCAATAAAATTTTCAGTCCATTCTGCTTTTTCCCAAACGGCTTCATCTCCTTTACCATCAATAGTTATAGGCTCCGAAATTTTATGCGCCACATAAGTTTGTGGGATAATTTCTTTTTTGGGTTGTGCATAACTCAACATGCTCCAACAACTAAAAATCACCGTTAAAAAGTTAAATTTCATATTCATTTTAAAAACTTTAGGCACTTTTAACTTTAAATACTACACGCACTTTTTTCTACAAACTATTGTCTTTTGTAAACTGAATCACTTCGCTTAATTTCCCGTAAGCCAATCCTACAACGGTATCGGCTGCTCCGTAATAAATAGCCAATTTATCTTCTTTCTCATCATGCAAAGCGGCGCACGGAAATACAACGTTTGGCACATCGCCCATCAATTCGTAAGGTGCTGCCGGCCCTAATAAATAGGGTTGTGTTCTGTATTTAACTTTATCGGGTTCGTTTTCATCCAACAGTGCCGCACCCATAGCATAGCGGAATCCGTTACAGGTTGTAATAACCCCGTGGTAAATCATTAACCAGCCTTCTTTGGTTAAAATAGGGATTGGGCCTGCGCCTATTTTGGTGCATTGCCACGCGCTATCTTCAAAAGCGGTTGCCTTCATCACGCAGCGGTGTTCGCCCCAATATTTCATGTCTGGGCTGTAACTAACATAAATATCGCCAAATGGTGTGTGCCCATTATCGCTTGGGCGACTTAACATGGCGTATTTTCCATTGATTTTCTGAGGAAAAAGAACCCCATTTCTGTTAAAAGGTAAAAAGGCATTTTCGCATTGAAAAAATTCCTTAAAATCGAAAGTATAACCAATGCCAATAGTTGGCCCGTGATAGCCGTTGCACCAGGTAATCCAATAACGGTCTTCAATGAATACCACCCGCGGATCGTACTTATAGTCCGATTCAATCATATCGGTATTTCCTGCTTGCATTTTAATGGGCTCGTGATTGATTTCCCAATCGATACCGTTTTTACTAAAGCCCGCAAAAATATTCATTTGTACCGCTTTATTATCACACCTAAAAACACCGGCATAACCATCTTCAAAAGGCACTACGGCACTATTGAATATACTGTTTGAGGTTGGAATACTATATCTGTCTATTATAGGGTTTTCGTTATGGCGCCATATAACATCTTGACAATTTTCGGGTTTATCCTGCCACGGAAAAGGTCTGTTTTGCATTTTTTAATTTTTTATATGAGAGAATTCTTTTTTATAATTTGTTTACCGTTCATTCGATTGCCTCGAATTAATATAACAAAAATACAACCCCTAAATTTAATTCTTATACTTTTTTACTTTATCTAACCAAGTGAATTTTAATATTATGGAGGTTATGGCAAAAACCAACAAAGCCCACAAAGTTTTTGGATAATCTCTTACTATAAAATAAATAGGCAGTAAAATCATGCTAGACTGCCAGACTACACCAACAATACAATTCATCATATCGCTTATAAAACCCTTGTTTTTTGTAAACGATTCGTCTTCTTTTTTAAGTGCTTTATATACGGGATTCCACCAACCCCATGGCCTTACATTGCTGTAAAAACTTTTTAAGATTTCCATATTGGTTGCTGGCGTAAGCCACGTGCCTAAAAACGACCCTAAAAGCGATACAAAAAATATAATAGGAAATATATAAATAGCTGGTATTTGTGCTAAATCGTGAAGCCAAGTACCAACTTCAAAATTAGCCTTGTTTTGATCTAATAAAAACTGAAGGGTTGCAATAATTAACCCCGCTAACATACCCCAAAAATAGCCCCATCCGTTAAAACGCCACCATATCCATTTTAAAAAATTTGCCGCTACATAACCGCCAAAAAGCGCACTGGTAATCCATAAGGTTAATGAATTTATGGAGTCTGCGAAGAACCCCATGATCACACCAACAATTACCAAAGCAAATGATGCCAAATGGCTTGCTTTTATATAATGTTTTGGCGAGGCTTCGGGTTTAAAGTATTTTTTATAAATATCGTTTACAATGTAGGCAGGACCAGAATTTACAAATGCTGAAAAGGTTGACATAAACGCCGCTAAAAGTCCGGCCAACAACAAGCCCTTTACGCCCACAGGCACATGAAAATTAATTACTTTTGGAAGAATAATTTCCAAATCGTTAGACCCTATACTTTCCAATGCACCCAATTCTGGGGTTAAAAAAACCAAAGCAATAACAACAATACCACCAATTAATAAGTAACGTGGAATAAAAAGCACTAAGTTGGTAAAACCACTCATGTAGGCCGCTTCTTTAACCGAGCGTGTCGATAAAATACGTTGCATATCGTAACTTGGTGTAGGGCCCGCAATACTTGCAAAAATGCCCTTAAATAAAGACATTCCAATAAATGCCCCAAACATTTTATAACCTTGGGAATCTATTAAATCGTTAAAAGCCTGTAGTTTCCCGTCCCAGAAACCTTCAAGTTCCATCCCAAATGCCAGTGAAGTCCATTCATCTGGAATAACCGCTGCAATTTGCGCATCAGAAATGGTTACAAAAGCGTAAACAGCTACCAAAATACCAGCCAAAACCATAATGCCGTATTGTAAAACCTCGGTGGCAACAACCGAAAACATACCACCTTTTATGGTGTAAATTGTGGTTAGGAAAATAATAATCAAGGCATAGCTTTGTTCGGACAGCAAGAGGGTGCTATTGCCCATGTTAAGCGTTAAATCCCAGGGTAAAATAATGGTCATAAATTTACCAACGCCCTCAAAGAAATACGCGATAAAACCAATCGATGCCACAATGGCAAAAATCGCGACTATTAGATGTGATGCTCTACCGGCTTTATCATCGCCAAAACGAGTTAAAATCCATTCGGAACCCGTCATAATATTCGAGCGGCGAATCCAAACGGCAAGAAAAATCATAATAAAGATTTGGTTCCAAATAGGCCAAATCCACATAAACATAAAGCTTTTGGCACCGTATAAAAACAGGATGCCCACCATCCACGCTGTTCCCGAAACATCGAACATTCCCGAGCCATTGCTCAATCCTAAATAATACCATTTGATACTATTTCCGCCTAAAAAATAAGAATCTAATCCTTTTGAGGCCTTTTTAGAAATCCAAATACCTACACCTAAAGTTAATACAATGTAGATTACAATTATTGATACATCAATGATATCCATTTGAGATTGGTTGTTAGTTGGTTAGTTTTTAGTTATTGGCCGTTCCCCAGTTTTTATTGGGCTCGCTTCCCATAACAAATTTCAAGGTACCACCTTCCATAATTTGGCTATGTGAAATTGTGGTTTGATTAAAATCTGTGCCATTTAAGGTTGCCGATTGTATATATATGTTTTTATCTGAAACGTTTTCTGCTTCAATTACAAACGATTTCCCTTCGGAAATAGCAATGCTTGCTTTTTCGAAAATCGGGCTTCCAATTTCGTATTCCGCTGAAGCGGGATTCATAGGATACAATCCAATAGAACTTAAAGCATACCACGCGCTCATTTGTCCGCAATCCTCATTACCGCTCAGTCCGTTTGGCGTTGTGTTGTACTGCGTATCCATAATATGACGTGCCCAATATTGAGCGCGCCAAGGTTGGTTGGCATGATTGAACATGTAAGCGATATGATGACTCGGCTCGTTACCATGGGCGTATTGCCCGATAAGTCCCGTAATATCTGCGGAGATATTATCGCCTGTAATTTCAGAGCTTTCGGTAAACAGTTGCTCTAATCGGTTGGTGAAAGTGTCGTTGCCACCATGCAAGGTAATCAAATCATCTACAGCATGTGGCACAAACCAACTGTGTTGCCACGCGTTGCCTTCAGTATAATCGGTTTGTTCTCTGTGGTTGGAGTGTTTGGGGTCGAAAGGTTCGTTCCACGATTTTCCATCTTCAGATTTTCCACGCATAAATCCTGTTTTGTTATCAAATAAATATTCGTAAGCCTTTGAGCGATTCAAGAAAAACTCGTAATCGTCATTTTTTCCTAAAGCTTTCGCCATTTGCGCCACACACCAATCGTCGTAAGCATACTCCAAAGTAATGGTAACCGATTCGTCTATTAAACTATACGGAATGTATCCGTGCTTTTTGTAATGATTCAATCCGCGTTCGTCTTGCATCATTGTGGTTTTCATGGCTTCAAAAGCTTTTTCGGCATCAAAACCACGAATGCCTTTTAGGTAGGCTTCAACAATAACCGGAATGGAATGGTAGCCCGTCATCGTATTGGTTTCATTGGCATAGAGCGTCCAAACGGGTAAAATATTTTTGGTTTCGTAATAGGCCAACATGCTATTGATGATGTCTGAAACCTTACCGGTTGCCACAAACGTTAACAGCGGATGTTCGGCCCGAAACGTATCCCAAAGCGATAGTGTGGAGTAAGCGGTGTAATTCTCGGCTGTTACAATCTCATCGTTTTCTTTTCTGAATTGTCCGTTTTTATCGCTAAAAGTTACCGGTGCCACTTGTGCGTGGTACATAGCGGTGTAAAATATGGTTTTTAGCGAGTCGATTGGAGTTTCAACTTCAATTTTTGTTAAGGCTTCATTCCAAGTATCTTCGGCTTCATTTTTAACCGTATCGAAATTAAAATCGCCTGTTTCCAGATTGTCTTTAGCGTTTTCAATACTTACGGAAGAGAGTGCTACTTTGGTGAATAATTCAGATGAATCTTGAGCATCAAAAAATAATTGGGCTGATGTTTTTATGCCTTCGGAAGTTGTCTTCTCAACACGATTTCCATCGGTATAAATATGATGCTTTGTTATGGGTTTTGAAAACTTAGCCACAAAAAACACTTTTTGGTTTGCCGCCCAACCTTTGCTGAATCTATATCCGCTAATGGTATGTTCGTCTTCAATAGTTATCGAGGTTTGTAGCGCTTTGTCCCAATTAATGGCAAAGCCTAAATCGATCACCACAGATTGTGTATCGTTTTTATCAAAAGTGTATTTGTGGTACGCCGTTCGTAAGGCGGTTGTTAACTCCACATTTACGTTATGGTCTTCTAAAAACACTTGATAATAGCCCGGTGATGCTTTTTCGTTTTTATGACTGTACTTGGATTTGTAGTTTAAAGAATCGCGCGATAATGGTGTAGGCGACAAATCAACCTCTTTATTTATGGGCATAAACAGTATATCGGCCAAATCGCCAATACCCGTTCCGCTTAATGCCAAATGGCTAAAACCAACCGCAATGGAGTCGGAATAATGATAGCCCGAGCACCAATCCCAGGCACTAATACCATTTACGGGCGTTACCTGAAGCATCCCAAAAGGCACAGTTGCCCCCGGATAGGTATGCCCATGACCGCCCGTTCCAATAAACGGATCGACATAAGCGGTGTTTTTCAATGTGTTCTGAACTGGCTTTCTATCTTCTTTTTTACAAGAAATAAAAGCAACGAAAACAAGAATTATAACGGTGTATTTTTTCAACATTTTAAATCGTTTTTATAAATTAAATAAATATCTTCAATTTTAACGGCGTGGTTAAGTATTTTAGACTAATAACAGCGTAGCATAGCTAAACAACAAAAACATGCGCTCTTTTGATTTACCACTAAAATAGACATATTGCTTTTTTCTTTAATAAAACCCGCTTTTTAAAAAGAATTAAATGGCTGCTATTTTTTACAAGATAATTAAAACTAACCACATTTTTATTTCAAAAAACCATAAATAATTAATGCTTTTGATGCAAAAAAAGTATTGGTTGTGGTTTGATTATTAGTAGATTTCAAGCAAATATATCCTTAATTTTGGTGCGTAGTTTATGATTATGTTTTGAGTTAGTCACATAATTTAATCAAATTAATTATGAGTTTTTCATGTAGTTTTTAAAGGGCAAAAATCTTCTTATTTTTTGCCCTTTATTTTTTATTCTTCAATTAATTCCAATACACTTAAAACAGGCCTGTGGTCTGATGCTATGTCCTCTTCTATAACTTTGGTTTCAATGACGCGCCATCTATTTGCTGGTCTGTATAAAATATAATCTATTTTTATTTTTGGATTTACCGCCGGATACGTTGGTGTGTTTTCCGAAAATGAAGGCGTCCACGCTTTATAAAGAATCTGCATGGTTTCGGTTTCCGGAGTTGCATTTAAATCGCCTGCTAAAATGGTGGGCACCTCATCTTTGGTGAAAATAGCATTGATTTGATTGGCTTGATTTATCCTGTCGGTTTCATCGTTGGTGTGATCTAAATGTGTACCCACAAACCTAATGGTATCGCCGCTTTTAATTTGCACATTCACTTCCAATGCGGCGCGGGGTTCTTTATTCTCTCTCGCGTTCAAGGCATGGTTTTTTGTACTTACAAATGAACCTTTAGACAACACCCCTTCGCCGTATTCGCCACCATCAAAAGGCATGGCTTTGCCAAAAATACCTACCATTTTTGTACGCCAACCCAACTCGGTTACCAAATCCATTTTTAAAACGCGGTTGGTTTTAAAATCCACTTCCTGCAATGCCACTAAATCGGGTTTGGTGTCACTTATAATTTTGGCCAATAAATCTAAATCAAACTGTTTTGAAGCAGCTACCGTTTCGCCGTGGTAAATATTAAAGGTTAGCACTCTTACAACGCGCGACGAATCGACACTGGTTTGCGCATAGGCCGCGGAAAACAAGATGGTGCATAAAAATCCTAAAATATATCTTTTCATTTAAATCGTATTTGTAGTATTCATATTATACCGATTTTCTGTTTAATCCGTAACTCTTTTGGCCAAAAGATTTAATGTGCTTTTGGCATCGGTCAATACTTCTTCTAAATTATCGGGACTTGTTGTAATGTTAAATTGGGCTACCACATTGTTTAAATGATCTAATTCATCCAACATGCCTTTAGCTTGTAAGTCCTCTCTAAGAATTCTAATTTTTTCGGCATCTTCAATACCATCACGAAGTGTTTCGAAACGAATGGAACTTCGATTATCGGGATACACGATGTAGGTATCGCCCGCTGGCCATGTTCTAAAGCGTGAATCCTGCAATGGGTTTTCTACCCAACTATTGTATGCCCAACGTAAGAATCCGTCAAAATCGGCAGCCATCGTGTACCAACCAATAAACACACCTTCTGCGGGCGGTGAAAAGGTAAAGGTATTAGGGAACGCATCCGAACAGCACACATAATGCGTACTGATGTGGTTTTTCGCTCTGCGACTAACCAAATCTTCTTCGTCAACTGGGTGTCCAAAAGCAACCGACATATCCTTTAATTCGTTAGGGTAAAGTTTATAGCTTTTATGGTTATCGGCAAACGATACCCCAAATTCTGGTGCGTGTTCATTCAGTAATTTTAGCATCGCCTTCATCTCCTTTGGTCCGCGTTCGTCCATGGCAATTCGGGTTATGCTGCTCCAACCTTTTGTTTCTATATGGCCTTTAAAATCTTTTAAAAATGGCACCCAAATATCCTCATAAGCTTTTGTACCGGGTTCGGCTTTTATTTTAATTTCCTTGTTTTCGGCTTCATCAAAATAATAAAACTCATTGCCCCAGGGCACCATCGAGTAACAACTTATTTGCTTCTTTACGCCCAAATCCATCATAAATTGCACCCAATTGTCAAAAACGGTAAAGTCGTACTCCCAAGTACCATCGGATTTCTTTTTCCAATCAATCATCGCTTCAAACTGGTCAAAGGTTTGTCCGCCCCAAGGCCTCTTGTTTAAAGACACGGTAATAACTTTTTGCCCTGCATCGGCCAATCGTTTCATCAATGGTTTCAACACATCCCAATGTGCTTGAGACCACAATTCAACATTGTGGTAACGTGCCAAAGCAAATGGGTTTTGCCATAAATCTAAATGAAACTTCCAATCGGTTGCCGGTGGCAAGGTTTTGTCGATCACATTTAAAGTAAATTCGAATTTTTTAGAATCTTGTCCGTCTATTTGTAATGTGAATACGCTTTTATATGTCCCACTTTTCGCATCGGCAGGCACATCAATAGTAACCCAAATAGGTCTGGTTTCTTGGGCTTTTATGGCATAAGAAGTTATGGGCTCTAAAACATCGGCAGCTAAAGACGCATCAAAATCTTCGGGTTTTCTATAGCCACAACCGTTTGCAAATTCATCAGTAATCACGTATTTCACAAAACTGGTTTGTGCTGTATTTGAAGGCAAAATATCACCAGAATCGGATTTAAACTCTGAAATTTCGGTAAACACATTATGTGTGGAATCGTTGCTCCAAAGCACCAATTGCGCTGATAAACGCTCGCCTTTCCAAGCGGTTCCCGTCCAAGTATTTTTTTGTTGAATTTTAGGAATGACACTTTTTACAAAACGATGGTTTGTTGATGCTATCGATGCCTGTAGTCCTTTTGGTAATTCCGACCAATTTTCGGTGGTGCTAGGCGATGGATCAATAGGCTCTTGATAGGTTTGAGCTATTAAAACCTCCTTCTTTTGACAACTAAAGGAGATTAAAGCAACACTGAACAAAAATAGTATACGATTCATTATAATAATTTTAGAAATAAACTTTTAGTACGGTTTCGTTATCCGGCCAAGGCACCATTTGATTGGTGTTGGTATTTGTAGGCATTTGAGCGTTTACCGCTCGCAAATAGTTTCCTAATTCGGCAGCCAATTCTTTAAGTTTTTTAGTTTTTTTGAATGCTAAATTGGAAGTTTCCCCAATATCTTCAGCAATATTAAATAACTCGAAACGGCTATCTAAATGATAATAAATGAGTTTCCAATCGCCTTTCCGAATGGTGCTTGTTGCACCAATTCCCGGTCCCGTTGGCCCCCAATTATTTGGATAATGCCAAAACAAAGCCCTGTTATTGTTATCTTGTTTTTCGCCTTTTAAAATAGAGGTGAAACTTTTTCCGTCGGTGGTTTGAATTGTTTTATAATCTTCAACTCCAGCGAGTTCAATAATGGTTGGAAAAAAATCTTCTATAATAACAAAATCATCGGTTTTGGAGTTGGCTTGGGTTACTCCCGGCCATTTTACAAGCATTGGTTCTCGAATACCGCCTTCGTGCACAGATCCTTTTCCGCTCGACAAAGGTTTATTATGGGTATGCTTTTCGCCGCCTCGGGCTACAGCGCTTAAGCCGCCATTGTCTGACATGAACAAAATAATAGTGTTATCTGCAATCCCCTTTTCCTCCAAATGATTCATAATATCGCCCAGACTTTTATCCATACCTTCTATTAACGAGGCATATCTAGCTTCAATGGGGTGCAAGCCTTTGTCTATGTATTTTTGCTCGAATCTCGGGTCGCCTTGAATGGGCGTATGCACCGCATAATGCGACAAGTAAAGGTAAAATGGTTTGTTGTTTTCAATAGCCTTGTCCATAGCCAAAATGGATTCTTGGGTTAAAGCTTCGGTTAAAAAAATATCTTTACCGTGGTATTTTTCTAAACCGGGGACGTCCCAAACACTATTTTTATCAAGTTGTTTTTTAAAGTTTTTAGTACCATAATAACTCCCTGGTGCGCCGGCAGCGTGTCCTGCGATGTTAACTTGAAATCCCAAATTTAAAGGGTTTTCCCCTGGTGTTCCCAAAGCTCCAAAGTGTGCTTTACCACTGTGGATAGTAAAATAACCGTGAGCTTTTAAAATTTGCGGCAAAGTGGTTACATGGACAGCGCGTTCAATACTGTCTGTTGGCTGAATCCCATTTAGATTCCATTCCGGCATAGCCAAACCTTTTGGTGGATTTACTGCTGAAACACCTCTGTTTAATGTCCAATTAGTTACACGATGCCTCGCAGCGTTCATTCCGGTCATTAAGCTTACTCTGGTTGGTGTACAAACAGGTGTTGCGTAGGCTTGGGTGAATTTCATTCCTTGGCTTGCAAGCCGTTCCATGTTTGGGGTTTGGTAACGGTTGTTGAATGCTGTTTTTTCTTTCCAAAACGGTATAGATGTGTCTTGCCACCCCATATCGTCTATCATAAATAGAATGATATTGGGTTTTTCTTCAACAATTAGCGTTTCTTTTTTATCCGATTTACAGGCTGTAAAAACAGTTAAAAATAAAATACATAATACTGCTTTTTTCAACGAATTAATCATGCGCTATAACATCACCTTTTAATATTTTCTTATCGATATTTGGTGCATTATACCAAACGGTTAATTCATTTCCACCTGGAGATTCGTGGTATTTTACAGTTAGCGAATGCCAGCCTTTTTTTAGGGCAACCATACCGTTTCTTAAAACAGCAGCGTGGTTTCCGCCATTATCAACCACTAATTTATCGCCTAAAAATAGCAAACTACCGTCATCAGATTTTGTTGCGAACTCGTACAAGCCATCAGTTTCGGCATTAAAATAGCCTTTAAAAATCATGGAAACATGATCGCTGTTTTCATAGCCCTCCAAATCGATATTGCTTACGGCTTTAAATTCTGCGGATTTAGGCTCGGTAATATCATCGACAACCTTAAACATTTTTTCGCCCACCCAACGTTTTAAAGCACCTGTTTTTGGGCTTACATTTACGGGTTGTAAATAGGTTTGTTTTTCTATGTAAGCAGTTTTAATTTCGCTGGGGTTATCGCCACGATACGCAATAGTGTTTAGCGTTTTAGTTTCTGTAAATTGAATTGGAGCCGTATATTTTGTCGATGCTTTTGATGGTTTACTGCCGTCTAAAGTATAGTAAATATCCATGCTTTCTAGCGGTGTTTTTAAGGTGATGGAAACCGTATCTAAAAATGCCACTTTGTTTTTTAATCCGACAACGGACGGAATGTAATATCTAATATCTAAAGCATCCAAACGTTCGTACTGCACATCCATTCTATTTTGAAAATCATCAAAATTCTTATCTTCTTTTGCAGTCCAACCTGTTTCGGCCAAAGCCAACATTCGTGGAAAGGTTTGATACTGTAAGCGTTTAAAATTAGGAATGCGCTCGGACCATAAATTAGCTTGTACGCCAATAATTTGTTTTGCCTGCGCCTCGGTAAATTCTTCCGGAATGGGTTCGTAATTATACACTTTATCTAAGGGCGTGGCATCGTTTAAGAAATCGAAATAGTATTCAAAATCCGGACAAATGATGATATCATTCCCGTTATCGGCAGCAATATTTCGCATTGTTGGAGCCCAATTGCGCCACCACATCATGGTTGCATCTTTGGTTAGACCGCCTTCAACAATTTCGTCCCAACCAATTAATTTTTTGCCTTTCGTTTTTAAAAAGGCTTCAATATCCCTGTTAAAAAACGATTGCAATTCGTGCTCGTTTTTCAGATTGTTGTCTTTAATGGCTTTTTGGCAACGTGGGCAGTCTTTCCAAGATTGGATATTGACTTCGTCGCCACCAATGTGGATGTAATCGGACGGGAATAAATCGGCGATTTCTGATAAGATATCTTTTGCAAATTCATAGGATTTTTCTTTTCCTAAACAAGCTGGCATTGAAAAATGCTCGCCCCAGCCCGCCTCGTCGGTACACGATAAAAAAGGATAATTATCGATGGCCGACTTAAAATGCCCCGGCATATCAATTTCTGGAATCACTTCAATTTGCCTTTCTTCCGCGTAAGCGATAATTTCTTTAATCTGCTCTTGTGTAAAAAAACCACCGTACATGCGTTTCCCATCGCGCTCGTGATAATGCTGCTCGTCTATAATAAATGAAGGATCGGTTTTTGCGAGTTCCTTACACTCTTTGTCGTGCGAACTTTCAATACGCCACGCGCCTTTTTCGGTTAACAACGGATATTTTTTAATTTCAACACGCCACCCTTGGTCGTCGGTTAAATGCATATGATATACATTCAATTTATACAGCGCCATATAATCCAAAAAGGTTTTAACCTCATCGATGCTAAAAAAATGTCGACTAAAATCCATGTGCATCCCACGCCAAGAAAAACGAGGTTGGTCGTTAACCGTAATGGTCGGTACCAACCAGTTTTGTTCTGTGTTATTTGTGGTTTCAATTGCTGGTGGCAATAATTGGCGCAGCGTTTGCACGCCATAAAAATACCCCGCAGCATCGCTCGCTTGAATAATGATTTGTTTGGGAGTGACTTCCAAATGATACGCTTCGGCCTTTAGATTTTCATCTTTTACAAAAACAACCGTTGCTTTTTCTTTTGAAATGACTGTTGCCAATGGAAAACCTGCAGCCTTTTCAAACAAATCTGACAGATAGGTTGCTGCCGGTTTTTGCTCTTCACCTGCAACAAAAATCGACGTGTTTTTTGAAAACAAAAATGATTGTTCACCTAAAACCAATGAGGATGGTTTTGGCACAATAGAAATCTGATTTGCTGTGAACGTTTTTGATGTTTGCGTACAACCAACCGACATTACTGCTACTAAAGTTAACAATAAAAAATGGCGCATGTCTTTACTTTTTAATATGTAAAAATACTAGATACTTAAAACGATTACTACAAGTTTATTACCCTTTTGTAATACTTATTTTACTCTGTGTCGCTTGCTTTTGCAGCATAATCTTTACTGATTTTTATCAAATCTTCTTTTGAGCTATTTTCAAAAGGAATTAAATAAAAGCCGTAAACATGTCTCTCATAACTTTTTAACTGATACTTTTCTTGTGGTTTAGAGTACCAACTGTCGTCTCCAGCGACACCGCGCTGATCGAGGTCGAGATTTAATTGAATTAAATCTTTTTCTTTAATGTCGTTAATGTGCTTTGAAGCGTTTATTTTAGGAATACCATCTATTCTGTATTTCTCGTCAATGCTTCCTGTACCGGCGTACTCCAAACCTTCGGTGGTATCAAAATCTTCATTTTCCATGTGCAATGCACTTATGCCCAAACCTTCAAATGTATTGGTTGCCACAGCCAACAAACCGTTGTTGTTACTGTTTGAAAAGGCGGTCCAGCGCACATCGGTTTTATAGCCGTTGTCTTGCGGACGAATGTACGGCACGTATTGATCTGAAACTTTAGATTGGTACAAATCTATAAACGCCGAAGCCTTTCTGTCTTGATAATTTTCCCATGGGCCACGACCAAAATACGTCATATTATCGTATTCCTTTTTAATTTGCATGCGCATGCCCACACGCGGAATATCGCCCTTGTATTCGCTTTCGTTTAGCGTGTTGTCTATTTTTACAACGCCATTGCTGTAAAAGGTGTAATTTGATACAAAAGTGGTTTCCACTCCCGGTAAATTATAAGTAACCAATAGTTGCACCTCACCATTTTTTAATTGCGAAAGCGCTACTTTTTTAACTTCTGAAAACAAGGATGCCTTTTTCCACTCAATATTTCTTATTTGCATTTTGTTACCAAAATCGTTGTCGGTTACACCACGCCAGAAATTCGGCTTAGGACCTTTCCCGTCTTTTAAAAGCTCGTTTCCTTTATAATTATATGAAGTGATTCTTCCTTTTGATTTATCAAAAACAACTTTAAAATCAGAATTTGAAATGGCAATTTCATCTGCTTTTTGCTCAACTTTTATTGATGCGGTTAAAGGTATATTTACGGTTTCCTTTTGATATTTACTGGTTAGCGGAATTTGCTCGCGTGCTACCTCAAACCCTTTTGGCAATAGACTCCAATCGGTTTTGGTGGTTGCCGACAAGTGTATAAAATACTCGGTATTTTTATTAAAATCAATACCGTCCAGACTTACACGGATAAGTTTTCCGGTATTGGGTTCAATACTGATGGTTTCAAATTCGATGGTTTTTAGAATGTCGCCATCGGCCTTTATGGTTGCAGTAATATCAAAATTTTCAAGATCGGTAAAGTCGTATAAATTTTCAACTAAAACCCGTAATTCGTTGTGTCTATTTAATCCTTTGCTTTTAAAATTGATGAATTCGTGCGCCTTTTTCACTTCGTGCAAACCGGGTTGTGGCGTACGATCAGGAAACACGATGCCGTTGTTTAAAAAGGTATTATCAGATGGCATATTTTCGCCATAATCGCCACCGTAGGCATAAAAACGTTCGCCATTTTCATCGGTTTTCCAAATGGATTGATCTACCCAATCCCAAATAAATCCACCTTGTAAATTATCGTAAAGCTCGATAATATCCCAGTAATCTTGAAAATTACCGGTGCTATTTCCCATGGCATGCGCATATTCGCTTGGGATAAACGGTCTATCGGTTTTAGATTTTCCTATTTCCTCAAATCTTGCCGGACTTGGGTATTGCGGCACGATAATATCTGTGTTGGTATCCATATCGTACAAACTACCGTCGTAATCTTTATAAGGACGCTCGTACTGTACCGGTCGTTTTTGTTTATCGGCAGCTTTCATGGCATCGTAACCCGCAAAAAAGTTGATGCCGTTTCCGGCTTCGTTACCCATAGACCATATAATAACAGACGGGTGGTTTTTATCGCGTTCCACCAATCTCACCATTCGATCTACGTGTGCTTTTTCCCAACTTTCTTTTTTAGCCAAAGAATGATTTCCGTAGTACATACCGTGCGATTCGATATTGGCTTCATCAACCACATACATACCGTAAATATCGCAAAGTTCGTAAAAGCGTCGCTGTTGCGGGTAATGACTTAAACGTACTGCATTAATGTTATTTTCTTTCCAAAGCTTAATGTCTTTCATAATGAGTTCTTCAGGCACCACATGACCCGTTTCGGGGTTTGTTTCTTGGGTATTCACACCTTTAAGGGTAATACTTTTGCCGTTTACAAGCAGCAGTCCGTTTTTAATTTCAACGGTTCTAAACCCTATTTTAGTTGGAATAACTTCGAGAACATTGCCTTTTTTATCTTGAACTTCTATGATTAATTCATACAAATTTGGATGTTCTGCACTCCATGGTTTAACAAGCGGTATTACGGCATTATAGTTAACCTCCATTCTACCATTTGAACCCACGAGTACTTTTAAATCTTTTGAGCTGATTTGTTTTTGGTTTTCGTCGAGCAATTGAAAACCGACTTGAACATTTTGATTTTTTGAAAAATGATTTTTTAAAGACACGCTAACATCAAGCAAACCATTTATGTTTCCTTTATCGAGTGTTGCCGCAGCTTCAAAATCCTCAACCCTCACTTTTGGCTGTGCATACACATACACACTGCGCTCTATACCGCTAATTCTCCAAAAATCCTGACACTCTAAATAGCTTCCATCTGTCCATCTAAAAATTTGGATGGCAATGGTATTGTTACCCACTTTTGCTGCTTCAGTAATATTGAATTCCGCAGGTAATTTACTGCCCTGTGAGTAGCCAATATACTCACCATTTAACCAAACAAAACCGCCCGATTTCATGGCACCGATATGTAAAAAGAGCTCTTTATCGCCCCAGGAATCATCAATTGTAAAATCTCTGCGGTAAGAGCCTACCGGATTGTAGTTGCTTGGTACTTTACCAGGGTATTTAGGATAAATATTATCAACCAACTCCATATCGTCTGCAATGGGTGCTTTATAATCGGCAAACTCGTATTGGTGATTAACATATATGGGGATGCCGTAACCTTCTACCTCCCAATTGGATGGCACTTTAATATCGTCCCAACTTGAAACATCCTCCGAAGGGTTCATATAGGTGGTTGGTCGGTCGTTCGGGTTTCTTACCCAAATGAATTTCCATAAACCGTCTAAGCTTTGCCATAATCCATTCGCTCTGTTTAAAGCATCTTGTTTGGTGGCGTACGATGTGAAAGACGCATGAGCATCTAGTTTGTTTTCACTTATAACCTGCTCGTTTTCTATATAATACTTATAATCTGTTATAGGGTTTTTACTTTGGCTGTTTAATGAAAAAGTTAAAAAAAGAACAGCAATAACTAAGGTGTTTTTTAAATTCATAAATTAGGGTTTAATTTAAAATTACAATATAAAAAAGAGAATATAATTGGTGTTTTTATTAATTTGTAAAGATACCACTTATGTATAAAGTTTACCACAAGTTTTTTCACCTTATATGGTACTATTTTATATCTCTTTAGTTAAAATATAATGTTGCCCTTTGTTATTATTTAGAATTATACAATTCGAAAGTGGTTACAACAAAACCATGATCTGAAGGATACATTATTTTTTTATGGTTAATTACAATAGGCTTGTTGAAGAATACGTGATACGTTTCAGATTTAACCGCTTTTAGGTTTGTACCCTTATAAAAAATATAATCGATTCTGTGCGAATCGTCTTTATCCTCTGTGTCCCACGTAATTCCGGGATGTGTTATAGGATTTGGATGTAAGGATCTGTAGGAATCAATTAATCCTAATTTTTCTAATGCTACGGTGGTATTCCATGGCACTACCAAATTATTATGAATGGTTTTGGTGTTTTCGCCCCAATCTAAATGTGATGGTGTATTCATATCGCCACCAAATATCATGGGTACGGAATCGCTGTCTTTGGCATAATTCTTTAAATAGGGCAATACATTTTGAAACATGGTGTAACGCGTTTCCGTTTTTTCCCATTCAAGAATCTCTTCGGCCGTTTTACCCATGTTTTCTGGTGCATCATCCCAAGGTAAATAGTGAAACCAATTGGAAAAAAATCGAATCTTTTGATTGTTGATTATGATTTCACGGCCACCTAAATAAAAGGGAAATTTAGTGTCAATTCGATTTCCAAACGGGTATTTTGAGAAAATTGATAGGTTAGTTCCTTTGTCATCTAAAGGCGTTCTTTTTGGCGCAATTAAATGAAAATTATATCCTAAAGCATTAGCGATATCTTTACCGGAACCATAAGTTTCTACCATTAAAATAACATCCGGATCAATTTCTTTTATAATCGCAATAGCGTTTTCCTTTCCATTGGAAATATCGTTGGCACCATGTAAGATATTCCAGGTCATCACTTTAAAGCTATGTGGATGTTCTTTTTTACAATTAGTAAATAAAGCGACTAGAATAAGTATGAAAAGTATCCGCATAATGATATATTTTATTTTAAAATACCACAAAAATGGATTTTAATTAAAAAAAACCCAAAGTAACAAAAAACCACTGTTCATCAAGTATTTATCAAAAAACATCGATGAAAAACATGCATTTCGTCCGATTTTTTTGCATTTCATAGAGTTTTTTTAAAATATTATTTTATATTAGCCACGTAAATTCATTAACTAACCCCAAATCTAATGAAAAAAACTACTCTCATTATTGTGCTGTTTACATTAATAGCGCAATTAACTTTCTCTCAAAACATTAGCAAACTTAAAGCTGAAAAGTATTTAAAAGAACGTGGCGAACTCGTTTTTACTTTTACTGCTAATAACTTAAATGAAGTTAAACAACTAGCCAATATTGTATCTTTTGACCATGGTCAAAATCCTAAAACACCTTTAACAATAAAGGCTATAGCCAACGAAGATGAATTTAATCACTTTTTAAATTTCAATCTATCTTATACAATTGGCGATTCAGATAATGAGCCCAAAGAGAGGTTAATGTCGAATCAAATTAAAAAAAGCAGTAAAACAGGAAAAGCATTTGCAACCCCTTTAACCTTTCCTTTAACCGCTTATCCTACCTATCAAGATTATGCAGACCAAATGGCACTATTTGCATCAAACAATCCAAGTATTTGCGAATTGGTTGATATTGGTGGTACTACCGAAGGTGTCGGTGGCGGAGATAAAAGATTGTTATTTATTAAATTATCAGATAACGTTACCACTGATGAACAGGAGCCAAAAATGATGTACACCTCATCAATGCATGGAGATGAAATTGCAGGCTACCCTTTAATGCTTGATTTAATTAATTATTTTATTACGGTATATAATGATATAGGGCATTCAGATCATTCAAGAGTAAAAAATTTAATAGACAATTCAGAAATTTGGATAAACCCTTTGGCAAATCCTGATGGCACTTACTATAATAATCCATCAAACACTTCTGTTGCCAATGCGAGAAGGGCAAATGATAACGGTTTTGATTTGAATAGAAACTATCCCGATAACTTAGCTGGTCCACACTCAAATGGGCATACCGCGTATGAACTGGAAACTCAACATTTTATGAATTTTGCCGATGCCCATCATTTTGTATTATCGGCCAATTTTCACGGAGGTGTGGAGGTAGTAAACTATCCGTGGGACAATACATACGACAGACATGCAGATGATGCTTGGTTTCAGTTAATAAGCAGAGAATACGCAGATAATGCACAAGCGGACAGTAATGGTGTAGATAATGGATATATGGATGACCTTACTAATGGTATTACACATGGCGCAGATTGGTACCGTGTAGACGGAGGTCGTCAAGATTATATGAACTTTTACCATCAATGTAAAGAAACCACCATTGAACTATCAAATGATAAAACTCCACTTGCATCCGAATTAAATAATCTATGGAATTTCAATAAAGAAGCTTTAATCGAATATCTAATTCAGGGAACATACGGATTTAGAGGTGTTGTAAAAGATGCCAATACCAACAGCCCAATTGAAGCAACTATAACGCTTGTAGGCCATGATGCAGTAGGTTCTCACACAGTGTCAGAAGCTAATATTGGTGATTATTACAGACCTGTAAAAGCTGGGACTTATGATATACTATTTGAAGCAGATTGTTATCAATCATTTACACTTACAAATCAAACCATTACTGATTACGAAACTAAAATACTATCAGATGTTTTGCTAACTCCAATTGCAGTTTCTCCACCAAGTAATTTAACCTCTTCAAATATAAGCTCAACCACTGCAACACTTACTTGGGATTCAACAATTAGTGGATCATATGACTATCGATATAGAGTAGTTGGCTCGCCTACATGGACAACAACTAATACAACCAATTTAACAGAAATAATTTCAGGTCTTGCTCCAACAACTCAATATGAAGCTCAGATAAGAAGTACTTGCAGTGGAACCAACTCATCATCTTATAGTAGTTCAACGCTTTTTACAACTACCGCTTTACCTCCTTGTACTGGACCACAAGTTTCTTCATTCCCATATTCAGAAAATTGGGATAATGGTATTGGAGATTGGTCACAAGGTACTAATGATATTCCTGGTACAAATTATGAAGATTGGACTTTAAACTCAGGTACAACAGGTTCATCAGGAACTGGACCAAATGATGATTTTACTGGAAGTCAAGAATACTTTTATACCGAAGCATCTAACACAAACACAACTACTAATGTTGGTCAAAATGTATCAGTTACACTTATAAGCCCATGTTTTGACTTAACAGGACATGAAAATGCTATTTTTTCTTTCTACTACCATATGTTTGGTTCTGGAATGGGGTCATTGGAATTAGAAGTCAGTATCGATAATGGTTCAAACTGGATAAATTTAGCAACCATCTCTGGGCAACAACAAGGATCTAATGGAGCTGCCTGGTTACAGCATACAGAATCATTAAGTGCTTATGATGGACAAGTCATCAAATTAAGATTTGTAGGAAACACGGGCTCGACTTATCAAAGTGATATGGCTATTGATGAAATTGGGTTAACTGCTAATACTGTTTCGCTTACAACGTGGTATCAAGATGCAGATTCAGATACCTTTGGAAACCCATCAGTAAGTCAAGTTGCTGCCTCTCAACCTGCAGGCTATGTGGCAGATAATACAGACTGTGACGACAACAATGCCAACATAAACCCAAATACCGTATGGTACCTGGGCGTGGACAACGACAGCGACGGGTTCTTCGGGAGCCAGATTACAGCAACCCAGTGCACATCGCCAGGAGCCGGCTACTCCACCGATGCGCCGACCGTGGACGACTGTGACGACAACGATGCCAACATCAACCCAAATACCGT
>NZ_JBLWYT010000002.1:0-408032 GCF_048381975.1 Hwangdonia sp. | reverse complement strand
TGCGCCGACCGTGGACGACTGTGACGACAACGATGCCAACATCAACCCAAATACCGTATGGTACCTGGGCGTGGACAGCGACAGCGACGGGTTCTTCGGGAGCCAGATTACCGCGACCCAGTGCACATCGCCGGGAGCCGGCTACTCCACCGATGCGCCGACCGTGGACGACTGTGACGACAACGATGCCAACATCAACCCTGGAGCCGCCGAAATCTCTGGCAATGGGATTGACGATGATTGTAATGCTGGGACACCCGATGGCACCTTAAGTATAGATGATGATTTTAATATGAACAATGTGCTTATAACACCAAATCCTTTTAATAGAAATATTAGTATCAAATTACCGCTGAGTTATAATAACAGCGAATTTACAATCAAAATATATGATTTGAACGGTAGGCTGGTATTAGACAAACAGTATTCTAGTATTAGCGGAACAATAAATATTTCTAGCTTAAACAAGTTAGAGCAAGCACCATACTTATTAAAAGTTATTAATAATAAAAGCGGAGCGAGTATAATGAAAAGATTAATTAAATATTAATATAACCAAACTGAATTGAAAAAGAGTTGAATCTCATAATTCAGCTCTTTTTATATCACGCTGATTATCAAATTATTAATAATTCTCTAAAAAATCAACAAAAATCTAAAAATACAAATTACTGATAATCAATTATTTAAAAAATCAATAATGTATTTCGTCGATTATTTTTGCATTTCATAGAGTTTCCATGTAAGTTTGACCAGTAAAATGCTTAGTCCCAACCTAAAAATTTAACCTCTTATGAAAAATATTGCATTTTTAATAAGATCTAGTATACTTATAGCAGGTATATTACTCTCAACAAATGCGTTTTCGCAGATATGTGGAACAACAATAAGCTCATACCCTTATAGCGAAAACTTTGAATCTTCCATAGGTGCTTGGACACAAGATACTGGAGACATATTTAATTGGACAAGAGATTCGGGTGGAACACCTTCGTCCAATACGGGACCTTCAGCGGGTAATGGAGATACATGGTACATGTATATTGAAACGTCTTCGCCTAGGTCATCCGGAGATACAGCTAATTTTGAAAGCCCTTGTTTTGATTTAACAAGCTCATCTTCTGCAAACTTTTCTTTTTGGTATCACATGTATGGAAGCAATATTGGTAGTCTACATGTTGAATTAAGTACCGATAATGGTTCTACTTACCCGACCTCACTTTGGTCCTTATCTGGAAATCAAGGTAATACTTGGACACAAGTAAGTCTCGATTTAACACCTTATGTTGGCAGCACAGTAAAAGTAAGATTTAGAGGTGTTAGTGGCTCTAGTTGGGCTGGAGATATTGCCATAGATAATGTGGGAATGACTACTGTTTCAGGCTCATTTCCAGAAATAAATATACAAGGCGCAGGTAATAATATTGTTAACGACCCAACATTATCGAACACGCCTTCTGTAACAAACGATACTGATTTTGGAAATGTTAATTTTACATTTGGCACAAATGCAAACACTTTTACAATTCAAAATACAGGTACAGGAACACTTAACTTAACTGGTGGTCCTTTAGTGGTAATTGGCGGTGCAAACCCGGGTGATTTTTCGGTTACTGCAAATCCGTCTGCATCAGTAGCAGCTGGTGGCAGTACAACGTATACTATTACCTTTGACCCAAGTGCTTCAGGTTTACGAACAGCCACAGTTAGCATAGCAAATGATGATGCAGACGAAAACCCATACACCTTCAATATACAAGGCACGGGTACAACTACTTTGCAGGAAATAGATATTATAGGTAATGGTAATAGTGTTCCACATGATTTACCATTAACCAACACGCCTTCAGCTACAAATAATACCGATTTTGGAAATGTAAACATTGCGGGTAGTACTAACGCTAACACATTTACTATTCATAACTTAGGCACGCTTTCTAACTTAAACTTAACAGGAGCACCCTTAGTGCAAATTGGAGGTGCTGATGCGGCAGACTTTACAGTAACAACTGCGCCTTCCACTCCGATTGCTACTAGTAGCAGTACAACTTTTACAATCACTTTCGATCCAACAACCGTAGGTACTAAAAATGCTTGGGTTTCTATTGCTAATAACGACTCAACCGATGGTGAAAACCCTTATACTTTCAACATTCAAGGAGTCGGTGTGCTTGTTCAAGCACCAGGTGGTATAGATGCAAATTTAGAGCTATGGTTAAAAGGTAATGCTGGTTTAAGTTACACTACTGGTCAATCCGTTACAACGTGGCAGGATCAAACTAGTAATGGTTATGACGCCACTGCCCCAGTGGTTGGTGTAGAGCCTACATATAGAGACGACCCAGCTTACAACATTAATTTTAACCCTGTAGTCGATTTCAATAATAATTCATCATCTTTTAACTTAGATGGCGATTTTTCTTTTGATGATACGTCCACAGAGTTTTTACAAGGTACGGGTGGCTACTATTCACAAGATGTATTCATTGTATTGCTTCCAAATGTTACGGTAAATAATTCATTTGGTAGTATGGATGTGTTTTGTGGAGATGAAAATATTGGAGCTAACGAAACAGATGCTACTGGTGTTGGTTTAGGGGCATATTCCGTTCGCTTCTCGGGTGAAATTATTTCTTACGCACATGGAACTACTAACAGTGGAAATGGCTACGGTGTAGCAGAAACAGGAACGGGAAATACGTATAGCAATGCTGGTATCATTAATGTTAGAAACAATAGTGGTGCTACCCAACAAGAATTATACTATAATGCGACTGACATAGAAACTGTACAAAATGATGTACCTGATTTTGCCAATGTTAACAATTCAAGATATTGGATTGGACGTAGCGAAGGCTGGGAAGCTACTACAGATGCTAGAATTGCAGAAGTTATCACCTATTCATCTCGTAAAAATGATGCAGATTTAACCCAAGAACGCAACAGAATACAATCGTATTTAGCCATAAAATATGGTATTACCTTGGGTGTTAATGGCACTTCGCAAGATTATGTGGATAGTGATGGCGCAGTAATTTGGGATCAATCAGCAAACTCTGGTTACAACTATAATATTGCAGGCATTGGTCGTGATGATAAATCAGAATTAAATCAAAAACAATCAAGCAGTATTAACAATGCAACAGATGGCTCTGGCCCTATTGAAGGTATTTTAACCATAGGCCTATCTGATATTTCTAACACAAACAATTTAAACACAAGCACATTTGCAAACGATAAAGAATTTTTAATCTGGGGAGATAATGGAACAGACTTGAATTTAGCTGCTGCTGTTATAAATGTAGAAATGAGCGCTGGCATTGGAGGCCTAAGTACTCCCGTTACTTTTACAGGTATGCAACGCATTTGGAAAGTGGTTGAAAATGGTGGCGATATCCCGTCCTGTAAGGTTAGAATCCCTCAAAATGCTATTAGAAATATTACCCCACCAGGAAGTTATTTAATGTTTATTTCTGATACACCCGTTTTCGACCCAACTGCAGATTATAGAGTTTTAACTCCTGACGGAAGCGGAAATTTAGAAACCAATTATGATTTTGATGGTATAAAATACATCACTTTTGGATATGCACCGCAGGTTATCGTTGAGCGCTCTGTGTATTTTGATGGTATTGCAGACTATATTGATGTAGAAGATAACTTAGATTTGAATACTACAGAGTTTACAATTTCGGCATGGATTAAAAGAGATACAGGAACAACGGATGCTTCCATAGTTTCAAAAAGAGATGCGGCTAATTCTGAAGGTTATGATTTTAGAATCAATAGTTCAGGTCAATTTGAATTTACCTTAAACGGTGGCGCGGCAACTTTAACATCTTCCGTAGCAATTCCAGAAAACGAATGGCACCAAGTTGCTGTTATTTATAATAGCGGAAATGCAACATTGTATATTGATGGTTTTGCCGATACTTCCGCCTCATCATTACCTGCTCCTGTGGCAACAACTCAATCATTTATTATTGCAGCAGCAGATGGTTACGATCCAGACACTACAGATTTCTTTGCCGGAAACATCGATGAAGTTCGCGTTTGGGATGTTGCACTTACTCTAGATCAGTTGCGTTATATCATGAATCAAGAAATAATTGATGCTAGCATAACACCAACTCCAACTCTAATAGGTGGAGATGTTGTACCAACCACGATTACCAATTATGAATTGGCTCCTATCGCTTGGGCGAGTTTAGCTGGATATTACCCTATGTCTGTATACACGTATACAAATACTAACGATATGTCTGGCAACAATCATCAAGGTGCTTTAAGAAATTTAGACACCGTAGACCATCAAACGGCACCATTCCCATACGAATCGCAAGCGGCTGGCTCTTGGGATGCCGATGCTACATGGTTAAACAACGCCGTACAAACATTACCCAACGCACTTTCCATTGTTGATGGTACAACACCCATTGAATGGAATATTGTTGAAATTAATAACGACGTTTATTTAGGCGCATCACCAACTGGTGTGCGGTCTAGAGATTGTACGGTTGAAGGTTTAATAATAAACAGTGGCAGTTTACAAGTTAACGGAGACACGGCAACAAACGACGGCATAGCCTTAACCGTATCCCATTACTTGAAACTTGACGGCACAATAGATTTAGAAGGCGAATCGCAACTTATCCAAACCGATGGTAGTGATTTAGACCCAACTAGTTCCGGAACACTTGAAAGGGACCAGCAAGGAAACTCAAACACCTATTTATACAACTATTGGTGTTCGCCAGTGGGTGTAAGCAATGCTACAACAAACAACAATAGCTACACTTTACAAGATGTAATTACAAATGTTGGTTTTATAAGCTCTGGCTATAATGGCACTACTGCTCCTGTTAGAAATGCAGATTATTGGATTTGGAAATTCGCCAATTTAACTGGTGATGAATACTCACTATGGCAACATATTAGAAGCACCGGAACTTTAGATACTGGCGAAGGTTTTACCATGAAAGGCCCTGGCACAGCAACGCCAGACCAAAACTATATATTGCAAGGAAAACCAAACAATGGCGACTTCACACTAACCATAGGCGCTGGTAATGAATATTTAGTAGGAAACCCATACCCATCAGCTATGGATGCGGATGAGTTTATTAGAGACAACATTAGTGCTACCGATGGCGGAAAAGCGGGCAACACAGACAACGTTATCAATGGCGCCCTATATTTCTGGGATCATTTTGCCAATAACACACATGCCTTGGCAGAATACGAAGGTGGTTATGCCATTTATACATTGATGGGTGGATCGGTTGCTATTTCAAATGACGCTAGAATTAATGCCACTGGGCAAATGGGCAGCATAACACCCCAACGATACATTCCGGTGGGACAAGGCTTTTTTGTATCGGCCATTGCCGATGCCTCATTGGTTGGCGCACCAAACGACCCCGGAATCACCCAACCTGTAGTAGGCGGCAATATTCAATTTAAAAACAGCCAACGCACCTTTATGAAAGAAGGTGCTGCCCAGTCCTTGTTTGTTAAAAATGGCAATAAAACAACATCTAGCGCGAAAAATCAAAATAAAGACACACGACAAAAAATCAGGTTGATGTTTAATTCACCAAATGGCTACCACCGTCAACTCCTTGTTGGAGTCGATCCCAATGCGTCAAATAATTTCGATTTAGGGTATGATGCCTTACTTGCTGAATCAAATAAAGAAGACATGTACTGGCAATTTGATAGTGCAAAACTCCTCATTCAAGCCGTAAATAATTTTAATGATGACCAAATACTTCCATTAGGTATAAAAACGAACAAAGACGGGTTGGCAACCATAAAAATTGATGCTCTGGAAAACATAAAAGCATCCACCAACATTTATGTACATGATAAAGAATCGGGTACTTACCACAACTTAAACCAAGGTAGTTACGAAGTTTATTTATCTAAAGGAGAATATTCAGATCGTTTTGAAATCACCTTTAATGCAGCAAAAATCTTGGGAACCGACGATTTTGAAAACGCCAATCTTGAGGTTTATTTTTCAAACGAAAAAGAAAGCTTTATTGTACACAACCCAGATTTAAAACTCATTGAGTCTGTAAGTGTTTACAATATCTTAGGGCAGTCTATTTATCAGTTTAACAGTAAATCACAAGAAAACTATATAGAGCATAAAACAAAAAGTATCACCACTGGCGTTTACATTGTAAAAATGAAAACCGACCAAGGCATACTTTCTAAAAAAATATTAATCAAATAGTTGAAGTGTAGATCCCCAAATCTATTTTTTCCTAGCTATGTTTTGTTAAAGTCCTGGATATTTATTCAGGACTTTTTTTTTAGAATAGGGTTAAACTCACAGCTCAAACAAAACCATCCAGTTTAAGAGAAACTTGGCATTCATAAGAATACTGATTTTCAACACATTAAAATTCTTCGATGGATTTGAAAAAAATAGCAGGTTTACTAAAGGTGTTATCAAACGAAAATGTAGATTTTTCAAACCTATTATAATTTTATAAAACCTATCTCAATTAATGTTTGTCTTACATAAAAATGTATTTTATCGTATAAAATAGCCGTTTAATCGATAAATAATGGTCATTTTATTTGATAGTCTGCTAACTTTTAATTAGTATTGTAGCAATAAATCGATATGTTTAACAAGTGTTTTATGGTTTTTATCGATTAAAGTTTTAATATGTTTAAATTTTTAACATATTGAAAAACAGTTAATTTCGATTTACCCCAAAATCTAACAAAATGAAAACAAAACTACTTGTGGCTCTTGGCCTATTGTTTGCTGTTACACTTTCTTTTGCTCAAAATTCAGGAGTTAAAATAAAAGTTAAATGGCCAAGCAATTCTTACGAAAACAAAATTGAGGTATACAATACCACAAATGATTTACTCCTAACTATTTGCGATGATTCGCAATGTTATTCCGCTACACAAACGGGTCCACTTCAAGCCTATGGAGGCCGGTACGATTTAGGTTGCGTGACCAATGGAAATAATTACTACATAAAACTATACGATATAGCCGATAATGGATGGTCTGGCGGAAGCTTTGTCTCGGTTGAAGTGGCAGGTATTGAGATATTAAACAACAACGGGAGCAGCGCTAGTGCCTCAGGCGATACATTATATTTTAACGTGTCTGGTGGCGATGCCGTATGTAACGCATTAACAGATACCGATGGCGATGGTATTGCTGATTATTTAGATTATGACGATGATGCCGACGGTATTACGGATGCCATTGAAAACCTGGGAAAAAACAGGTTTGAGTGTACACTACCCGCCTTGGATTTTATTAATGGTACTTATGATGCCTCAGCAAGTTCTGGGTCGGCTGGTACGGTTGGCTCTATTTATAGATTTGGAAATGCTATTCAAGGGTATGATGTCTTAATGGAAATAACGGAATTGAACAATACAACCATTGCCAATATCGATAACGATTTGGTCGATAACCCAACCTACTTACAAACCGAACTCACTTTTTCCGGCGTCGGCACTCCGGGAGCCACCTTTAAGTTTACCATTGTAGATGCAGGAACCACTTCCCCATCAACTCAAATTTTTAGAGTCAATGGTATTACATGGGATTGCGATGGTAGCGGTAGCTTAAAAGAATCGGTGGTTTACCAAAACCCGGCAGCATACGGCGTTGAAAACCCTTCAAATTTAGAAATTTTAGATCTTGGGTCAAACAACATCCAAATAAGCGCCTCAGGACTTCAAGAGGGACCAGGTTTTTCAAATTTAAAAGTACTGCGTGCATATTATCAATTTATTGGTAATTCCTTTACCATGAGAATGCAGGCCTTAAAAACAAGTACCGGTACATCAACACGTCAGTTTGGTATGTCGTTTACACAATGTGAGTTCTTGGATTTTAACGCCAATTCACTCATTATTGTCACCGGTGAAGATGATGATGGCGACGGCAGATACAATCATTTGGATATTGACAGTGATGCCGATGGTATCCCGGATAACGTTGAAGCACAACCAACCATAGGCTACTTAGTGCCTACAGGAACCATATCAACCAATGGGATAGACATAAATTACGGCACCGGATTATTGGTGGTTGATACCGATGGGGATAAAATTCCCGATTTTTTGGATACGGATTCTGATAATGACGGGTATTTAGATATTCAAGAAAACGGAATGGCAGATACTTCTACTGCAGCTGATGTTGATAATGATGGACTAAATAATGCTTTTGAAACAAATGGTGTAATGGACGTTGTTTGGGATGTGAATGAAGATATTGAAGACCCTACGGATTTATCTATTTTACCAGACACGGACTCCGATTTAACATTAGGCGGTGATTTAGATTATAGAGATTTATTTGATATTAGTCTACCTATTTACGCTTCCATAGATTTTGATGGGGTTGATGATTACCTATCGAGAACGGGCTTTATAGACGGATTAAACGATGTCACTGTAATGGCGTGGGTTAAAACAGATTCTGGAAACTCAACTGATATGGTTGTCGCCGGAGAAGACACAGGCTTTAAATTGTGGTTGCAAAATGGCAAAAAACCTATGCTTACCGTAAAAACTTCAGGTAATGCTGAATCAATTTTAGGCTGTAGCTGTGCCAATATAAATTATGATGAATGGCATCATTTAACAGGAACGTACACTAGCGCAACTGGTGTTATGGCCTTATATGTAGACGGCACTTTAGTGAGTTCGAAAAACGTAGGAAGCTCTGGAGCTGCAATAGAGGTTACAGGAAATTCAAACGGAAACTTTGAAGTCGGTAGACTTTCAAGCGAATCTTTTAATAAAGAATACTTTAAAGGAGATATTGATGAAGTTAGGGTATTTAACACAGCCCTTAATTCTGAGCAAATTCAACAAATGGTTTATCAAGAAATTGTAAACAACGCTGGATACGTAACCGGAAGCATGGTTCCAAAACATATTGGAGATATATCAGGGTGTACTACCATCCCTTGGAATAATTTATTGGCCTATTATCCAATGACCAATATTCAAATGGGCACAACGTCTGATTATTCCAGCTATAATAATTTATTATATATAAACTACATAACCACTGTTCAAGAACAAACCGCACCAATGCCCTATACAACGTCCAATGATGGGGATTGGTCTACCGAAGGGACTTGGCTTCACGGTAATGTATGGGATATAGAAAATGAGACGACTAACAAGGATTGGTCTATCGTTTCGATAAAAAACAATGTAAACACCTCAAATAATCACAACACTCTTGGCTTATTAATAGATTCCGGTGCCACACTTGCTATTAACAACGATAAACTATTAAACAATAGTTGGTACTTAAAAATAGACGGTAAACTTGATTTACAAGGTGAATCGCAGCTCATTCAAAGCGAAGATAGTTCACTGGAGGTTACAAGCTCAGGAACCTTAGAACGCGACCAACAAGGCACCAAGGACTTTTACACCTATAATTACTGGTCGTCGCCCGTTGGTGTAAGCAACA
This sequence comes from Hwangdonia sp., assembly GCF_048381975.1. Taxonomy (NCBI): domain Bacteria; kingdom Pseudomonadati; phylum Bacteroidota; class Flavobacteriia; order Flavobacteriales; family Flavobacteriaceae; genus Hwangdonia; species Hwangdonia sp. The sequence continues at coordinate 398,548 of NZ_JBLWYT010000002.1, read as the reverse complement.
CAACAAGCAATAATAACAGTTACACACTTGCCGATGTACTAAATGATGGCTCGGTTGCAACCACACCTTTACCCATTACTTTTGTATCCGGGCACAATGGAACACCAGGTTCTCCGGGAATAACGCCTGTTGGCATTGCATCAACTTGGATTTGGAAATATGCCAACAAATTAACCGATGATTACGCTTCGTGGCAACACGTAAAAAACACCGGAACCATATTGGCGGGAGAAGGCTATACCATGAAAGGCGTCGATAACAGCGCGACATCGTTCACCGAAGAACAAAACTATGTTTTTAACGGAAAACCACACAATGGCGACATTACCCTAACCTTATCAGCCGGAAACGATTATTTAATTGGCAACCCCTATGCCTCGGCCATAGATGCCGACGAGTTTATACTCGACAACATCAGTGCTGGAGCCGGTAGGGCAACAAGCAATATTATTGACGGCACCCTTTATTTTTGGGACCATTTTGCAGGCAACACCCACGTGTTGCGCGAATACCAAGGTGGCTATGCTACCTACACGTTAATGGGCGGTATCAAAGCGGTTTCAACAGATACCAGAATTAATGCCTCAGGGCAAGTTGGGACAAAGGTGCCGCAGCAATACATTCCGGTTAGCCAAGGCTTTTTTGTAACGGCCGATACCGGTGGAACTATTACCTTTAAAAACAGCCAACGTATTTTTAAAACCGAGGCCTCCGACCCTTCATTGTTCTTAAAAGGCACGAAATCAAAAGGAAAATCGAGTACCGCTGAAACGGATTTGGACGATAGACAGAAAATAAGACTGATGCTGGATTCGCCAAAAGGTTACCACCGTCAACTGTTGGTTGGTGTAGACGAAAATGCCACAAGCGGTATTGATAAAGGTTACGACGCTCCTTTAATTGAGGATAATGTTGAAGATTTATTTTGGATATTTTCTAATAAAAATTTCGTTATTCAAGCGGTGGATAATTTTGATAGGACACAAGTATTGCCTCTAGGTATCAAAATTAACCAAGAAGGTTTGGCCACGATTAAAATTGACGCATTAGAAAATATTCCTAATTCTACAAAAATATACCTGCACGATAAAGAGCTAGATGTATATCAGGATTTAAAGAAAAAGGATTACGATGTGCATTTAGCGGTTGGCGAATACTTAAACCGTTTTGAGATAAGGTTCTCAAAATCGTCGCAAACACTAAGCACAAACGAAACCAATAAAAAATCTATTGAGGTTTATTTTTCAAATGAAGAAGACCAAGTTATTGTACACAACCCGAGCGCACAACTTATAGAATCGGTTGAAATGATAAATATTCTTGGGCAATCGCTTTTCAAATTTAAAATAAGCTCAAACGACGATTATTTAAAATACAAGGCGTCACAAATAAAAGCGGGCACCTATGTTTTAAAAATAGAAACCGAATACGGAAAGCTTTCCAAAAAAGTATTGATAAAATAGTGAGTTGATCGAATTGGCTATCCCAAATCTATTTTTAACTTAACTATACTCAAGTCCTGAACTGACCTTCAGGACTTCTTTGTTTTATAAATTAACACTTCAGACAACACTCTAAATGTTCGCATAAACCCCTATTTATTAGTTCATTTACTATAACTAAACAACTCCAATTTCTTCTGGCATTTACTTTTTGTTGTAATTCACAAATTGACGAATTAGATGGTAATTATTACAAATTAATTCATTTTATCGATTTTTTTTGCATTTCATGGATTTAATTTATACTATTGGGTTTAATTATTGATTTCTCTCAAATCATTATTTGCCCTTATTATGAACAATATTAAATTGCTTAGCGCATTTATTTGCGAAATATTTAAGTTTTTAAACAAATGTCATCCAAAGCGGGCTCTTCCCCTGTTATTTGCAATTACAGTCTTTAATTCAATTGGTATGTTTTCACAAGCACCGGCGAATGACGATTTTGCGAATGCTTCTTTAGTCCCGCATACGTCCAATTGGTGTTCGGCAGATGCCGAGTACACCACCCTTAATGCCTCTCCAAATGGCGTTAAAGGATCGTCTTGGAAAAACGGACCGAATTATAATGTGTGGTTCAAGTTTCAGGCCACCACAACCGAAGTCAATGCACAGATTAGCATGGGTGGAAAACTAGGAACCATGCGCTATCCGTTTTTGGCACTCTGGGACAGCTCGGGAACCGAAATTACAAGTGCGACTTATCATAGTTCCAAAGGCTCCATTAACGTACAATCAAATAGTTTAACCATAGGAGACTGGTATTATATCTCTGTCGACAATCATGTTGGGTTCGGTTACAGAGGCAGCTTTAGTTTATGTATCGATAATGTGGTCAACAACGATTTTAAGGACAAAGCCATGGTCGTTCCGCATACATCCAATTGGTGTTCGGCAGATGCTGAGTACACCACCCTTAACGCCTCGCCAGATGGCATTAAAGGATCGTCTTGGAAAAACGGACCGAATTACAATGTGTGGTACAAATTTCAGGCCACCACTACCGAAGTCAATGCACAGATTAGCATGGGCGGAACATTGGGAACCATGCGCTATCCGTTTTTGGCGCTCTGGGACAGCTCGGGAACCGAAATTACAAGTGCGACCTATCACAGTTCCAAAGGCTCCATTAACGTTCAATCTGCCAATTTAACTATTGGAGACTGGTATTATATCTCTGTCGACAACCATGCTGGGTCCAATTACCAAGGCAGTTTTAGCCTATGTGTTGATGATAAGGTAGATTATGATTTTTATGAAGCCGCTATTGATGTTACAAGTTTGATAAATTCTTGCTCAGCAGATGCGCAATACACCACCATTAATGCCTCTCCAGACCGAAATAAAGGAACGAACTGGAACAATAATGGACCTAAAAAGAACAGATGGTTTAAATTTACAGCACCCACAACGGGACAAATAAATATTACAGTTGACATCGGCGGATCAAAGGGTACGCAAAGAGCCACTCAAATTGCCTTATGGGAGGCAGACGGCCTAACCGAGGTAACTAGCAGTCGATATGCTTCTACTAACGATGATGTTATTTTATCTGCAAATGGTTTAACTTCAGGGAATACTTATTATATTTCTGTTGATGTTTATGCTGGCCATGAAGGAACATTTACACTTTGTATAGAAAATACATTTGTTGATTTTGATGGAGTTAGTAGTTACGTGGACTTTGGAAACAATCATAATTTTAATGGATCGTTTTCATTGGAAGCTTGGGTATTTCAAAAATCAAATGCTTCAACAGCCACTGTAATATCGAAAGGAGATGCAAAAGCAGGTGCCCTTAGAGGGTATCATTTATCTATTAAAAATGGATTTCCCAATTTATCATGGTACAACAATTCCGGAGCTGAAATATTAAATATCACCTCACCCTATCAAATAACTAATAATATATGGCATCATGTAGCATCTTCTTATAATGGCACCACAGCCTCTTTGTATTTAGACGGTGTTTTAGTTGCCAGCGGTAATTCATCGCCACCTTTAAACAATAACAAAAATTTTATGTTGGGTGCAACTTATGATAGTAGTACACCGACCACACCAAAACATTATTTTAACGGATATATCGATGAAGTTCGACTATGGAATGTTGCATTAACTGAGCAGCAATTGCGCGAAATGATGAATCAGGAAATTCTTCAAAACGAAACAGCTGTTAAAGGCAAAGTAATGCCTTCGAGTATTTCTAATAATCTGTTGTGGACTAATTTAAGAGGTTATTATCCGATGACTGATAATACGGCTGTCGACCATTCAAGCCAGAAGATACACGGGATTTCAAAAAACAATACAGGTTCCATTCAACTTCAAACAGCACCTCTGCCATATACAACAGCAGCCAACGGAGATTGGGACAGCAGCAGCACATGGTTAGATAATTCGGTACAATACATTCCTAATTCAATACTTTATGGCACACAAATAGATTGGAATATAGTTGTTACAAATCATAATATAGAAATAAATAAAAATACAACCGTTTTAGGCTTAATTGTTGCTTCAAACAAAATTCAAGTAAATGGTACTACCAATGTGTCTACCGGTCTCGGCACGGGCCATGGATTATTAGTATCGAAGTACTTAAAATTAGATGGTAAACTCGATCTGCAAGGCGAATCGCAACTCATTCAAAGCGAAGATAGCTCACTGGACGTTACAAGCTCAGGTACCTTAGAACGCGACCAACAAGGCACCAAGGATTTTTACACCTATAATTACTGGTCGTCGCCCGTTGGCATAAGTAACACAACAAGCAACAATAACAGCTACACACTTGCCAATGTGCTAAACGACGGAACCATTCCAACAGCTCCGCTGCCCATCACGTTTGTTTCTGGGCACAATGGAACACCGGGCTCTCCGGGTATAACGCCAGTTGGAATTGCATCTACTTGGATTTGGAAATATGCCAATAAATTAACCGATAATTATGCCTCCTGGCAACATGTTAAAAACACCGGGACCATATTGGCCGGAGAGGGCTATACCATGAAAGGCGTCGATAACAGCGCATTATCATTTACCGAAAAACAAAATTATGTCTTTAACGGGAAGCCACATAATGGCGATATTACCTTAACCCTATCCGCCGGAAACGATTATTTGGTGGGCAACCCCTACGCCTCGGCCATAGATGCCGACGAGTTTATATTAGACAATATTAGCGATGGAGCCGGTAGGGCAACAAGCAATATTATAGACGGCACCCTTTATTTCTGGGACCATTTTGCCGGCAATACCCACGTGTTGCGCGAATACCAAGGTGGCTATGCAACCTATACACTTATGGGTGGTATTAAAGCCGTTGCAACGGATACCAGAATCAATGCCTCAGGAAAAATAGGGACAAAAGTGCCCAAGCAGTACATTCCGGTTAGCCAAGGATTTTTTGTAACGGCCGATGCTGGCGGAACCGTTACTTTTAAGAATAGCCAACGTATTTTTAAAACCGAAGCCTCCAATCCTTCATTGTTTTTAAAAGGCACGAAATCAAAAGGAAAATCGAGTACCGCTGAAACCGATTTGGACGATAGACAAAAAATCAGACTGATGCTCGACTCACCAAAAGGTTACCACCGTCAACTATTGGTTGGCGCTGATGAAAATGCCACAAGTGGTATTGACAAAGGTTACGACGCCCCTTTAATTGAGGATAATGTTGAAGATTTATTTTGGATTTTTTCGAATAAAAACTTCGTTATTCAAGCGGTGAACAATTTTGATAATAATCAAATATTACCATTGGGCCTTAAAATCAACCAAGAAGGTTTGGCCACGATTAAAATTGATGAGCTTGAAAACATGGATAATAATAAAGCCATTTATTTGCACGATAAAGAATTAGATGTGTATCACGATTTAAACCAAAAGCCTTACGACGTGCATTTACCGGTTGGCGAATATTTAAACCGTTTTGAGATAACGTTCTCAAAAGGGTCGCAATCACTAAGCACAAACGACGCCAATAAAAAATCTATTGAAGTTTATTTTTCAAATGAAGAAGACCAAGTTATTGTGCACAACCCGAACGCACAACTTATTGAATCGGTTGAAATGATAAATATTCTTGGGCAATCGCTTTTCAAATTTAAAATAAGCTCAAACGACGATTATTTAAAGTACAAAGCGTCGCAAATAAAGGCAGGCACCTATATTTTAAAAATAGAAACCGAACATGGAAAACTTTCCAAAAAAGTATTGATAAAATAGTGAGTTGAATGCATTGGTTATCCCAAATCTACCTTTTAACTCAACTATACTTCAAGTCCTGAACTGACCTTCAGGACTTTTTTGTTTTAAAAATTAACGATTCAACGATTTTTTATTAAAAGTCTGTCTGAAAAGTCATTTTGTTTTTTTGTCAGGTTGAGCTTGTCGAAACCTCTTATTGATTATTAATAAGTTCATATATTTCGACAAGCTCAATATGACAACTAGATATACTTTTCAGACAAACTCTTTTATTTAATATGGTCAATTAATTGTTGAAGTGATAGCTTAAATTGCTCACCAGAAACCATGTCTTTTAAGGTATACGTATTCGAACTTATTTCCTCCTCGCCTACCAAAACCACAAACGGAATAACACGTTTATTAGCATGATTCATTTGCTTTTTCATTTTAGCAGCATCAGGATACAATTCGGCATTAATACCTTTTAAGCGCAGTTGTTTAATGGCTTTTAAGCTGAATAGCGCTTCTTTTTTACCAAAGTTGATAAACAATACGGTAACATTTTTAGTAACCGTTTCGGGAAACAAACCGAGTTCTTCGAGCACCAAATAAATTCTATCCAAACCAAAACTAATACCAACGCCACTTGTATCTGGTCTCCCAAAAATACTAGTTAAATCGTCGTAACGCCCGCCACCGCCAATGGAACCCATTTTAACGTTTTCGGGAGCTGAAACTTCAAAAATAGCACCTGTGTAATAATTCAATCCGCGTGCTAAAGTAACGTCGAGTTGCAAGCTTGCTGTCGATAAACCTAATTCTGAAATCGCATTGTTGATAAACGCCAATTCTTCAATCCCTTTTTGGCCTACCTCGGAAGAACTTAAAATACCTTTTAAACCGTTTATTTGCGATTCAAAAGTTCCCGACAAATTAAACAAAGGCTGTAATTTTGAAATCCCATCTTCTGAAATCCCTTTGGAAAGCATTTCTTCTTTTACCTTCGCTTCGCCTATTTTATCCAGTTTATCGAGTGCCACCGTAAAGTCGATTAGCTTATCGCTTGCGCCGATAACTTCGGCAATGCCCGACAGTATTTTACGGTTGTTTATTTTAATGGTAACGCCTTCCAGTTTTAAAGCTGAAAACACCGTATCGTAAAGTTGAATAAACTCCACTTCTTGCCACAGGCTTTTACTGCCAACCACATCGGCATCGCATTGGTAAAACTCTCTAAAGCGTCCTTTTTGGGGTCTGTCTGCGCGCCAAACCGGTTGGATTTGATAGCGTTTAAATGGGAATTCAATCTCGTTTTGGTGTTGTACCACGTAACGTGCGAATGGGACGGTGAGGTCGTAGCGTAGGGCTTTTTCGGAGATTGAGGGTGTTATTTTACTAGAGTCTTTCAGCAAATACGCTTGCTCGCTGGCTTTTGCCAAAAAATCCCCAGAATTCAAAATCTTAAAAATCAAGCGGTCCCCTTCTTCACCATATTTCCCCATTAAGGTTTCAGAGTTTTCAAAACTTGGGGTTTCAATGGGTTGAAATCCGTAGGTTTCAAAAGCACCGCGTATGGTATTAAAAATATAGTTTCGTTTGGCAACTTGCTCCGGATTAAAATCCCTTGTGCCTTTTGGAATGCTTGGTTTTTGAGCCATAATATGCCCGTGAAAACGGGTATCTCTTTAAAATTACTAAACACTTTTTATGTTGATTCCGCATCAAGTGCGGAATGACAAAACAACGATTAAAGCATTGTCTAAACAAAAATAATTAATGCAATCGTTATTATGAGCTTTTTTATAAAAAAAGCGTGGTAATCCCATAAATTGAAGCTGAATTTGAAAAAGTGGACAAAACAACATACAGATTGTTACCTCTTACCTCATCAAAATGACAGATTACCACGTCCTTCGTCCTCGTAATGACGGTTAATTTATAAGCTTATCAAAATACCTGTACAAATCACCTTTGGTAATAACGGCACCTTGTTCGATCATTTTAAACTTATCTAAATTTTTATCATCGGTATATTCTTTATCGGCTTGCAAAAACTCAACGTTTTCGTCCATTAAATTTTCGCGCAACCAATTGTAGCCTTCCTTGGTTGTTATATCGACATCGTTTTTTAAGTTAATCACAATGGCATGCATTTTATCTTCAGCTAAATGAAACAAATACATGTGCTGTGCCGAAATATGCTCTAAATATTGGGCTTTGTTTAAAGCGCCTTCCCAAATTAAATCGCTAAAAACATCCAGTTCCATTTCAGCGAGTTCCGGTTTGTTTTCCTTTAAATTAGCCCACTCATCTGCCGTAACCGATTGTGTTGCCAAAAAATTAATGAATTCTTGGTGCAATTCTTCAAATTGTTCTTTTGTAAGTCTGCTGTATTTCATAATCTCCTCTTAATTTTATATGTCCCAAACCTGACAGGTCTAAATAAAAAAGCCCCAACTAGGTTGAGGCTTTATATGTTTTAATTTTAAAGTTTATGCTTGTGCAATAACCTCAAACTCTAAATCAACAGATACTTCTCTGTGCAAACGTACTACAGCAGTATATTTACCCAATCTCTTAACAGTTGTAACCGTAATGAATTTTTTGTCGATTGATTGTCCTTCTTTTTCTAAAGCGGCAGCAACATCAATGTTATTCACAGATCCGAATAACTTATCGCCAGAACCTACTTTAGCAGGTATTTTAATTTCCAATACTTTTATTGCTTCTGCAATTTTGTTAGCATCATCAACTATTTTCTTTTCTTTAAATGCACGTTGCTTTAAGTTTTCCGCCAATACTTTTTTAGCAGAAACCGTTGCTAAAACAGCTTGCTTTTGTGGAATTAAAAAATTTCTACCATAACCGTTCTTAACTGTTACAATATCGTCTTTAAATCCTAAATTCTCAACGTCTTGTTTTAATATAAGTTCCATTGTTATGTGTATTTTATTTTAATAAATCTCCTACGTAAGGCATTAAAGCCAAGTGGCGCGCTCTTTTTACAGCTACGGCAACTTTTCTTTGATACTTTAACGATGTTCCTGTTAAACGACGTGGTAAAATTTTACCTTGTTCGTTTATAAATCGCATTAAAAAATCCGGGTCTTTGTAATCAACATACTTGATTCCGGTCTTTTGAAACATGCAATATTTCTTTGCCTTGTTTGTATCGATATTAAGCGGCGTTAAATATCTGATTTCGCCGTCTTTTTTTCCTTTAGATTGTTGTTCTATTGATGACATAATTAAGCTTTTTGTTTAAGTTTATCTCGTCTTCTCTCTGCCCAAGAAATGGCATGTTTATCTAACGCTACGGTTAAATAACGCATAAAACGCTCGTCACGTCTAAACTCTACTTCCAATGGGTTAATTACCTCACCATCTACGGTGTACTCAAATAAGTGATAAAAGCCACTTTTCTTGTTTTGAATGGGGTAAGCTAATTTTTTTAGCCCCCAATCTTCTTTAGCTATCATCTTAGCGCCGTTAGAAACAAGAAAATCTTCGTATTTCTGTACTGTTTCCTTTATCTGATCTTCAGATAAAACGGGATTTAAGATGAAAACAGTTTCATAATGATTCATAAAAATCGTTTTTATTGTTAAAAATTGGGTGCAAAAATAAATAAATTACTTATATTACACAACTATAATCCTTCCTAATTTTTATTAAAAAAATCAATACTTTTAAAGTGTTAAAATTATGTTAAAGCAAGCGTTTTAACGATGATTTTTGGTTTTTAACCGAAATTTTTGTACTATTGTCGATATCTTAACCGAAATAATATAAAATGTTATGACTTTAAACTGTGTAGTAGTAGACGATTCAGCAATACAACGTCTCTCTATTGTTAAGTTAGTCGAAAATCACCCTTCGCTAAACTTAATTGCAGAGTACAGTAGTGCTTTAGAAACTAAAAATGGTTTAAATACGCATCAAGTAGATCTAATTTTCCTCGACATTGAAATGCCAGTGTTGAATGGATTTGAACTTTTAGACGTATTAAACAACAAACCTCAAATTATTTTTGTAACCGGTAAAACCGAATATGCTTTTAAAGCATTTAATTACGATGCCACCGATTACTTACATAAACCCATTACCAGAGAACGCTTTAACACCTCTGTTGACAAAGCCCTAGAGCAACATAAATTGACTTTAGACTTTAACGAAGAAGAAGGTGAGCATATATTTGTAAAAAGCAACCTTAAAAAACGTAAAGTTTACATTAAGGATATTAAATGGATTGAAGCCCTTGGTGATTATGTGAAATTAGTTACAGAAGAAACGAGCCTAGTAGTATTATCTACTATGAAATCTTTTGAAAAAGAATTACCAGAGAATAAATTTCTAAGAATTCACAAATCCTATATTGTTAATCTTGATAAAATTGATAGATTTAACAGTAAGAACGTGGAGGTTGGCGCTTACGAAATTCCATTAAGTAGAAATAAAAAGACGCAACTTGTTGACGCTTTAAATAATATTTAATGCATTAGGTCAAACTGAAATGTCACACTGAGCGCAGTCGAAGTGTCGCTTTAAGTTTCACATAATTGTTAATGATTAATATGATGAGATTCTGAAACAAGTTCAGAATGACGTAAAATTATATTTCACTAAAAGTTATCTACATTTAAAATAACTTTAACCGACCGAAAATCTTTTATACTAAAGAAGCTGTTATTAATTTTAATAATAGCTTCTTTTGTTTTTGCCAAACTTTGCTGCTTAGGGATTTTTACCAAAATATTTTTATGAAACTGGTTTCTAATTCTGGCAATTGGTGGCGATTCCGGCCCAAGAACATGCTCGGTAAATACCTGTCTTAACGATTTTGCAAACCAAATGGAAGCGGCATCTACCCTATTGTAATCTTTGTGTTTTAAGGTGATTTTTATCTGCTTGAAAACCGGCGGATATTTATAATTGTACCGGTCGTTCATTTGCTCCTTAAACATCTCAACATAATTATTTGTAGAGACTTGCTGTAAAATATTGTGATGCGGATTGTAAGTCTGAATCAGTACTTTACCCCGCTCCTCCGTCCTGCCGGCTCTACCCGCCACTTGCAGCATCAATTGAAAACTGCGTTCGTGGGCCCTAAAATCCGGGAAGTTCAGCATGTTATCGGCATTCATTATCCCAACCAATTTTACATTTCTAAAATCCAACCCTTTCGTTAGCATTTGCGTACCTACCAAAATATCGATTTCCTGTTGCTCTAAAGCCGTAATGATTTTTTCGTAACCGTATTTGCCGCGCGTGGTATCTAAATCCATACGGGCTACTTTATTATCGGGAAACAACAGTTTTACCTCTTCTTCGATTTGCTCGGTACCAAAACCTTTATTGTCTAAATCTTGACTGCCGCAGGCCATACAATCCTGCAGCATTGCCGCATGGTATCCACAATAATGGCAACGCAACTGATTGCGGTATTGATGGTACGTTAAACTCACATCGCAATTCGGACATTGTGGTGAGTGCCCACAGGTTTTACATTCTATAATGGGCGAAAATCCGCGTCGGTTTTGAAACAAAATAATTTGGTGTCCCGCTTTCAAGGTTTCGGTCATTTCCTCAAGCAACCGGTCGCTAAAATGCCCTTTCATCCTTTTCTTTTTCAGCTTATCTTTAATATCCACCAATTCAATATCGGGCATCAACACATCGTTGTAACGTTGCATCAATTCCACAAAACCATACTTATCCTGTTGGGCATTAAAATAACTTTCCAAACTGGGCGTGGCAGAACCCAATAGTACTTGGGCACCGTGCATGTGCCCCAAAACAACGGCCGTATCGCGCGCATGGTAACGCGGTGCCGGATCAAATTGCTTAAACGACTGTTCGTGCTCTTCGTCAACCACAATCAACCCTAAATTATCAAAGGGTAAAAATACCGATGAGCGTGCGCCCAATACAATTTTCGCTTTCGCGGAATTTTGCAGAACATGGTTCCAAACCTCAACGCGCTCCTGCGAAGAATACTTGGAATGAAAAACAGCCACCTGCTCGCCAAAATAATTTTGCAATCGCGTTACCAATTGTGTGGTTAAAGCAATTTCGGGCAACAAATACAACGCTTGTTTTCCGTTATTCAACGCTTCTTCAATAAGTTTTACGTACACCTCTGTTTTTCCGGACGACGTAACACCGTGCAATAACGTGACTGCATGATTTTCAAAAGACTTTTTTATCTCGCTTAAAGCGGATTTTTGATAGGTATTAAGATTTTTTGTGGCTTCGTTATCATCGCCGGAATATTGAACTCTGTCGGTTTGAATATGATATTCTTCAAGAATACCTTTATCAATCAACGTTTTTATTATAGCGGTTGAGGCTTCGCTTTCTTGTGATAAATCTGAAACTTTTACGGGTTTTTTCGTTTTTGCCGAAACCGAAAACAGTGTCATTACAACATCGCGCTGTTTTGGCGCACGACTTAAATCGTCCAATAATTTTTGCAGCGCGGTTTCAGAAGAAAAGTTCGCATGCAATTTCACATAGCGCACCAATTTAGGTTTGTACTTCTCGTAAACCTCCTCTTCTACCGTAATCGCTTCCTTTTCAATTAAGCGTTTAATTATGGGAAGTACATTCTTTTTATCTAAAATATTGGAAATATCATGGATTTTTAACAACGATTGATGGTGCAGTGCTTCGTAAACCAAAAACTCATCATCTTTTAAATCAGATTCATCAATAGCTTTTTTGTTTTTGGTGATTACGGTTTCGCTTTCCAAAATAAAAGCACTTGGTAAAGCGGCGCGCATCACATCGCCCAAGGTGCACATATAATAATTTGAAATCCATTGCCACAGTTGCAATTGCTTTTGGTTTACAATGGGTGTTTCGTCTAAAATTTGATGGATGTCTTTTGCCTCATAGGCCGTTGGTGCTTCGTTATGGATTTTAAAAACAATGCCCGTGTATATTTTCGATTTTCCGAAAGGTACCGCAACACGCATGCCTTCACTTAAAAATTGAGATTCGGAAGGTGTGATGCTATAAGTGAATAGCTTTTTTAACGGAATGGGAATAATAACATCAATAAAATACTGCATAAACTAACATTGTTTTCGTAGTTTATTCAAAGATGCATTTAATTCGTAACCCAGCAATAAAATATTTGAATTTAACCACAAATAAAGCAGTAAAATTAAAAGCGCTCCAATAGAGCCATATAATTTGTTGTACTGACTAAAATTTTCGATATAAATACCAAACAAATAAGACGTTAGTATAATGAGGAACGTCGTGAAAAGGGCACCAATGGAGAAAAATTTTGACTCTTTCCCTTCTTTTGTCCCAAAATAATACAAGGTGGCCGTTGCCAAATACACCATGATTATAAAAAATACATACTTAACAATACTGGTCCACAAGAATGCTTGCGAATCAACTTGATAACCTCTGCCTTTTAAGGTATCAAACAATTCTTGAACCACATAAATTTGAAAATACCCTAAAACCACAATGGTAATAATTAATAAAAAAGCCAATATTAATGCAATGCCCAAAGCATATATATATTGTCTGAACACATTTCGTGTGAGCTGTTCGTGGTACGAGTTTTCGAACCCCGAAAACACAGCGTTTACACCATTCGCCATTAAAGCAATGGACAGCACAAAAACGGATGACAGCAACCCTCCGCGTTGTGTTTTATCAATATTTTCAAAAATATTATGAAAGAAAAAATCGGAGGTGTTTGGTGGTAAAAACGATTCTAAAAACGCTAAAAACTCTAATCTAAAACCTTCAATAGGAATATAAGGAATGACAATTAAAACGAACAACAAAAACGGAAAAATAGCTGTAAAAAAACTAAATGCAATCGCACTTGCGCGCGTAGTTAATGCGCCTCTTACAATGCCTGTAATATACAGTTCCAATAAATTGTAAAACGACAAGCCTTCAAGCCCGGGCAACTTAATTTGCTTAAAAAAACGAACCAGTACATTAATTACAGGGATTTTATCTAGCTTGTCTTCAATAGATTCATTCATCAAAGTATTTGTGTTTTGTTGTTTATTACAAACTGAACACTAATTTACAGCTTTCAAACTTAAATCCATATTATGCACCGAATGCGTTAACGCGCCGCAGGAAATATAATTTACACCACATTCGGCATAATGCCTTACGGTAGCTTCGTTAATGTTTCCAGAAGATTCTGTTAAGCATTTATTACCAATCATTTTTACGGCTTTTCGCGTATCTTCATAATCAAAATTATCAAGCAGAATTCTGTAAATACCATCGTTTTTCAGAATTTCTTCAACCTCAAACAAGTTTCGCGCTTCCACCATAATGTCCAAGTTTTTACCTGTTTCGTTTAAGTATTCCTTGGTCATTTCAATGGCTTTAGTAATGCCGCCGGCAAAATCGATATGGTTGTCTTTTAGCATAATCATGTCGTATAACGCGAATCTGTGGTTTTCGCCTCCGCCCAATTTAACGGCCCATTTTTCGAGCACGCGAATCCCGGGTGTGGTTTTGCGGGTATCGAGAATTTTAGTGTTGGTGCCTTTTAACAAATCTACAAATACTTTTGTTTTGGTGGCAATGGCACTCATGCGCTGCATGGCGTTTAAAACGGTGCGTTCCGCTTTTAAAATGGATTGCGAAGACCCTTCAACAAACATAACTATATCGCCAAAAGTCACTTCGGAGCCGTCTTCAATACGCACATCTATTTTTAGGTTTTTATCGACGTATGCAAATACTTTTTTTGCAAAATTAACCCCACCAATAACACCTTTATCTTTCACCAAGAGTTTTGCTTTTCCCTTGGCATTTTCCGGAATGCACGCCAAAGAACTATGGTCTCCGTCTCCAACATCTTCTCTTATAGCATTAGAAATTATATGTTTTAATTCGTAGTCAAATTGTTCTTGTGTAATCATGTTTTTGAATTGTTTGTGCTAAAATAAGAAAATGAACAACAAAAATTTCAAAAATTAAATTTCAAATTCTAAAAAACGAAACTTCAATCTTAGGTTTTATCATTTCAAACTAAAAAATGTAATTTTGCCGCATGACTATAAAACTACTTGCCATTGGCAAAACCGACCATAAAGAACTACACGCCTTAATTGACGAATACACGAAGCGTTTGGGCTTTTATGTAAAGTTTAAACTAGAGATTATCCCCGACATTAAAAACTCGAAAAACCTTAGTGAAACCCAACAAAAACTAAAGGAAGGCGAACTTATTTTAGGCAAATTAAAGGCTACCGATGTCTTGATTTTATTGGATGAGAACGGCAAACAATTTGATTCGGTTGGTTTTTCAAATTATTTGCAAAAGCATATGAATTCCGGTATTAAACAATTGGTTTTTGTTATTGGCGGACCTTACGGGTTTTCTGAAGATGTGTATAAAAAAGCGAATGGGAAAGTGTCGTTTTCGAAAATGACATTTTCCCATCAAATGATTCGCTTATTTGTTATTGAGCAACTTTATAGAGGCTTTACTATTTTACGGAATGAGCCTTACCATCATAGGTAATTCTGAATTCAAAATTAAGAATTCTGAAATGTTCAATGTGTTTTATAAACCTCCTTGCGTTTTTTAAGTTGGCGTTCTAAATCCTTTATGGTTTCCCTAACCGATACCTCAAAATTATGTGTGTTGGAAGTAGCAAAAATTCGCGGCCCCGGTAAACTTAATTCTATGTTGCAAATTTTACCTAAATCGTGTTCTTTTTCATCTAGCTTAAAGTATACTTTTGCACTTATTAAAAAATCGTATCTGCTAAATATTTTTTGTAATTTTTCTTCTGTGAAAGCTGAAAGTGTTTCGCTTATATCGACATCTACATACTGAAAGTTTACTATCATAATACTTGGTTTTATTGTTCTCTCAAATTTAATAAAGATTTCTGTTTTTAAAGGTGATATTTGTCATAATTAAATACTAAAACAACTATACTTTGAATTTTAAAAGATGATTGCATATGTCTTCTTTAACACTGTTATATTTTGTTTGCATAAGCCAATGCCCTGCATCTAATTTTACAAACCTATAATAGCCTTTCATATATTGGTGACCTTGCTCAACACCTACGGCGCCTATGGCCACATCGTGCTCGCCCCAAATAAATAATGTGGGTACATCGATGTAGCCAATCACGCCGTCTGTAAACATCTTTGCATTGGCTCTGTAATAGTTCAAGCTGGCCGTAAGCACACCTTTACGTCTGAAGACCGATAAATAGTCTTCAACCTCTTCTTTACTGCTGTGCTTCCATAATTTTCTAAGTAATTCGAAATCGTTTTTCCTAATTTTCATTTCCGGCAAAAACGGCGTTTGAAAATGCCTTATGTACCGACTTTTCTTTTTTTGAATCGGGTCGTTTTTAATGGCATATCCAAACGCTTGTATGTGAGGCACGGATAAGGCAGTCCAGCTTAAAATAGACTCAGAGTGGTCGTGTACCACCTTCCATCCAATTACAGCTCCCCAATCATGCCCAACGAGGTGAAATTTCTGCTTTCCTACGGCCTTGGCAATATCCAAAACATCTTGACTCAATTTATCGATGGTATAGTTCTTTTTTCCTTTTAATATAGCGCCACTGCTATAACCTCTCAAGTTTGGAGCAACACAGTAAAACCCCAGTTTAGCCAAGTCGTGCATAATATTTACCCACATAAAAGCGGTCTCTGGCCAGCCATGAAGCAGAATTACCAATTGATTCTCTTTATTGCCCGATATTCTACAATCGAATGTTAAGTGGCCTACCCTTATATGTTCTTTATGAGTCATCACGATTCAAAAATTACTTTATCACGCATTTCAAACCAAGATTTATAAAATGGCTGATGTATTTTTTCAATACTATTTCGCTTTACCTTAAATGAGGGCGTAATTAGATTATTATCAACGGTCCAATCTTCTTTCATAATAATCACTTTTGCAACTTTTTCATGTTTTCCCAAACTGGGGTTTACGGCGTTTAGGGTTTCAATCAATCCGTTGGTTAAAATGGATTTTTGTTTTGCCATACCAAGTTCAGATAAGGTTATTAGCGCAATAGGCTGCGGAATACCCGTGCCAACCACACAAATTTGCTCAATATCGGTGTTTTTAGACAACAGCAACTCTATATGCGATGGCGAAATATACTTGCCTTTATCGGTTTTAAATTCATCTTTTGCACGACCTGTAATGGTTAAATATCCGTCGTGGTCGTACTCGCCTTTGTCACCGGTTTTAAAATACCCGGCATCGTCAAAAACACGAGCCGTAAGGTCTGGCGCTTTGAAATACCCGGTCATTAAGCAGTTGTTTTTTATTAAAATTTCACCTTCGGGCGAAAACTTAATTTGCACGGGCTCTAAAGCCTTACCAACCGTTCCTATTTTATTGAAACCCGGTCTTGTAGCATGCGAAATGATACAATCTTCGGTCATCCCGTAAACCTGATAAATGGTCACGTCGATCTTTTTAAACCAACGCATTAAACTGGCCGATAAAGGTGCCGCTCCCGAAACAATAAACGAAGCGTCCTTCAAACCTAATTTTTGCTTCAATTTATTTTTAACCAAACGATTTACAAAAGGTATATTTATTAATATATTTAACTTTTTCTGTGGAATATTTTCCAAGATTTTTTCCTGAAACTTGGCCCAAATCCGGGGCACCGCCAAAAACAAATGCGGTTGGCATTTCTCCAAATCCGAAGCAAAGGTTTCCAACGATTCCGGAAACGAAAATTCAGCGCCAATTACAATACCGTGCGTACCAATACCAACACGTTCGGCAACGTGCGCTAAAGGCAAATACGAAAACAATCGCGGTGTGGGAGACAATTTAATTATCGATTTAATTACCCGCATGCTTTCCATAATGTTGCCCACCGTATGCATAACGCCCTTTGGTATTCCCGTAGTTCCGGAGGTATAAATAATGGTGTGCACTTGGCTGGCATCAATAGTTGGCAATGTTTCCAAAGGCTTTTGATTTTGAATTATATCTTCCCATAAATCGCCTTCATTTTCCCCAAAAGCGCCAACGCTAATTTTGTGAATATCTGGGATTCCAGATTTTTGAGATTCAAAATCTTCTAACTTTCCAATAATAATGGCTTTGGATTCGCTGTGTTCTAAAATCTGTTGAATCGCAGAGGCGTTTAAGGTTGGGTAAATAGGAATGGACACGTAGTCCGCCATCATAATTGCCAAATCCGAAAGCAACCAATGGGCACAATTTTTTGAGAGCAAAGCTACATGACTGCCCTCTGGTAAATTGTACGATTTTAATTTTGAAGCGATTTTACAAACCTCATCTTTTGCTTCCTTAAAGGTATAGGTAACAAGGTTTCCGGCAATGGGCTGCTTTAAAAAAATACGATTGGGCGTTTCGTTTTCCCAATGCATAAAGGCTTCGAGAGGTGAGTTGAATGAAGTCATACTGGTTTTGGTTAGGTTTTAAAGATAAGCAATATGCTGATAAAACGCTTTTTGATGATTATTTACACGCCCCAATCTTCAATTAAACGCGTGTTCATTTGGGTTGTTTCCAATTCATGGGTTTCAATTAAATCATACTTTTTATTTGGCACTTCCGTAATATTCAACGCTTCCATGATTTCAAAGGTAGATACCGTTTCCCTGCCCTTTTTAATCGTGTTTTTAACCAAACATGCGGCAATTACTTTATCCTTCCGCATTAATTTTTGTTCCACATAAATCCATTTTTCATCCACATAAGATATTCTAGTAAACAACTGCGCTTTTTGAAACATTTTAAGCGGTCTGTAATACTGAACACTAATGGCTTGCGTTGGGAAATACCATTTGTTTTTATTAGCTACTTTAAAAAAATTGGTGCGTACCATAAAATCCAATCTTCCTATTTCAAAAAGGGTCATAATGGCAGCATGATTCATTATCGATACATCAATATCGGTTATCCAAACATTAACGGACAGCCGTACCGTATCCGTCGCCTGCACTTTTTCTTTAAATTTTGCTCTAATTAAAGCGGCCAATAATCGAATCCATCTCATTGTTATGCGGTCTTAAATGTTTAAAAAAACCTAAGTTACTTTATTCTTTCTAATTATTTAATATTCTTATACCTTTGGGTAATAAACAATCTATTTATGCAACTCGTTTTCGCCACCAACAACCTTAATAAACTTAAAGAAGTACAAGCTTTAATACCGGCGCACATTAAGCTTTTAAGCCTAAAGGATATTGGCTGTTTTGAAGATGTTCCCGAAACCCAAAACACGATTGAAGCCAACGCCATCCAAAAAGCAGCATACGTAAAACAACATTATGGCTACGATTGTTTTGCCGACGATACAGGTTTAGAGGTTGATGCTTTACATGGCGCCCCGGGAGTTTATTCGGCACGTTATGCCGGCGAGCAACGAAATGCGGATGATAATACCAACAAGCTACTTGCCGAATTACGTGATAAAGAAAACAGAAGCGCCCATTTTAAGACCGTAGTCGCTTTACAATTAAACGGAAAACAACACACGTTCACAGGGATTTGCAAAGGCGAAATAACAACTGCCAAACAGGGCGAAAAAGGTTTTGGCTACGACCCTGTTTTTAAACCCCATGGTTACAACCAAACTTTTGCCGAAATGGATTTGAACCTAAAAAACAGCATCGGCCATCGCGGAAAAGCCATAAAATTACTTGTAGCCTTTTTAAATTCGTAAGCCTCAAAATTTTAAACACAAAAAACTAAAATCTTGTTGGCTGTTAATTTTCTTTATGTTACTTTTAATTTATGACAGAGGAAGCACTTGAAAAAGAAAATATTGCCATTGCCAAAGCCTATAAAGAACTACTAAAGGTTAGTTACAGAACACTTTCAGCTGATGATAAAAAACTAATTCGCAGTGCTTTTGACGTGGCTATTGATGCCCACAAAGATCAGCGCAGAAAATCTGGTGAAGCTTACATTTTCCACCCCTTGGCGGTTGCCAAAATCGTGGCACAGGAAATTGGATTGGATGCCACCTCTATTGCCGCGGCTTTATTGCACGATGTTGTTGAAGACAGCGAAGATTATTCCATATCGGATATTGAAGGCATGTTTGGGGAAACCGTTGCCAAAATTGTTAACGGGCTCACCAAAATTTCATCGCTTAAAAAAGATATGGATGTGTCAATGCAAGCAGAGAATTTTCGAAAAATGCTGCTTACCTTAAATGACGACGTGCGCGTTATCATCATAAAAATTGCCGACAGACTCCACAATATGCAAACCATGGATTCGATGCGCGACGATAAGCAAGTCAAAATAGCATCGGAAACCCTGTACATTTACGCGCCTTTGGCGCACCGAATTGGTTTGTATAATATTAAAACCGAACTTGAAGATTTGGGTTTAAAGTATACCGAACCCGAAGTTTACAACGATATTTTAAATAAAATAAAGGAAAGCAAGGAAGAGCAAGACAAATATATTGCAGCTTTTAGCGAGGTTATAAAAAATTCTTTAGACAAGGAATTAATGGATTACACCATAAAAGGGCGACCAAAATCCATTTTTTCCATCCGTAGAAAGATGCAGGTTCAAGGTGTTTCGTTTGATGAAGTTTACGATAAGTTTGCCGTTAGGATTATTTACAAAAGCGACGAAGCCAACGAGAAATTTCTAGCTTGGAAAATCTACTCCATCGTTACCGACCATTTTAGACCGAACCCGATTCGCCTCCGCGATTGGATTTCTTCACCAAAATCTACAGGCTACGAAGCCTTGCACATAACCGTAATGGGGCCAAAAGGACGTTGGGTTGAAGTACAAATACGCAGTGAGCGGATGAACGAAATTGCCGAAAAAGGCTATGCCGCACATTATAAATACAAACAGAATAGCGAAAAAGAAGACAGTTTAGAAACTTGGATAAACAGGCTTCAAGAGGCCTTGGAAAATCCAGACACCAATGCGGTGGATTTTGTTGAGCAATTCAAACTTAACCTGTATTCAAAAGAAATATTTGTATTTACTCCCACGGGAGAATTAAAATCATTGCCCAAAGGAGCAACCTCTTTAGATTTTGCATTTAGCATACATACCGAGGTGGGCATGAAAACACGTGGTGCCAAAGTAAACGGGAAACTAGTGCCCTTAAGTCACGAATTACAGAGTGGCGATCAGGTTGATATTTTAACATCGGAATCGGCAAAACCCAATGCCAACTGGTTGGATTATGCAACTACAGCCCGAGCCAGAAGCAAGATTAAATCGGCTTTAAAAGAAGATAAAAAACGTATTGGAGAGGAAGGAAAAGAAATTCTCAGAAGGAAATTAAAGCAGTTGAAAGTTACGCTTAATGAAGCTTCGGTAAACGAATTGGTGAACTATTTTAAACTTAAAACCAGTCTCGATTTGTTTTACAGGGTGGGTCTTGGCACCATCGATAATACCATGCTCAAAGAGTATGCGTCGTCAAGAAGCAATGCTTTAATGAGCTTTATCAAAAATAAAATAACGAGAAAGCAAACGGTAAAAAAGGAAGATTTAGAGAAAGACGAGGTTACCGCGAAATACGATTCGCTTGTTTTTGGTAAAGAAGAAGAAAAATTGGATTATAAATTATCAAACTGCTGCAACCCTATTCCCGGTGATGATGTGTTTGGATTCTTAACCGTTAATGAAGGCATTAAAGTGCATAAAAAAAACTGTCCGAATGCCGTAAGTTTACAGTCTAATTACGCTTACCGAATCATGCAAGCCAAATGGATAGATTCTTCACAGCAAGAATTTTTAGTTAAAATTACGCTTACCGGAATTGACCATATTGGTTTGGTAAACGATATTACCAGCATTGTTTCGGAAAACATGCACGTAGACATGAAAAGCATTAGTTTTGAGAGTAACGACGGGCTGTTTTCAGGTAAAATCAATGTGGTTGTAAAAAACAATACCATCATAAAAAAGTTGTTGGAAAAACTTAAAAAAATTAATGGCATAGATAAGGTTACTAGAGTATAAAAAAAGTGTAAATTTGCGATGAAATTATGAATGCAAAAGCAGATACCAAAAATCAGGAAATAGTTAAAAGCGTCTTTACAAGCTTTTTAGAGAATAACGGACACAGAAAAACGCCCGAAAGATACGCTATTCTGCAAGAAATTTACAACAGCAACGAGCACTTCGATATTGAGTCGTTGTACCTCAGCATGAAAAACAAAAAATACCGGGTGTCTCGTGCCACACTTTACAACACCATAGAATTGCTTTTAGACTGTGGTTTGGTTAGAAAACATCAGTTTGGGCACAATCAAGCACACTACGAAAAATCGTATTTTGACAGACAGCACGATCATGTTATTTTAACCGATACGGGCGAAGTTATTGAGTTTTGTGACCCGCGTATTCAAACCATAAAAAAAACCATCGAAGAAGTTTTCGATATCGAAATAAACAACCACTCACTCTATTTTTACGGAAACAGAAAAAAACCTGATCAAAATCAGGATAAATAAACAACAAATATAACATCAAAATGGCAGTAGATTTACTACTAGGGTTACAATGGGGAGACGAAGGCAAAGGAAAAATTGTTGACGTTCTAACTTCCAACTACAACATTATTGCACGTTTTCAAGGTGGTCCAAATGCAGGACACACTTTGGTATTTAACGGAAGAAAACATGTATTACACACCATTCCGTCGGGGATTTTCCATGACGATGCCACTAATTTAGTCGGAAACGGCGTGGTTATCGATCCTGTTATCTTTAAAAAAGAACTGGATAAATTAGAAGAACAAAACGTTGATTACAGAAAATCGCTTCTAATTTCCCGTAAAGCACATATTATTTTACCAACACATCGGTTGTTGGATGCTGCCAGTGAAGCCTCAAAGGGGAAAGCTAAAATAGGCTCAACCCTTAAAGGTATTGGCCCAACCTATATGGACAAAACCGGCAGAAACGGTATTCGTGTTGGCGATTTGGAGTTGAGCGATTGGAAAACACGTTATAGGGCTTTAGCCAATAAGCACGAATCGATGATTGCTTTTTACAATGTTGATGTTCAATACGATTTAGCGGAATTGGAAAAAGAATTTTTTGAAGCCATCGAAGTTTTAAAATCATTAAAATTTATCGATTCCGAAGAATATATTTACCAAGCACAAAAATCCGGACAAACCATTTTAGCCGAAGGTGCCCAGGGTTCGTTGCTCGATATTGATTTTGGTACGTATCCGTTTGTAACCTCAAGCAACACTACGGCTGCAGGAGCATGTACCGGTTTGGGCGTATCGCCAAATCAAATCGGGGAGGTTTTCGGAATTTTTAAAGCCTATACAACCCGTGTGGGTTCGGGCCCGTTCCCTACCGAATTGTTCGATAAAGACGGTGAAACCATGGCTAAGGTAGGCAACGAATTTGGCGCAACAACCGGACGTGCAAGACGTTGCGGCTGGCTCGATTTAATAGCCTTAAAATACGCCTGTCAAGTTAACGGGGTCACCCAATTAATGATGATGAAAGGCGATGTACTTTCCGGTTTTAAAACCTTAAAAGTGTGTACGGCATATAAATACAAAGGCGATATTATTCATCACTTCCCTTATAATATCGAACCTGAAAATGTAGAACCTATATATACAGAATTAAACGGATGGAGTGAAGATCTAACTGAAATGTCTGAAGCTTCACAGTTACCAAAAGCTTTAAACGAATACATAGAATTTTTAGAAAAGGAACTTGAAATCCCTATTACCATTGTCTCCGTTGGCCCTGATAGAAAACAGACTATTTTCAGGAAGCAATTTGTTTCATAAAAAACAAAACACAAATTTAAAACGCTTCTCCCGATAACTATTGGGATTGAAGCGTTTTTTGTTTCATACCAAAATCATAAAAAAAACATAACAGATAATTTAACTTTATTATTATCGTTATTTTTGCTACAAACAAATGTTACTTTGAAACTATCACATCTTTTATGTATCCTACTTTTTGTTGGCTTTGGGCAATCCCAGTTTTGTCATGCTCAAAAAAAAATAAAAATAGAATATACTGGATTTTTAACTTTTGACGAGGAAAAATATCCTGGTGCTAAAATTTTAACACGAGACGATTCGCAGCAAGTACATATTATACACGGCGGTATAAACATGTGGTGCGATCAAGCCATTCATTATGGCAACGAAGACTTTGTTGAAGCTTACGGAAACGTTGTTATAAAACAAGGCGACACGATTAATATGACCTCTAAATACGTAGAATACAGCGGCATATCGCAGTTGGCTTTTGCCAGTGGCGATGTGATTTTAGAAAACCCAGATTCGAAAATCTCGTCGGACACCTTATATTTTGACCGATTAAAACAACAGGCTTTTTACAGAAATGGCGGTCATGTACAAATCGATTCCTCAGGCACCATTACCAGTAAAATTGGGCGTTACTACATGGATGCTAAAAAATATCAGTTTGTTGAAGATGTGGTTTTAAAAAGCGATAGCACCGTGGTTAATTCCAACTATTTCGATTTTTATGACGAAACCAAACACGCCTATTTATTTGGGCCTTCAACCATAACCACGCCCGAAAGTGTCACCTATTGCGAAAAAGGTTTTTACGACACCGAAACTAAAATAGGCTATGCCCTTAAAAAAGCAAAAATAGATTACGAAAACAGAACCGTAGAAGGCGACAGTTTATACTTTGACAACAACACCAGTTTTGCATCGGCAACCAACAATATTACGGTAACCGACACCTTAAACAAAAGCATTGTAAGAGGGCATTATGCCGAGGTTTTCAAGGAAAAGGACTCCATGTTTATTACAAAACGGGCCTTGGCGATTACGGTGCAACAAAAAGACTCGATTTACATACACGCCGATACGCTTATGGTTACGGGCAAACCCGAAAAAAGAATCACTAGGGCCTTTAGAAATGCGCGTCTTTTTAAAAGTGATATGAGTGCCAAGGCAGATTCTATTCACTCCAACCAAGAAACTGGTTTAACGCAGCTTATAAACATCTCGAAATTTGATAGCAATGATGCCTTTTCGGTAAAACGAAAACCCATTCTTTGGAATATTGAAAACCAAATGACCGGGGATACCATTCACTTAAAATCGAATCCGAAAACCGAAAAACTGGACTCGCTAATTGTGTTCGACAATGCGTTCATTATAAGCAAAGACACTTTAGATGCAGGCTATAATCAAATAAACGGTAAAAAACTGATTGGATTGTTTGATGAGGACAATGAGCTGTACCAAGTCGATGTTTTGAGAAACGCTCAATCTATTTACTATTTTAGAAATGATGAAAATGAGCTGGTGGGGATTGATAAATCGAAATCCGGTAGCATTATTATTTTTATAACTGATAGAGAAATTGAAGAAGTGCGGAAAATCAATCAAATAGATGGTGATATTTATCCAGAATCCAAATACCCGAAAAACGAAAAACTTTTAAAAGGCTTCGATTGGCGCGACGATGAGCGTCCGCGTAGCGTTGAAGATTTATTTAAAGATGATCCGCCATTGGTTTTGCCCGTTATAAAAGGATTGGAAGATTATGTGCCACAAGAGGATTTTGTAGATGAAGATTTATTGGAACGTATCAAAAAAGCGGACAACGCCGCCAATTCAAAAGAAAACTCCAAAGCGTCGAGGAATTTACCAAAAAACATAAAGAAAAAAGGTAAAAAGGAGAAAGTTTACCCAAAAAGCGTATTAGATAACCAGGAATAAACAATGAGGTTAGATTTCTTTAAATACCAAGCGCAAACTTCGCCGCACCCCTTAGCTATGGAAATTTCCCATGCTAACGGCTCGTATATTTACGACACCAACAACAAAGCCTATCTCGATTTTGTTGCTGGCGTTTCGGCGAGCACTTTAGGGCACAATCATCCCAAAGTGGTTAACGCCATAAAATCGCAATTGGATAAGTACATGCATGTTATGGTTTATGGCGAGTACATACAAAAACCAGCGATTGAACTCACGAAGCTTTTAGCAAAACACCTTCCTGTTTCTTTAGAAAAAACCTATTTAACCAATTCTGGTACCGAAGCTATTGAAGGTGCATTAAAATTGGCAAAACGCGCCACAGGACGAAGCGAAATAATTGCCGCTAACAAAGCGTACCATGGCAACACGATGGGCTCTCTGAGTGTGATGGGCTTTGAAGAACGCAAGCAGGCTTTTCGCCCGTTATTACCAAATGTTAAATTTATTGAGTTTAACAAGGCAGCAGATTTAAAACACATCACGGTTAAAACAGCATGCGTGATTTTAGAAACCATTCAAGGTGGCGCAGGTTTTATCGAGCCCAAAAACAACTATTTGGAAAAAGTAAGACACCGTTGTAACGAGGTTGGCGCTATACTCATTTTAGACGAAATCCAACCCGGAATAGGCAGAACCGGTAAGCTTTTCGGGTTTCAGCATTACAATTGCATTCCAGATATTTTAGTTACCGGCAAAGGCTTGGGAGGCGGTATGCCCATTGGTGCGTTTACGGCCTCAAGCAAGCTTATGGATTTGCTGTCCGATAACCCCAAATTAGGTCATATTACAACCTTTGGTGGCCATCCGGTTATTGCAGCTTCGGCGTTGGCTACATTGCAGGTAGTTACCCAAAGCACATTAATGGAACAGGCTTTGGAAAAAGAACAGCTTTTCAGAAAACTTTTGGTACATCCATTAATTAAAGACATCCGTGGAAAAGGGTTGATGCTTGCCCTAATTACACCTTCAGATGCCGTGGCAAATGACCTGATTCTTAAATCGCAAGACGTTGGTTTAATACTTTTTTGGTTGCTTTTTGAGCCCAAAGCAGTAAGAATTACGCCGCCATTAACCATTTCAAACGAGGAAATCATCAAAGGATGCGCTATTATTATTGATATTTTAAACACTTTACAACCCTCTAAATAATTTTCAACCCATTGAAAACCACAACAAAACAAGATAAAATCTGCATTTGCGGCACAACTGTTGATTACTTTGTTAAAAACATTTAAGACATAAGTCTTATAAATTAGAATAGAACCTTAATTTTATTAACGAAGAAACTTACAACGTGCTTATGGAGTTTAGTCATAACGACAACAACAATTTGCCTCTTACAAAGTTTGAATCGATGTTAAAAACAAATCATGTTTTGTTCTTCGATTCAGAAGAATTTGAAAACATCATTCACCACTATCTCAACCAAGGCAAAATAGCTTTAGCAAAAAAGGCGATTAAATTGGGTTTGGACCAGCACCCTACGTCCATTAGTTTAAAACTTTTTAAAGTTGAAATTTATGTGTTTGAAGACAAGCTGCCAGAGGCCGATGCCTTATTAAACGATCTGTATAGTTTAGACCCACTGAATGAAGAAATATTCATTCAAAAAGCAAATATCTTATCGAAAAAAGACGAGCACTTAAAAGCCATTGATGTTTTAAAAGAAGCCTTAAAACTTACTGATGACGTTATAGATTTGTATGCTTTAATTGGTATGGAGTATCTTTTTTTAGATCAGTTTGAAAACGCCAAAACATACTTTATGAAATGTTTAGAGCAAGATGTAGATGATTACTCAGCGTTGTACAATGTTATTTATTGCTTTGAATTCCTCAACCAAAATGAAGATGCCATTTTGTACTTAAACGTGTTTTTAGATAAAAATCCGTACTGCGAAGTTGCATGGCATCAATTGGGCAAACAATATGTTATTCTAAAAAAATATAAAAAAGCTTTGGCTGCTTACGATTTCGCCATTATTTCTGACGATACTTTTGTGGGCGCGTATTTAGAACGCGGAAAGGTACTGGAAAAGCTAAAACGCTACGAAGACGCCATTGAAAACTACAACATGTCGCTTCAATTAGACGACCCCACATCGTTTGCCTTATTGCGCATTGGAAATTGCCACGAAAAACTGAAAAATGATGATTTAGCCGTTCAATATTATTACAAAACGGTACACGAAGACCCGTTATTGGACAAAGGTTGGATAGCCATCACCAAATTTCATATAAAAAAGAAAGATTACCACAAAGCCTTGTACTATATAAACAAAGCGATTAACATTGATTCGGAAAATGTACATTACTGGAAGGCGTATTCATTAATTAACCAGCGGTTAAATTTATATGAAGAAGCCGAGCGCGGTTTCAAAAAAACCTTGGAGTTAGGCAATTACGAATTAAACACGTGGTTATCGCGTGGCGACTTGCTCATTAAATTGGGCGAACCAGAAGCTGCCATATTTAATTTTGAACAAGCGGTGGAGTTTTATCCTGACAATGCCGAATTGGAATACCGATTAGCTGGACTTCATTTTTCTTTAAACGAAATTGAAAAAGGCACTTTTTATTTAAAAAACGGTTTAAAACACAACGAAGCATTCAACTTTATAATTGAAGAACTCTTCCCGGAAGTATCTAATAAAATCCTTGTAAAAAACTTACTAAAAACCAATCTGTAATTAACGGTTACATTAAAATGTATATCTTTGGTTTCTGCTTAAAAATCAACATATGCAAAGACGTTTTATAGATTATTTAGTCATTTCGCTTAAAGGTATTGCCATGGGTGCAGCAGATGCTGTTCCTGGTGTTTCAGGTGGTACTATTGCTTTTATTTCCGGTATTTACGAAGAATTGATTTCTACCATTAGCAACGTTAATCTGTCTCTATTTAAAACCCTTTTTTCCAAAGGTTTAAAAGCGTTTTGGCAACAAGCCAATGGTAACTTTTTAACTGCGCTCTTGCTAGGTATTATTGTAAGTTTTGTGTCGTTTATGCGGCTAGCAAAATATTTGTTAGAGCATCATCCTGTACTTATTTGGTCGTTTTTTTTCGGTTTGATTGTGGCCAGTATTTATTTTGTTGGCAAGCAAATCACCAAATGGAATTTGGCCGTAATCGTTTGCCTTATTTTTGGAGCCGCCATTGCTTTTTATATTACCACACTACCGGCATTGGCTACCAACGATAATCCCTGGTTTTTGTTTTTGGCAGGCGCCATTGCCATTTGCGCTATGATTCTTCCGGGTATTTCGGGTTCCTTCATTTTAATAATTCTAGGGGCCTACAAAACATTAAGCGACGCTTTGCATGACTTTGATGTAAAAAAAATAGTCATTTTTGCCGTTGGCGCCCTAATAGGCTTGCTAAGCTTTAGTCGGGTATTAAAATGGTTGTTTAAACATTATCACAACATTACGCTGGCCATACTTACTGGTTTTATATTTGGATCGCTAAACAAAGTTTGGCCTTGGAAAAGGACGCTTACATGGCATACCAATTCAAAAGGAATTAAAATGCCATTGTTGGAAGAAAGCGTTTCACCGTTTGCCTTTGAGGGCGAAAACCAACTCACAATAGCCATTGGCTTAATGATTCTTGGTTTTTTAACTATTTTTATTCTTGAAAAACTAGGCACGAAAAAACTATAATGCAAAGCACCAGAACTTTTACAGACAAGCTATTCCTTATTCTTAAGGGCTTAGGCATGGGTGCTGCCAACAAGGTTCCTGGTGTTTCCGGTGGCGTGGTTGCTTTTGTGGCCGGTTTTTACGAGGAGTTTATTTACTCGCTTCAAAAAGTAAACAGTAAAGCTTTTAAGCTACTTATTAACGGGCGGTTTAAGAGTTTTTTCCAATATATAAACGGGCGTTTTTTAGGCCTGCTTTTCTTTGGGATGGTAGTTAGTTATTTTAGTGTTTCAAAAATTTTGGATTATTTGATAAAACATTACGAGCTGTTTGTTTGGAGTGTTTTTTTTGGAATGATAATCGGTTCTATTTATTACATCTACAAAGATTTTAAGGATTGGAATTTTACCACCTACTTCTCGCTATTTATTGGCATTATAATAGGTTTAAGTATTAGTTTTTTAAATCCGGCAAAAGAAAATGACAATCTTTGGTTTGTGTTTTTCTGTGGTATAATTAGCGTTTCGGGAATGACACTACCCGGGTTTTCCGGCTCCTTCATTCTTATTCTTTTGGGCAATTATGTATTGCTTTTGGTAGATTCGGTAAACGCTTTGTACGATACGGTTTCAGATGTTTTTAGTGGCGATTTTAGTTTTTTCCAAAACCCGGTACGCCTACGAATGCTTAAGGTGCTTGGTGTTTTTACATTGGGCTCTGTAACGGGTTTGGTTACCTTTTCGCATCTGTTAAGCTATATATTAAAACACTATAAAAGCATCACCCTTTCCGCCATTATTGGGTTTATTGTGGGGTCGTTGGGTGTGGTTTGGCCTTGGAAAAAAACCATTTACAAAATAAACGATAACGGTAGTTTTATACTAGATTCTACAGGAGAAAAAATAATTGCCAATTACAAACGCTTTATGCCCGATGTAACTACAGAAACCCTTTATGCCATTGCATTTATTGTTTTGGGCATCGGTATTGTTTTAGCACTTGAATTTTACGGCCAAAAAACCAGAAAAACCAAATGAACAAATTAGGACTTTTAGGCAAAAACATATCGTATTCATTTTCAAGAAACTATTTTAAAAATAAGTTTGAAAATGAAAACATCAACAATACAACTTATGAGAATTTCGATATTGAATCAATCGATTTATTTCCGTCAATAATAAAAAACACAAAAGACCTAAAAGGTTTAAATGTTACCATTCCGTACAAAGAACAAGTGATTCCTTTTCTTGATAAAATAAACAAAAAAGCCAAATCCATTGGCGCGGTAAACACCATAAAAATCACGAAAAAAGGAAAACTTGTTGGCTATAATACAGATTGCTACGGTTTTAAAAAAACCATAAAACCCGCTTTAAAATCGCAGCATAAAAAAGCATTGATTTTAGGTACAGGCGGCGCCAGTAAAGCCATTGCCTACAGTTTAAAAGAGCTAAATATTGCATACAGTTATGTGTCCAGAAAAGCTTCAGAAGGTATCGATTTCACATACGATTCACTTACCGAAGCTATCATTAATCAGCATCAAATTATAATAAACTGTACACCGTTGGGCACGTTTCCCAATGTAAATGATTGCCCAAACATACCATATCACGGCATTACCAAAAACCACGTTTTGTTCGATTTAATATACAATCCCGAGGAAACCAAGTTCCTCAGTCAAGGTAAACTACATGGTGCCAAAACGATTAACGGATTAAATATGCTGAAATTTCAAGCAGAAAAATCGTGGTCTATTTGGGATTTGTAATAAAATAACTACTCAAGCTATTAAAAGCACCACTTACACTTTGTAAATACTAGAGTTGTTACTATCTTTAAACCTTAAAGTATATTACGAACCTAAACATTTTTTAAAATGTCTGAGATAGATAACCTGCAAAAAGCAGACGGAAAAGAAGAAAACAAATTACCCGTTAAAAATGATGATAACACTGAAAACACATCATTAGATAATAATGCCCAATCCGTAGAAGAAACTCCTGAAATAGCTGAAAACGAAGCTTCTTCTCAAACCGTTGAAGCTGAAAAAGAAGAGCCTTCCAACGAAAAAGAAGAAGTGGCTGAAACACCTAAAGATGAAGCGGTCGACACATCTAAAGATGAAGATGTTATCAATGAGATTGAAGAGTCCAATGCTGAGGACGCGGAAGATGAGGGCAACAAAGAGCGCCATACCATTGCCGTAAAAGAATACGATAAAATGTCGTTGGAATCTTTAGCCATCGAGTTGGAAAAGCTATTGAAAAACGAGAAAATTCAAGCCATAAAATCGCATGTCAACGATATAAACAACGAGTTTAAAACTAAATTCCAAGCTTTATTAGACGAGAAAAAAACAGAGTTTTTAAACGACGGAGGCAACGAAATAGATTTTTATTACTCCTCGCCCATACAAAAACGATTTAAAACGGCTTATAAAGCATACAGAACCAAACTAAACGAACATTATAAAGGTTTGGAAAAAAACCTGAAACAAAATTTAGCCGACAAGCTGGAAATTATTGAAGAATTAAAAGGCCTGCTTAACGTTGAAGAAAACATAAATACCACTTACAAACATTTTAAGGAATTACAGGAGCGCTGGAGAAACACCGGGCCAATTCCCAGAGACAAATACAACAATGCCTGGAACTCTTACCACCACCACGTTGAGCGTTTTTATGATTTTTTACATTTAAACAGAGATTTACGCGATTTAGATTTTAAACACAATTTAGACAAGAAATTAAAAATTATTGAGCGTGCCGAAGAGTTGGCCAAAGACGATAATGTGATGCGATCGTTTAGAGAGCTGCAAGAACTTCATAAAATGTGGAAAGAAGAACTTGGACCTGTGGCCAGGGAACACCGAGAAGAAATCTGGGATCGCTTTAAAGCGGCCACAAAAATAATAAACGACAAACGACAAGATTACTACAAAGAAATTGATAAGGTTTATGAAAAAAACCTTGAAAACAAGCTTGAAATTATTGCTAAAATAGAAGCTATAGGCGAGCAAGAAAGCAAATCACATAGCTCCTGGCAGAAAAAGATAAAAGAAGTTGAAGCACTGCGCAACGACTTTTTTAATGCCGGAAAAGTTCCCATAAAAGTTAACGAAGCTACTTGGGCGAAATTTAAGGATTCGGTTAGGGCGTTTAACAAAAAGAAAAATGCCTTTTATAAAGGCTTAAAAATGGAGCAGTATGACAATCTCCATAAAAAATTAGAGCTCATTAAAATTGCCGAAGACAACAAAGACAGTGAAGATACTGACGTTACCACGGCATTGATGAAAAAAATCCAGAGCGATTGGAAAAAAATCGGCCATGTGCCACGCAAAGACAGCGATAAAATTTGGAAACAATTTAAAAATGCATGTAACTACTATTTTGATAGGCTGCATGCTAAAAGAAATGCTGCCAGCCAAGAGCAAGTTGATGCTTTCAACCAAAAACAAGATTTGTTAAACACATTAAAGGAGTTAAGTTTAACCGGAGATAAAGACAAAGATTTAACCACCATAAAAGACCAAATCAACACTTGGAAAAATATAGGCAGGGTACCAAACGACAAGCGTTATATTGAAGGTAAGTTTAATAAGGTTTTAGATAATTTGTTTTCTAGTTTGAAAATGGAAAAGAATGAAATTGAAATGATTAAATATGAAAACAAATTAGATAATTTAAACAGTGGCGACAACAATACCAGAAACCTTGATAACGAACGTTCTTTTATCAAAAAGAAAATAGACGAGGTTAAAAGCCAAATCAATCAATTGGAGAATAATTTACAGTTTTTCACTAATGTTGACGACGATAATCCGTTGGTAAAGGAAGTTCACAACAATATTAAAGCGCACAAGCAAACTTTAAAGCTCTTAAAAACCAAGCTTAGTAAAGTTAAATCGCTGTATTAAAAGTTAACGTATCTTGTTAAAAGCAAAAAATCCCGTAATACATGTATTACGGGATTTTTTGCTTTTAACAGTTATCTAATAAGTGTTTTTACAAAACCTTATTTTTAAACCCTAACGTGTCCATCGCCATAAACATAATACTTGTTGGTAACAAGTTCTTTAAGCCCTAATGGGCCGCGGTGGTGCAGTTTATCGGTGCTAATGGCGAGTTCTGCGCCCACACCTATTTGTCCGCCATCCGTAAATCTAGTTGATGCATTTTGATACACCACAGCACAATCTACTTGTTCCATAAAGGTTTTTGCTATGTCGTTACTGGTAGTCATAATGCTCGTTGAATGGCCGCCGGAATATTCATTTATTTTTTCGATAGCTTCAAAAACAGAATCAACTGTTCCGATGCAACATTTCATTTCTAAAAACTCTTCAAACCATATGGAATGGTCGTCGATTAATTTTTCATCTTTTAGAACTTCTTTGGTTTTATCATCTACCAAAACCGTAACCTCACTTTCCTTCAAAATAGCATTTAGTTCTTTGATTTTATTTTGATAACCTGGAATGTTTTTATTCACCAATATTTTATCGAGTGCGTTACAAGCTGATATTTTATGGGTTTTTGCGTTTAAAATAACTGCAATGGTTTGTTTCCAATCGGCGTATTCATCAACATATAAAAAGTTATTTCCGCGACCGCTAACCAAAACCGCACATTTAGCATGCTCTTTTACAAATTTTATAAGCTGCTCGCCACCCCTTGGAACAATTAAATCCAATGGCTCGGTCGGGTTTTTTAAAAAGGCTTGGGTTTCTTGCCTATTCATGTTTAGCATTTTAATAAAATCTGTGCTTAAATTATTTTCTTCAAGGGCTTTATGCCATAATTTTACAATGGCCGTATTGCTGTGCAATGCTTCTTTTCCGCCTTTAAGCAATATTTTGTTATTGGCTTTAAAAGCGAGTACCGTAGCCTCAACAGTTACGTCTGGTCGCGATTCATAAATAATCATGATGGTTCCAAAAGGCGCTGTTTTGTTTACAACTTCCAACCCGCTGTTTAAAGTGTTTTTACTTATTATTTGATTTACGGGATCTTGCTGTGATTGCACTTCTTTAATGGCCGTAATCATGCCATCTACTTTCTTTTTATTTAAAATTAAGCGATCGTACATGGCTTGATCCTCTTTATTAAAAGCCTCAATATCCTTTTTGTTTGCCTGTAATAAATCGTCTTGGTTTTCCCGCAATAGGTTGACCATACTTTTTAAAACATTGTTTTTTATATTCTCTGATAATAATTCCATCTTCATTCTTTTTTTATAGTGATACTTTTGTACCAACTGATTTTCCATTAATAATATCAATAATGGTATTATCTTTTTTTCCGTTTGCAATAAAGGTTGGTACATTATTGGCCGCGGCTTGTTGGGCATAATCCAATTTTGAGCCCATACCGCCTCTGCCTTCTTCTTCGGCTTTATTACTATCTTTTATATATTTTTCCAAATCTTCTTCTGGACATACGTTCTTTATTAAATCGCTACTGGCTTCTTCAGGATGTCCCGTAAAAAGCCCATCAATATCTGTTAAAATGATAAGTTTATCGGCGTTTAATAATTGCGCAATTAAGCTTGCCAATTCGTCGTTATCCGAAAACATAGACATGGTCACCGATACGGCGTCATCTTCATTGGCAATAGGGATGACACCCTCAGCCAGTAACCCTTCGCAACAATTAATCATATTCTGCCTGTGTACGCCTGGGCTAAAATCGCGCTTTGTGGGCAATACCTGGGCGCACTTCATGCCATAATCGTGAAAAATATTATAGTAGAGGCGCATCATTCTAGGTTGCCCAATGGCAGAATACACCTGACGCCTTTGGGTTGTGTCTT
The DNA here is from genome assembly GCF_048381975.1 of Hwangdonia sp. Classification (NCBI taxonomy): domain Bacteria; kingdom Pseudomonadati; phylum Bacteroidota; class Flavobacteriia; order Flavobacteriales; family Flavobacteriaceae; genus Hwangdonia; species Hwangdonia sp. Next base: position 363,640 of record NZ_JBLWYT010000002.1, on the reverse strand, counting down.
CTATTTTAGATTTCCCCAGCACTTCTTTTCCTGCAATTACAGAACCCGAAGAGACCAAAATGGTCATAATACCACGCTCGTAAAGTTCTGCTATTTGTTTTACCAATCGTCTTAAAACTGGTCTTACTATTCTATTGTCTTTGTTGGTCATTACATTAGTACCAACTTTTATTACTATTCTTTCTTTACACATATTAGTGTTCTTTACCTAATTCCACTGCACGGTTAAATGCGGAAAATGCGGCTTCTTTTATTAACTCGTTTACATTGTTATCTTCCATTGAATCCAAAGCGGCACGTGTGGTGCCTCCTTTTGATGCGACCTTGTCCATCCAAGAATTTGGTGATAAGTTTGATTGATTAAACAACTCAATCGCGCCCGTAAAGGTTTGGCTCACCAAAACGGTGGAATCGTTTTTTGAAAAACCCATTTGCAGTGCTGCTTCCATCATACTTTGCATAAAGTAAAACACATAAGCAGGTCCGCTACCGGAAATTCCCGTGGATGCATCAATCAGTTTTTCGTTGGACACACGAATGGATTTTCCCGTTGTATCCAATAAGCTTTCAATGGTTAACATTTCAATTCTCGACACTTCATCTGACGTGACATACGATGTTAACCCCTTCCCTATTTGGGCTGGTAAATTAGGCATCGCCCTAACTATTTTTTCTAATCCGGTTATCTCTTTTATGGTAGCAATGGTAACGCCTGCCATAATAGAGATAATAATTTGTTGTGGTTTTACCAGTGATTTTATGGCTTTAAAAAGACCTTCAGCATGATAGGGTTTTACTGCAATAAAAATGATGTCTGCTTGTGGTACACATTCATCCAACTCTTTAAAAGCATCAAAATGCGAAATTTGATTAAGTGCTTCCAATTTCTCTTCAGACTTATCTAAAACCATAATATTCCTCTTTTTTAAGAGTTTTGATTTAGACATCCCTTCGGCATAAGTAAGCCCCATATTTCCCGCTCCAATTACTAGTACTTTCATTTAGTTGTTTTTGTTGATAATTTTTTGAAAAAAATAATTAAACGAATAACATACAGTCTTTACAGTCTTTTACCTCGCCATAATAGGTTTCGCGGTACTTATGAAGCGTTTTTATAGGTAAGCCAAACAAGTATTTCTTTATATAAGTTACCTTTGTGGTTAGCTCTCCCATTTTTACTGTATGTCGTTTTTCGTAAGTTGTTTTTCTTTTTACTTGTAAAATTTTCATTTGTTCTTGTATTATTAAATTGATTATCGCTCTAATCGCATTTCTATATTTCTTGCTTTAAAGCCTTGTTTTTCAAATATTTTTATAACCGGATTATCTTTGTTTATGTGTACTGCAATATCGCCCTTACAGTATTTTATGGTGTGTTTAATTAATGCTTTGGCAATTCCTTTTCTTCTGAAACTTTTTTTAACCGCCACATAAACCAATATGTTTTCAGATAAATACTCATTCATACCTGTTCTATTTACCACAACAGCTCCCAAAATTTCATTTTTATTTTCCATAACAAACACGTAACCACCTAATCCGGGAAGCTCTTTGGCGGCATACAAAATAGATTTTTGAATAGCACTTTTGGTGTCTTTAAAAACTCCGGAATGTTCATGTAAAAAATTGGTGATACGGTTAATATCAATCATAGATAGCCTTGAAAAAGCATCAAATGTTTTAATAGTCATTAAATAGGGTTATAGTGATTTTTATCTATAAAATAGATAGAAATAAAACTGAAACAAATTCAGTTTTGCGATATGCATTATCTACTTAAAAACTCAAGTAAATAATATAAATAAGACACTAAGGTGTAAAGTGAATATTTATGGAATTACGTAGAAGGTGGGATAAATTTATCCGATTGGTTTCTAAAAACCAGAAAGTTAAAGTTGAAGATTCTGTTATTTCGCTTTTCATGAATTCCTTTTCCCATGCAGCAAATGTACGAAAATGAAGCCCTTTTAGCAAATTAACAGTGTTAAGATAAATACAAATTTAGATTTGTACGATATGAAAAACTACAGACTTTTAGCTTCCTCCCAAAAGATATCCATTTCGACCAATGTCATATCCTTTAAAGGTTTGTTTAAACTTTTTGCCTTCGCTTCAAGGTATTGAAATCGTTTTGAGAATTTTTTATTGGTACGCTCTAAAGCGTTTTCGGGGTTAATATTTAAAAAACGTGCGTAGTTTACCATAGAGAACAATACATCGCCAAACTCGCTTTCCATTTTATCTTGATTTCCTAAACTTACTTCGGCTTTAAATTCGCTTAGCTCCTCTTCAACCTTTTCCCAAACTTGATTTGGTGCTTCCCAGTCAAAACCAACGCCGGCCACTTTTTCCTGAATTCTGTTGGCTTTTACCAAAGCTGGTAAGCTCTTGGGTACACCTTCCAAAACACTTGTTTTTCCTTCTTTTAGCTTAAGGTTTTCCCAGTTTCGTTTTACATCATCCTCATTTTCAACCTTAACATCGCTGTAAATATGTGGATGCCTACTAATTAGTTTTTCGCAAATGCTATGGCAAACATCGGCAATATCAAAAGTATTGGTTTCGCTTCCTATTTTAGCATAAAACACAATATGCAAAAGCACATCGCCCAGTTCTTTTTTAACTTCGTTTAAATCGTTGTCTAAAATAGCATCACCCAATTCGTAAGTTTCTTCAATGGTTAGATGGCGCAAACTTTCCATAGTTTGTTTTTTATCCCAGGGGCATTGCGCTCGCAATTCATCCATTATGGTTAACAATCTATCAAAGGCTTTTAGCTGATCTGCTCTGGAGTTCATTTTTTGAAGTTTTTGTAAAAATACGATTTTGATTATTTTGAACTGAAAAAAACATATTTTAAAGATTACAATGTGAAATCATTATTTTTTATTCTTCAACATCTTCAAATACATGTTTTCAACTTTTGTCCGCGCCCAAGGCGTGCGCCGTAAAAATTTTAAACTGGATTTTACCGAAGGGTTATCGGTAAAACACTTTATTTTTATAGTATAACCCATATATTCCCATCCGTAGTGTGACACTAAATCGTTAACAATTTGCTCTAACTTTATACCGTGCAAAGGGTTGTTGGGTTGGGTTTCCATTTTATAATTTTGAAACTAATTTTTTAATTTTTTCGGCTTTTTCAAAATGATCCAATTTTTCAGTTAAAATCCACCATGTTGCAGCTTCCATAAGTAATTCCGGATCATCATTTTTATTGGCAAAAAACGCATAAAATGACAAACCGACGTTAGTTCCTTTTTGTTCTATTTTCCGGTTACATACTTCTATGATTTTTTCTTTTAACGCTTTTCTCATTGCGGTTAGTTTCTTCTGTCGGTAGATTTTCTATTATTATTTCTGCTTGGTCTTCTTTTTGAACTGCTCCTGTTTTTATTAGAGTTTGAATTTCTACTGTTGTTCCGAGAGTTATGAGAACGATTTTGACCTGGTTTTATGGGTACGGTTGAAGCATTCGGGTCGGGCTCAAAACCTTCAACAATTTCAACGGGCAACTTTATATCAATCAATTTTTCAATATCGCGTAAATATGTGGTTTCGTCCGCACTTACTAAAGAAATGGCTTCACCGCTTGCCCCTGCTCTACCCGTTCTTCCAATACGGTGCACGTAATCTTCAGAGATATTAGGCAATTCAAAATTAATAACATGTGGCAGTAACGGGATATCTAAACCACGTGCCGCAATATCGGTGGCCACTAAAACGCGAATTCGTCCGCTTTTAAAGCCCGCCAAGGCTTTGGTTCGTGCACCTTGACTTTTATTACCGTGAATGGCCGCAGCCGTTATACCTGCGCTAACCATTTTTTTACAAAGTTTATTGGCACCGTGTTTGGTACGGGTAAAAACCAATACCTGTTTCCAATTATCGTCTGAGATCAGCTTGATAATCAAACCTGTTTTTAAGCCTTTTGCAACGCGATAAACCTTTTGGTTAATAGCTTCTACGGTTGTATTTTCCGGTGTTGCTTCAACTTGCACCGGATGGTTTAAAATACCGTTTGCCAATTTTCTAATATCCTTTGAAAAGGTTGCCGAAAACATCAGGTTTTGACGTTTTGCAGGCATGAGTTTCATAATGCGTTCAATATCTCTTAAAAACCCCATATCGAGCATGCGGTCGGCTTCATCTAAAACTAAAACCTCTATGCGTTTTAACGATAACAAACCTTGGTTTTCCAAATCTATCAATCGTCCCGGAGTGGCCACTAAAACATCAATACCTTGACGGATGGTTGCCACTTGTGGTTTTTGATTTACACCACCAAAAATAACAGCGCTTCTTAAATTTAAAAACTCGCTATATTCTTTAACATTAGCGTACACCTGTGCCGCTAATTCGCGTGTTGGTGTTAATATTAAAGCACGAATAGGTCTGTGTTTTCCTTGTGGATTCGCAGAAAGTACTTGTAAAAGCGGTAATGTAAAACCTGCTGTTTTTCCGGTTCCGGTTTGCGCCGAAGCTAAAACATCTTTTCCTTCTAAAATAGGTGGGATTGCTTTTTGTTGAATGGGACTTGGCGTTGTGTATCCTTTTTTGCTAATCGCTTTTAGCAAGGCTTCGGATAAGCCTAAAGAGTTAAATGACATATAAATTTTTTGGTACCCCAATTTTTGGGTCTGTGAGATGACAAATTATATTCCATCTCCTTCTAATTAAGGCGCAAAGGTACAGTTAATTTTCTGCTTAAGCCTAAATACTTTTGGCCGTTATAAAAAACTGGTACTTTCTTAGTCCAAAAAAATGTTTGAACATACCGTAAATTGAAGGATTTTAAAGCGTTAATTAATTGAGTAAAAAAGACTGACAAAAATTATATTTTAAAGTTTTATCATTTTGCTAGTGTAATAGTAATTACTAATGATATGTTGAGTAGTGTCTGATAGATGTTGTTTAATATTTAAGCTTAACAAAAAAGCTATCTTTATTTTATAAGACAGCTTCTTTTTTATTAATAGCTCGTTTGAAATACGATATAATTAAATTTCTCAAGGATTTGAAAAAACGTTTTATACAGCCGTATTTTATATAACCTTTATACCGTTTACGTACATTACGCTAGTTGAATTTTTGCTTTCCGGACTCTTTGTGTTTTTATCTATACTTACATCATATTTTTTTATACTATAACTAAGGTTTTCCTTTGTTTTAGGAATATCATCTTTGTACAAAATTAGATTTCCATGACTATCTCTAGCCAATATTGTTAGGTAAGCATATTTATTTGCTATTTTGTTGGAAAGCTTGTAATCTCCATTTTCTTTAGCCCTACCAAGTTCCTTGAAATATTTTGTTTGCTCATTATAATAAATCTCAATTTTTTCATCATCCGTTGGAGCATTAACCAGCTTTTTATAAAATATTTCTTTGTCTATTAATTTATTTTGGTTTATAATGTTTATAAGCAAATTCACCCTGTTTAGCCTGTACAAATTATCCGTTTCAAAGTTTTCTTTAAAAATGTGGACAACCTTATCTATATTCGCCATAACTTCACTATGGGTTTTGCCTTCAAAATTAATGTTATCGTAATCAACTGTAAAATAGCTAGTGTTCTTTACACCATTTGAAGCCAATTCTTTTTCTAAATGATTAATATAAAATTCTCTTTGATTTTTTTCATCATTATTTTTTTCAACTGTATCAGAACAAGCAACGATGACTAATGAAACCAATCCCAAACACGTAATCAATAATTTATAATTTTTCATTTTTGTAAATTTTATTTTTTCACATTAATACTCTAAACCTTTATAGAATCTTTTTGCCCCCGACACACCTACGTTTTCAATATGGTAATATTTTGTTTGAGGCACTCCTTAAATGGTTAAGGTTACTTTTACCGTAAGCCAATAACGTGCAGAATAGTCTGCCCTACTTGCCCAATCTGGTTTTAATCCTCCATGACTAGGAATATCACACGGCATCATATAGTTTGGGCAATCTGTTCTTACATCATCATAATATATAACTAAAGGTGTATCCGTGCTTGATTTTATTTCACGTTTCAATTCATAAGAATAAGCCATTCCTGGAACTGCCTGACCACTTTCATATAAATAACAATGAATCGATGAAAGAGGTCCTGAAACGTAATAATTAACCCCTATTGAATAATCATCTGTAAAAGGGTGATAGTCTACAGTTGTAAATAGGGTTTCACTACCACTAAAATAATAAGGGGTTGGGTTGTAAGTTTGTGAAAAACCTTTAAATATGAAAAGGCAGAAAATTATTGGCATCCAAACTAAAATATGAACAAATAAAGTTCTGTTCTGTTCTGTTCTGTTCTGTTCTGTTCTGTTTTAGCATAATATGTAATACTTTACATCAAATATAAATAGAATTTTCCAATAAACCAAATTATAAAAAAAACTCCCGATACTGCATCACCCTAAAATCGAAGGTATTAAATTTGGGGTTTTTGGCTTTTAATTGTTTGTACAAAGGCAATTTGCCTATAGAAATATTGGCTGCGCCAGAACCTGAGGTGAGCGACACGGTTTTGATGATTCGTTTTGATTGAACAGATTCCCGAGTTTTGTTGGGAATGACGAATTGATGAATTCGAGGCACTTCATTATTCACCAATTCTAATGTAATACTGTAATCTTTTATATGTTTTCTAAAGAAATATTCGGGACCGTTTTTACTGTTTCCACCTGTAAACAACAAAGTATCGATATTTGGATATTGCTTTAAATAACCAATTAAATCGCGGAGTTTTATGTTTTTCATGCCCAAATCGGAGGCGTCAATCTTATTGCGTTCGGCACTTTCAACAATATCGCAAACACCTATTTTATGTTGTATTAAAAACTGTTTGCGCTCTTCAATAGCTTCGTTGGAATTATCGTAACGCAGTTTTAAATTATGGATTTCATCTATAAACAACCACAGCGAATTGTAATAACTTCCGTAGCAAAAATCGACGTCCTTTTCTAAAAGTTCTCCGGTAGAAAACCGTGGAGGTGGCAAGGTGCCCACTATTAATTTAGTCGTGTCTTTTTGGATGAAAGGTTTGTATGGGTGTTTGTGTTTAAACAAGTTTTACTTGGTTTGCGTGTTTAAAATCCTTATATTATTTTTAGTTAAAGATAAAAAGATTCCCGTTTTCACGGGAATGAAAAATACTATAAATTAATGGGAAAAGGCGATAAAAAAACGAAACGCGGTAAAATAAACCGAGGTACTTTTGGGGTTAGACGCCCTAGAATTAAAAAGAAACCATCTATTGAAACCAAAATCAATATAGGTAACAAAGCACAACCAAAGCTGTAATCAATTGGTTTGTAAATGGGTTAACAAACTATCAACATCCAGTATGGTAGCTCGAAATATTTTTTTGTTTGGTTTTGTTAAGTGCTGCGATTCGGTTTGTATGTCTTGTAAAACAGCCTTGGCCTCGGCTTCTTTTTTTCTGCTTATTAAAAATTTAGCCAACACCAAGCGTTCGTTATAAAAAGAATAACGGATATCGATGGCCCTTAAATTTGCTTCGGCTGCTTCAAAATTACCCAATTTTTCCAGGGCTAAACCGTATAAAAACTGAGACTTCGATTTTTTAAATTCTGGATGTTCCTTTATTTTTTCAGCATATAAAACAACCTGCTCAAAATCCTCAACATTATAATAAGCTTTAATTAATTGCTTTATTACATAATAATCATTTTGCATATGTTCGTCCAAAGCTTCTAAATAATGAGGAATGGCGTTGTTGTAATCATTATTTTCCAACAGCGCATCGGCTAAATTCACTCGGTTTTGGTAGGTTTCGGAAAACTGAAGTTGTTTTTCCAAATCCTTTATCTTTTTAGTTGGATTTACAATATGTGTAATTTCTTCTGTTATTTCTTCGGCATCCCGTTTGTTGTAAACTTGTGTTATTAAATAAATAACACAGCCTACAATGGGTAAAAAGATGATTAAAAAAATCCAATAATACGGGCTTCTGTTTTTTAATAAATGGTAAATACAAAAACCTTGGAGCGCAATTGTTACGTAGTAAAGCATATTAAAAAGTAGTCGTTGAATTATTCAAATAGAGATTATTTTTCCGTCATGAAGAATCTTATTTTCAATGTGATGTGGCCATCTGTTTATTTTAATGCGATAACCACCTCGCCTTTCTCCTCGTTTTGACGCACCTAATTATCTTATAAAAACAAGATCGGTTTCTGTACTCATGGGTTCGCTAAAATTATAACCTTCGTAATTGAAAGCTTTTAAATCGTCAATCGTTTTGGCGTTGGCATCAATAATATAGCGCGTCATGTAACCCCGTGCAAGTTTGGCAAAAGTCATAATCGTTTTGTACTCGCCATTTTTTAAATCTTTAAAATTAGCCGTAATTACCGGTACTTTTAAAGCTTTGGTATCAATGGCCTTAAAATACTCGTTACTTGCCAAGTTTAAAAATAGTTCGTCGTCTTCCAATTCGTCGTTTAAAGCTTTGGTAACGGATTTTCGCCAAAACTCATAAAGGTTTTTATTTTTGCCCACTGGGAATTTTGTGCCCATTTCCAAACGGTATGGCTGAATTAAATCGGTTGGCTTCAAAAGGCCGTACAACCCCGAAATAATGCGTACGGTGTTTTGAAGCGTGTCTATTTTTTCCTTTGGAATAGTATAGGCGTCCAAACCTCTGTACACATCGCCGCTAAAGGCATACACTGCTTGTCGCGCATTGTCTTTAGTAAATGGCAGTTCCCAATTTTGGTTACGCTCGTAGTTTAATTGCCCTAAATTATCTGAAATCTTCAAGAGTTTCGACAAGCTTTTAGCCGATTTCTTTTTTAGCAATTTATTTAAACGTTCGGCTTGTTTTAAAAAACAAGCTTCGGTGGCGTGCTGAATTGGTATTTTGGTTTCAAAATCCAAGGATTTTGCTGGGGATAAAACGAGTTTCATAGAGAGTTAACTTTTTCCATTTCCGCGAAGGCGGAAATCTTGCTTTTTAATAAAACCAAATTTACGATTAGTAATCTACATTTAAAATCTTAATTGGTAAATATTAGCAATAGCACAATAAATACGGTTGATGACTTTGACTTTGTGAGAAAAAACCATAACTTTGTTTAATGGCTGATATAAATCATTAAAACGATTTGATATCAGTAAAGCATTTGACCAAACAATACGCTGAATTGAAAAAACTCAAATCTGACTTCAGAATAAACGAAATTGGAAAGTTCCAATTTTATAGCGGAATTGCAATTGGAATCGGATTTAGCTTAATCTTCAATGCATTATTTCGAGTATTTTTAAAGATGTGTAATGTTGGAGAAATTATCACGGACTTGAGCTGGTCAAATTTCTATAGTTATGAATTTTCCATTTATTATCTGACTTTAATTGGTTTTGCTTCAGTTGGATTTTCATTTTGTTTTACAACTTATTTGTGGATGAGTAAACCTTTTGCGACTAACAGAAAGAAAAACATTAGATTGAGAATGGCTCCAACTAATACGATTTGGATTTTATTTGGAACATTATTTTTTCTTGTGCGTCTGTTTTGGTTTTTTGCTGGAGTGGATTTGACAATTGAAAAGGACTTTGCTTATTTGGGTTTTATGTTTCCGTTATTTATTTATTTGTATTGTTGGAATTTAATTTCAGATATTTATAAAAGTAAAAAACCGTTTCTTGTGACTTCGTTGATTATAATAATTATCGGAATTATATTGAGCGGAATTTAAAATATTTTACTACAATATATAAAAATAATTGCTCAATTTTGGGCTTAACCAAAGGTAGTTGCAAGTTTACTACGTCTGATTTTCCTTCGGAAAATCCTCGCACGTAAACCCGCACCTATTCATATATGTAACCGTTAAACGAACCTATCAAAAAACAAATAAACTTCATTCAAAAAAACACCAACTAACAAACAAGCGCGTTAAGGATTGAGGCCCTTCGACAAGCTCAGGATAAACTCATCCTTTTTTTGAAAGAAATAAAACAAACTTTATTTAGAATAAAAATTTAACAGATAGCCATACTTCGACTATGCGCAGCACAGGCTAGCTCGCTCCTCGCTATGGCGTAAAAAAAAGATATAGCGGAAAGCCTGACCACTTGCCCTGAGCGCAGTGGAAGGGTTGTGGTAACGCCCAAATAATAAAACCCATAGTTATGATTTTATGAGATACTGAAACAACACTTCGACTGTGCTCCCTGTGACAGTTCAGCATTACAGGGCTATTCCAATTCTTGGTGTTTGGAGTAGGTTTTCCATTTTTCAATACACTGTTGCATATCGTTTGGAATTGGCGTGTCGAAACGCATAAACTTACCTGTTTTTGGGTGTTTAAACCCTAATGTTTTGGCGTGTAAGGCTTGCCTTGGCAGTACCTTAAAACAGTTATCTACAAACTGTTTGTACTTGGTAAACGTGGTGCCTTTTAATATTTTGTCGCCACCGTAACGGGCATCGTTAAACAAGGTATGCCCTATGTGTTTCATGTGCACACGTATTTGGTGCGTCCTGCCCGTTTCTAACTTACAAGACACCAAAGTTACGTAGCCCAAACGCTCTAAAACCTTGTAGTGTGTTACAGCTGGTTTGCCTTTGTCGGCTTCATCATCAAAAAAAACGGTGTTTTGCAATCGGTTTTTGGGGTGTCTGCCAATGTTGCCCTCAATAGTGCCTTCGTCTGCTTCCATATTGCCCCAAACTATGGCAACGTATTCGCGTTCGCTGGTTTTTTCGGCAAATTGCAAGGATAAATGCGCCATGGCTTTTTCGGTTTTGGCAACCACCAAAAGTCCGCTGGTATCTTTATCGATTCTGTGTACCAGACCGGGACGCTCGCTGGAATTGTTCGGTAAATTATCAAATCTGTAAATCAAGCCATTTATTAAGGTACCCGAGTAATTGCCATGACCGGGATGTACCACCATGCCTGCGGGTTTGTTTACAACCAAAAGGGTGTCGTCTTCATAAACCACATCCAAAGGAATATCTTCGCCAACCAACAAATTCTCAAATGGTGGATGCGCAAACAACACGCGAATGGCATCAAAAGGCTTTACTTTGTAATTGGATTTTACGGGCTCGTTATTTACAAAAACACTGCCGTTTTTTGCGGCTGCCTGAATTTTATTTCGCGTGGCATTTTCAACAAAATTCATTAAGTATTTATCTATACGCAAAGGAGTTTGCCCTTTATCTACCGTAAAAGCATAATGCTCGTATAAATTATCCTCGTCGGGTAATTGTGGTGTATAGTCTTCCATTTTATTGAATTAATGCGTATTGAAGTCTGTAATTAATTTTAGTTTGATGGCCGATTGCCATTACCCAGCACTAAATCAATTTTTTCGGTTTTTGGCAACATATCTCCAGCCTGAATGGTTTGGCCTTTATGTTGCATTTTTAGTACAATATCTTTACCAATATTATCCACATAAGTGAGTTTGCCCACTTTAAACTCCAAAGCTTCCAAGGTTGGTTTTGCTTGCCGTAACGTGCTTTCCAATAAATTGGGCACTCGTACTTTTCTGTAACCAGAAGGGTTTAATGTGATGTAAATTTTCCTGTTCTCCTTAACTTTTGCTCCAACGGGCGGATCTTGTTCTATAACCGAAAATTTTGGGTAATCCGGATTGAAATTAGCAGAATCCTGTATTTGCATCACCAAATTATTTTCTTTTAATTCAATTTCGGCAACACTTATAGATTTTCCTTTTAAATCCGGTACGGTTTCAAAATCGCCATGGTTGGTCGATGATTTTAACCACGATAGCATTAAAAAAGATAAAACCACCAAAGCCACTACAGCCAGTACAATTTGTTTTAAAAACGCTCTACTTACAAGAAATTTAATAATGCTCATGTATTATAATTTTCGATACGGCAAATATATAAAAACGTAACTGTTTTTTCTTTTGCAATATATATGATATTTTAGCTTAACTATTAATACTTACGTTTTATTGTAGGTTTTTAGATTGCAAACAAACAATAATTTGGTTTATGGCTTAAATATTTTGGGCGTTACCCCAACCCTTCCACTGCGTTCAGGCATGGGGTCGGGCTATCCGTTGCAAGTCCTCGCACCTTCGGGCTGTGGGCTTTCCACTACTATCCCTAACGCACTGTAGAAATCCATTTAAACTTTAAACCCAGTTTTCAATGTATGACGTAAAATTTAAAAAAATAAAAAGAGGTTACCGCCGAATTTTTTCTTGAGCGAAGACAAAAGGAGGAATGAAAAATGGATGAGATTCCCTTCTTCAAGGGAATGATAAAAAAATTTTATATGAAAAATATTGCCATTATTATGGGAGGCTATTCCAGCGAATACAAAATCTCATTAAAAAGCGGAAACGTGGTTTTTGAAACTTTAGATAAGTCTAAATACAACGCCTATCGCATTCATATTTTTAAAGACAAATGGGTTTATGTAAATGATGACGATGAGGAATTTCCTATCGATAAAAATGATTTTTCGGTTACCGTTAAAGCTGAAAAAATCACTTTCCATTGTGTGTTTAATGCCATTCACGGGGCGCCTGGAGAAGATGGTTTTATGCAAGGCTATTTCAAATTAATAAATATGCCGCACACAAGCTGTGGCATGTACCAAGCGGCTTTAACCTTTAATAAACGCGATTGCCTAAGCACTTTAAAACCTTACGGCATAAAAACCGCTGAGTCGTTTTATATAAATTTTGGAGATGACATAAATAACGATGAAATAATTGCCAAAGTCGGCTTGCCTTGTTTTGTAAAAGCCAACAAAGCAGGCAGTAGTTTTGGCATTACTAAAGTGCATAAAAAGGAAGATTTAAAAAACGCCATCAACGTAGCTTTTAAAGAAGATGATGAAATTATTATTGAATCGTTTTTAGATGGTATCGAGGTTTCTGTTGGCGTTATTTCGTTTAAAAATAAAACCAAAGTACTGCCCATTACAGAAATCGTAACCGAAAATGATTTTTTTGATTACGAAGCCAAGTATTTAGGTAAATCTCAGGAAATTACACCGGCCAGATTAAGTGCGGAGCAAGAAGAAAAAGTAACTAAAATGGCCAAAAAGGTTTACGAGATTTTAAAAATGAAAGGCTTTAGCCGAAGCGAATATATTTTTAAAGATGGTGAGCCGCATTTGTTGGAAGTAAACACCATTCCCGGTTTAACCAGAGAAAGCATATTGCCACAACAAGCCGCCGCTGCCGGAATACCGTTAGCAGATTTATTCGATAATGCCATTGAAGAAGCTTTGAAAAGCCTCCCTTAATCCCTCCAAAGGAGGGAAACAATTGTGAATAATAAATTTAAGAAGCTTATATTTACAATATATTAATTTCTCCCCTTTGGGGAGATTAAGAGGGGCTTATGAAACGCGCTATATTTCCAGGGTCTTTTGACCCGATTACGTTAGGACATTACGATATTATTAAGAGAGGCGTCACGCTTTTTGATGAGATAATTGTGGCTATTGGGATAAATGCCGACAAAAAATACATGTTCTCGTTAGAAGAACGCAAAAATTTTATTGAAGATACTTTTGCTGGCGAACCCAAAATTAAGGTGATGACTTACGAAGGTTTAACCGTAGATTTTTGCAAAAAAATTGAAGCGGAATTTATTTTACGTGGCCTCCGAAACCCAGCCGATTTTGAGTTTGAAAAAGCCATTGCACATACCAATAGGGATTTAGCACCTATTGAAACGGTATTCTTACTAACTTCAGCGAGAACATCGTATATCGCATCTTCCATTGTACGTGATGTAATTAGAAACAATGGCGATTATACAAAGTTGGTTCCAATTAGTGTACGGGTGCAATAGTATTCAGTTTTCTATCGCAGTATTCAGTCTCAGTTTACAGTCGCAGTTTTCAGTGAATCATGGTTTCGGTCAAAACTTCGTGCATCTCTGTGAAACTCTGCGTACAGCAGTCTTCAGCCAACAGTCAAAGCTTATCTTCTAACTCTTTAATTTAAAAACCACCCCTAGCCCCTCCAAGGCGGGGAACTCTTACTCTTATAAATCAAAAAGTGATTTATTAATTTGTACACATTTCCGCATCGTTGATTCGGTGAGATTTTGTACGCAAACAAATTTCCGTCTTACCCTGAGTGAACATCCGTCTTCGGTCTTCCATCTTCCAACTTCTAACTTCTAACTTCCAACCATATCAAAACTTATACTCCGAAAGTCCTTTGGTGAAAGCCTCTGGGTTTTCGGCTAAATGATAACGTGGGTCGTCGATAGCCTCAACGATAACTTCCCTAAACTTAGGGCTTGATTTGTAAAGCAGTATTTTACAATCTTCGCTTAAGTGTTTTAGTTTAATCGATTTACCCGCAGCTTCGTATTTATTAACCAAATTAAAGATGGCTTCGATAGCCGAATGGTCGCTAATACGGGATTCTACAAAATCAACTTCCACATTTTCAGGGTCGTTTTTCACGTCAAATTTTTCGTTAAACGCTATAATGGATCCGAAAAATAATGGGCCCCATATTTCGTAAATCTTAGTGCCGTCTTCCTTCATGCGTTTACGGGCGCGAATGCGTTTTGCGTTTTCCCACGAAAACACCAAAGCACTAATAATCACACCGGCAATTACGGCAATGGCCAAATCGAAAATAACGGTTAAGGCCGATACCGCGACCAAAACAATAACGTCGCTTAGCGGGATTTTGTTTAAAATCCTGAAACTACTCCACGCAAATGTGCCAATAACCACCATAAACATAACACCTACTAAGGCTGCGATGGGCACTTGCTCGATAAGTCCGGATGCAAAAAGGATAAATACCAATAACATTAATGCGGCAACAATACCCGACAATCTACCACGACCGCCACCTTTTATGTTAATTAACGATTGCCCAATCATGGCACAACCGCCCATACCACCAAAAAATCCAGTAACAATATTGGCGCCACCTTGGGCTAAACATTCTTTGTTGGTGTTCCCTCTGGTTTCGGTTAATTCGTCAATTAAATTTAGTGTCATTAATGATTCTATCAAGCCAATGGCAGCAAGAATTAAAGCGTAAGGAAAAATAAATTTTATGGTTTCTAAATTGAACGGTACTTTGCTAAAAATATCGGTTTGAAACTGTGGCAATCCCCCTTTTAGGCCTTCGCCGCCGCCATCGCGAATAAAACTACCAACGGTTGCCACATCTAAGTTTCCAAAAATCACTATCGCTGAAACCACTAAAATAGCAATTAAAGCTTCGGGCAGTTTTTTGGTGAGTTTTGGCAAACCATACATAATTCCCATTGTAATAAGAATTAAACCAAACATTATCTGAAACTCTACATTGGTTACTAGACCATTAAAAAATTCACTAAACCATCTCCCAGTACTTTCCCAGAAATAAACATCTTCAGGAACTAAACTAGGAAACATACCTAGTTGAGATATAAAAATCACAATGGCCAATCCATTTACAAAGCCCATCATTACAGGGTGCGGTATCAATCTTACAAACTTTCCCAATTTAAGAATGCCGGCCAACATTTGTATGGCTCCCATTAAAATAACAGTTGCAAATAAATAGTATAGGCCTAAGTCTTCGCCTTCTGCTCCCATGGCGTTTCCTTCGGCAACCAAACTTACCATAACCACCGCCAATGCCCCGGTTGCACCACTTATCATGCCCGGGCGACCTCCAAAAACAGAAGTTATCAAACCAATCATAAAAGCGGCATACAAGCCAACTAGCGGGTCTACGCCAGCAACAAATGCAAAGGCTACGGCTTCGGGCACTAATGCCAATGCCACGGTAATACCGCTTAAAATATCATTCTTGGCATTTGCGGTACGCTTTCTAATAAACTCTGTCATGGGTGTTTTTTTGAGGTTGCAAATTTACATTTAATATGCTGGCATGCAAGTTAGAAGTACTATATTTTGCTTTTGAAGACCCTAAAACGTTTGAGAAAACTATAGCGATAATTCTTTATTTAACCAAATTAATGCCGTCTCTCTGTCCATAAAAAATTTAATATTATGCTGTGTACTTCCACTAATGGCAATTAACGTTTTAGAGGCCATTAGCGCAGCACTCGTTTGGGTTACAACAGCTCTGGCTTTTATTTTATCTAGTAAAACAATTTTTTTTTGAGCACCAAAAGTATAGGTATACGCATTCTTTTTATTAATTAATACGCCAAATGGAGCGTCTAAACTATTCAATAAAAAATCGTGGTACTCGTCAACCATAATTTCATCAAAAAGAATACCTTCATCAACGATAACTTCGGCAATATTTTTATTTAAAATGACTATTTCACCAAAAGATAGCTTACAAATCTTCATATACATTTTTAAACGAGAGCCTATAAATTTTAAATTAGCTTATTGCTGTTAAACTTTTAAACAAAATACAAGTACTGTAAGTTAACTTATTTTTTTCAAGTACAATTTATGTGGAAAAATTAAATATTATAATTAAAACATTTTTATATAAAATGATTTTTTTTTGTCATATTTAAAACAAAAAACCAAAAACAATGAGAATCATTATAACTGCATTATTTTTAACCGTGTGTTTTTTTAATACACATGCACAAAAAAAGTATGATTTCAAAACCCATTTTGAAACATCAAAAGGTTTTGAAACAGCCACATACGAGCAGACTATCGCTTTTTACATTGAGTTATCTGAAGTGTATCCTGAAATTTCAATTCAGGAGATTGGCGACACCGATTCCGGCAAACCCTTACACATCGTTACTTTAAATGTTGATTCGCAATTTGACTTTTCCAAAATTCGAAAAAACAAGCGTATTCTTTTAATAAATAATGGCATCCATCCCGGGGAATCCGATGGGATCGATGCTACCATGATGCTGTTTCGGGATTTGGTGAATGGCAAGATTAAAGCACTTAAAAACACGGTAATCGTTACCATCCCGATTTACAATGTTGGCGGGAGTTTACACCGAAACGCAACCACACGTACCAACCAAAACGGACCAAAGGATTACGGTTTTAGAGGCAATGCCAGAAACTACGATTTAAACCGCGATTTTATTAAATGCGATACTAAAAACGCTGAAGCCTTTGCTAAGATTTTTCATTTGGTAAAACCCGATGTTTTTATAGATAACCACGTAAGCAACGGAGCCGATTACCAATACACGCTTACCCATTTGTTTACGCAGCACAACAAACTTGGTGGCGATTTAGGCCATTATGTTCATACCGAAATGAGACCTAAATTAGAAGAAAAGCTAAAAGCAAAAGATTGGGATATTACCCCATACGTTAATGTTTTTAATAGTGTTCCCGAAAAAGGATTTTCTCAATTCATGGATTACCCGCGTTATTCAACGGGTTATACGGCACTATTTAACACCTTAGGCATGATGGTTGAAACGCACATGTTAAAACCCTACAAACAAAGGGTTGAGGGCACTTACGAACTGATGAAAAGCATGATTGAAATCACCGAAGAACAAGGCGATAAAATTGCAACATTGCGCAAAAAAGCAAACCATACTCAGTCTAAAAAAACATATACGCTCAACTGGGAAATTGATACCACAAAAAGTACAACTTTAAATTTTAAAGGGTTTGAAGCTGAAACCATAAAAAGTGATATTACAGGGTTTGACCGTTTAAAATACGACAGAACCAAACCGTTTACCAAAAACGTTATTTATCAAAATTATTTTAAACCGAATTTAGAGATTGACATACCAGCAGCTTATATTATTCCACAAGGTTGGCATCGGGTTATTGAGTTATTAAAATTAAATGCTGTTGAAATGCATACTTTAAAAAATGATACGACACTTACCGTTGAAAGCTATAAAATTGAAGATTACAAAACACGGCAACAGGCTTACGAAGGGCATTATCCGCACTACAATGTTTCAGTAGCTTTAAAAACAGAAAACATAAGGTTTAGAAAAGGTGATTATCTCATAAAAACCAATCAACCTTCGTTTAGGTATATTATTGAAACCCTAGAGCCACAAGCACCAGATTCGTTTTTTAGTTGGAATTTTTTCGACACCATTTTACAACAAAAAGAAGGTTTTTCGCCCTATGTTTGGGAAGACAAAGCGCAAGAATTATTAAGTAATAATGAACCATTAAAAATGGCTTTTGAAACTAAAAAACAAAACGACAAAGCCTTTGCAAATAATTGGTACGCCCAATTGGATTGGTTGCACAAACAAAGCGAAAACTACGAAAAAGCACATTTGCAGTATCCGGTTTATCGAATAAATTGATTACCTTAATCATAACATTTTAATAATGAAGTTTAAGAATTACATAAACGTTCTGGTGTTAATTTTTGTTTTGATTGGTTGCAAACAAAAAGAAAAAAACCATGCGGTAGCAAACAAAGACTGTATTGAAAAAATTATTAAAACCGATGATTCTTTAGGGACAATACGCAACTATGAATGCGAAAAGATTTCACTGAGCCAAACTATTTCCAATTATGCGAATTCATTAAACAATCTCGATTTTACGGGTTGTCCCGAGCAATTTAAAACAGCATTTAAAAATCACGAACAAGCGTGGCGAAACATGATGGTATTAACTAATAATTATCCTGAACTTCGGGGTGAAATGCACGATTTATTCGATACGATAAAAACAGGCAAAGACTCTGCTGCTTTTAATCCTTTACTAAAAAACATTTGGGATACTTGGGCTATTATTGAAAAAGAAATTAAATAATTAAACCAACAACTTAATATTGGCATAGCTATTCTCCAACGCTTCCTTGGTTTGCGTTTTGTTAAGCCATTCTACTTTGGTAATCCCTTCATTTTCCTGAGGGTAAAGATTCCCGGAAAAACTGGTTTTCATTTCAAACCAATACGTAATTTTAATTTTATACCGTCCGTTGCGCTTAAAAATATGGTAGGTGGTTTCTAAAGGTTTTGTAATTTCAAGTCCGTTTACACCGGTTTCTTCGGTAACTTCTCTAATGGCAGTTTTCTCTATGGTTTCCTTTCCTTCGGTTTTTCCTTTAGGCAAATCCCATTTATCATTTCTATAAATAAACAAAATTTCACCGTTATCATTGTACACCTTTCCGCCGCCGGCAATTACATTGGGTAACTTTTTAAGAAATTTTTTAAGTAGGTTTTTTTCTTTTTTCCCTATAAGCCTGACCTCTTTAAGTTTCGTTCTGTTAAGCTTTCTAATAACCTTACCCATATTTACCGTTTTAAGCAAATAATTTTTAAAGCCGTCTTCTTTTTCAACTTTAGTTGTTAAAACTATAGGTTTATCGTTAACAAAAATTTTGTGCATACAGGTTGTGCTTGATTTCGTTTTGGTAAAAATATCATTTTTAAGGCCATTTTAACAAATGTTAAAAAAAATAATTTTATTCATCAATGTTCGGCCAAATAAAAATAAATTTATGTGTAATTTTGCCTTTATGATTTTTAACAAGAACACCGCCAAAAAAACCGCCGAAGTTTTATTACAAGTCAATGCGATAAAACTTAGCCCGCAAGAACCGTTTACTTGGGCTTCTGGGTGGAAATCGCCAATTTATTGCGACAACAGAATTATTTTGTCTTTCCCTCCAATTCGCAACTACATTCGCGAAATAATGGGCAAACAAATTGAAAAGCATTACGGCAAACCCGACGTTATTGCTGGCGTTGCAACAGGCGCCATTGGCATTGGGGTTTTGGTTGCAGAGTATTTGGGCTTACCTTTTATTTACGTGAGGCCAGACGCCAAGGGCCACGGACGTAAAAACCAAATTGAAGGTTTTGTGGAAAGCGGTCAGAATGTGGTGGTGGTTGAAGATTTAATTAGCACAGGCAAAAGCAGCTTAAATGCCGTAAAAGCTTTAAAGGAAGCCAATATTAACGTAAAAGGTATGGTTGCCATTTTTACTTATGGCTTTGATGTGGCGGTCGAAAACTTTAAAAAAGAAAATATAAACCTGCACACCTTAAGTAATTACGAAAGTTTACTTGAACAGGCTTTGGAAACCAATTACATATCTCAAAAAGAATTGGAAACCTTGTCTGAATGGAACAGCAACCCGAGCGAATGGAACGCTAATTGATATACCAACGTCAGTTGTTTGGGTCGTTAAGGCATTTAGTCGAAAAAACGATTTCAATCAGCTTAACAACTTAACGACAAACAAATTACAACAAAATGAATTTAGAATCACCAAAAATTAGCGTTAGCAAATCACCTCAGGAAGTTTTTGATTTTTTATCGGATGTTAAAAATTTTGAAGCTTTAATGCCAGAAAACATAAGCAAATTTGAAGTTTTGGATAACGACAAGTTCCTTTTTGCATTAAAAGGTATGCCCGAAATAATACTTAAAAAGAAAGAAGCCATAGCGCCAAACAAAATTGTTTTGGGCGCCGCGGGCGGTAAATTGGATTTTTCGCTAATTGGCAATATTGTTGAAACAGGACATGACATGAGCAACGTACAATTGCAATTTACCGGCGATTTTAACCCCATGATGGCGATGATGATTAAAGGCCCAATAAGCAAATTTATTGAAACCTTGGCAACCAGCATTCCTAAAGCCATTTAGTACATTAAAGTAATTTCTTTTAAATCGAACTTTTTAACAATTTCGTCTTCTAAAAGCACTTGTAGCTTACCGTATTTGGTAACGCCTATTATAAAACCCGAAAACAAATCACCTTTAGCGTTTTTAAATGTTGAAGGTTTGTTTTTTCTAAACAAATTGGCTTCATATTCATTTTTAACTGCATTGTATTTACCATCTTGCAAAAGTTTGGAATAGGCTTTGGTATGTTTTACAATGCGATGCAAAATTTCATCTAAATTATAATGCACGCCAGTAATGTTTTTTAACGACGAGGCCTGGGGAAGATTGTCAAACTCGGTTTGGTTTACATTAATCCCAATTCCGATGATGGTGGAGTTGAGCTTGTTTTTTATGACATTTTCGATTAAAATCCCACATATTTTCTTATCTGCTGACAAAATGTCGTTAGGCCATTTAATACTCACTTGGGGTATATTTAAGGCTTTTAAAGCTTTTAAAATAGCCAACGAAACAGCCATACTAATATAAAAAGGGAACTCGACCACATGGATGCTTAAGTCCTTAAACATACTAAACATAAGGTTCTTGCCCCTTTCAGAATCCCAAGTTGTACCCATTTGCCCGCGCCCGTTGGTTTGGTGTTCGGTAACCACAATAGTATAATCGGCAATGGCTTCAGTATAAATCATTTCCTTTAAAAATGAATTTGTCGAGTCGATGGCATCAAGTTTGATTATACGCATTTACAAGTTGTTTTAAACCTTTAAAATCTTATGATTATTTTAAAGTATAAAGAACTAAAAAAATAATAACTTTGCATAAATTAAATAAAATTAATGGCGAAAGAAAATATAAGCCCAGATCAGTTAATATCTGTAATAATAAGTGGCATTGAAGATGTTAAAGGTAAAGAGATAAACATTTTAGATTTAAGAGCTATTGAAAATACGGTTTGCGACTACTTTATAATTTGTGAAGGTTCTTCAAACACACAAGTAAACGCCATAGTCAATTCAATACAAAAAAAGGTAAGTAAAGAACTTAAAGATAACCCTTGGCATACTGAAGGTTTAGATAATGCCGAATGGGTGTTAATAGACTATGTTAATATTGTTGTACACGTGTTTCAAAAACATATTCGAGAATATTATGATATTGAGAGTCTTTGGGGAGATGCAAAAACAACAGTAATAGAAACTAGTTACTAAACACACACATGGCAAACGATAAAAAAAACATAAAAGAGAAAAAACCTAAGTTTAGCCCGTATTGGATTTACGGCATTGTACTAGCGATTTTTTTAGGATTTCAATTATTTAGTAGTGGCAGTTATCAAGATGGTAATTCAACCACACCATCAGAGTTTTTTAAGTACTTGGAAGATGGTGATGTTGAAAAAGTAGACATTATAAAAAACACCCGGGTTGCCAAAGTGTATTTAACAGCCGAGGCAATGGCTAAAGAAGTTCATAAAAACTCGAAACCCCAAACGTTTATCCCTTCGGCAACAAAATTGCCAAACTATAAATTTGAATTTGGCGATCTTCAGAATTTTGAAAACAGGTTAAATGATATCACTCAAGATTTACCAAACAAGCCGGTTATTAAGTTTGATACCGAAACCAGTAATTTAAGCGATTTTTTAATAGGCATCCTACCATTTGTTTTACTAATTGGTGTTTGGATATTTATTATGCGCCGGATGTCTGGCGGTGCTGGCGGTGGTGCTGGCGGACAGATTTTTAACATCGGAAAGTCGAAAGCAAAACTATTCGATCAAAACACCGAGGTTAAAACCAGCTTTAAAGATGTAGCGGGATTAGAAGGTGCCAAAGAAGAAGTACAGGAAATAGTAGACTTCCTTAAATTCCCTGAAAAATATACCACCTTAGGAGGTAAAATACCCAAAGGCGCATTACTTGTTGGCCCTCCAGGTACAGGAAAAACCCTTTTGGCAAAAGCCGTGGCCGGTGAGGCTAAGGTGCCATTCTTCTCATTATCGGGTTCAGATTTTGTGGAGATGTTTGTTGGTGTTGGTGCATCGCGTGTGCGCGATTTGTTTAAACAAGCCAAGGAAAAATCACCTTCCATTATATTTATTGACGAAATTGATGCCATTGGTCGAGCTAGAGGTAAAAACGCCATGTCGGGCAGTAACGACGAGCGCGAAAACACCTTAAACCAATTACTAACCGAAATGGATGGTTTTGGCACAAACACAAACGTTATTGTGCTAGCCGCTACCAACAGAGCTGATATTTTAGATAAAGCCCTTATGCGTGCCGGACGATTTGATAGACAGATTTTTGTCGATTTACCAGATGTTCGCGAACGCAAGGAAATTTTCGAGGTGCATTTACGTCCGCTTAAAAAAGCCAAAGATTTAGATATCGATTTTTTATCAAAACAAACACCTGGTTTTTCAGGGGCCGATATTGCCAACGTTTGTAATGAAGCTGCATTAATTGCTGCCAGAAACGGTAAAAAAGCAGTTGACAAACAAGATTTCTTAGATGCTGTCGACAGAATTATTGGCGGTTTGGAAAAGAAAAATAAAATCATTACCCCTAGCGAGAAAAAAGCCGTGGCATACCACGAAGCTGGTCACGCTGTGGTAAGCTGGATGCTTGAGCACGCGTCGCCTTTGGTTAAAGTAACCATTGTGCCTCGTGGTCGTTCATTAGGCGCCGCATGGTATTTACCCGAAGAGCGCTTAATTGTTCACCCAGAGCAAATGCTAGACGAAATGTGTGCTGCCCTTGGTGGTCGTGCTGCAGAAAAAGTTATTTTCAATAAAATTTCTACGGGCGCATTAAGCGATTTGGAAAAAGTGACCAAACAAGCCAGAGCCATGGTAACCGTTTACGGGCTTAGCGAAAAAGTTGGCAATTTAACATATTATGATTCCTCGGGGCAAAACGAGTACGGTTTTACAAAACCTTACAGTGAACAAACCGCTGAATTAATTGACCAAGAAATCTCTGCAATTATTGAAGAACAGTACCAAAGAGCTGTAAAATTGCTTGAAGAAAACAAAGATAAATTAACAGAACTTGCAGAAGTACTTTTAGAAAAAGAAGTTATTTTTAAAGACAATTTAGAGAAAATATTCGGTAAGCGTCCTTTTGAAAAAGAAAGCCCAATTGAAGCTAAAAAAGAAGAAACCATGGAAGATAAAGAATAATTTTGTAACAAATTATGTTAAGCTTTTAGTAAAAATCTTAAATTAAGCCTATGGTTAATTTAAGATTTTTTATATTTGATAAACCCCTGAAAAATGGAGTTAATAGCAACAGCCTAAATGAGTCTTTTTAGAAAAATTTTTGGTTCAAAATCTGACAGTTCACCAGAAGAGCTAAAATCCAATGATAGAGGCAAATATATGCCCGAAGTAAAACTACCAATAGACGAAAGGTTTACCATAAACTTTAAAGCTAATGGTGGCAAGTTTTTGTATTGTGAAGATTTAAATGAAGTCTTTCAAAACTTAGAAAGCATCATTGATGAAAACGAGTGGAACACAAAAAAAACACTTGTGTTAGACAAAAACCTAAAAGACAAGTTCAAAAATTGCAATTTACAAACCACGGCATTAATTAGCGACGCTACCTTTTTTCTAACCACTTGCGAAAACCTAATAGCAAACGATGGGTCTTTATTGATTTCTTCAAAACAGATTTTCGAAAAAAAACTGCCCGAACTCCCTATCAACTTTGTTGTTTTTGCAACCACAAGCCAAATTGTTGAAAATATAGGCGAAGGTTTGCGCGGGATAAAATCTAAAAACCGACAAAAAATTCCAACAAACATCACCACCATAAAGCATTTTAAATCGAACGACGACAAAGATTTTTTAAGTTATGGTAGCAGTGCTAAAAACCTATATCTACTCCTTTTAGAAGATTTATAAACAGATGAAAGAAACTTTAATACGAGCCTTATCCGGTTTGATTTACGTTTTATTGTTAATAGGCTGTTTATTTAATGAGCATGCGTTAATTATTCTCTTTTTTGTTTTTGGTTTAATATGTATGGGTGAGTTTAAAAAACTTATTCAGCTAAAAAGCATCGTTCCTTACTTTATATTTACAGCGCTTTATCTGGTTTTTGGCTATTGGCAACTCGTTTTAAACACCAATACAGGTTTAGACGAGGCCACTCAAATATTAATGGTAATTACCATTTTTGTACAATTGTTTTTAATAAAGGATTTGTTTTCCGAAAAAACTATTCCGTTGTTTAGTTCCAAACGATATCTTCTTACCACGTTTTATATTTCAAGTGCTTTTGTGTTCTTGATTTTAATTGCAAATTACCATCACACGTACAATCCCAACATATTACTAGGGGCTTTTATTTTAGTTTGGGTTAACGACTCGTTTGCCTATCTGGTTGGTAAAAATTTTGGAAAACAAAAGCTATTCGAAAAAATTTCACCCAAAAAAACCGTTGAAGGCTTCATGGGCGGTTTGTTTTTTTCCTGTATTGCAAGCTATTTTATTGCTACCTTTACAGAAACGTTAAACTTTACACATTGGCTAATTTTAAGTATTATTATTAGTGTTTTTGGAACTTTAGGCGATTTAATTGAATCGAAGTTTAAACGACAAGCCAACGTTAAAGATAGTGGCATTATTATGCCCGGACATGGCGGATTGCTAGATAGATTGGATAGTATTATTTTTGCAGCACCTTTTATATATTTATTTTTAAGAATTTTACAATATGTTTCATAAAGAAGGACATAAAATTATATTTGTAACACTTGTTATTATTGTTGCAGCGTTTTTATTAATTGATAGCTTAATTACGATAACATGGTTACGTACACTTGTTTTAATTATACTGCTGGCTTTCTTTATTTTGATTCTACAGTTTTTTAGAAACCCTAAACGGCATACCGGTATTAACGATAATCAGGTGGTCTCCCCCGTTGATGGCAAAGTGGTGGTTATTGAAGAAGTTTTTGAAAACGAATACTTTAAAGAAAAGCGTTTACAAGTTAGTGTCTTTATGTCGCCAATAAATGTTCACGTAACGCGTTATCCTATTGGTGGGCATGTTATTTTTAGCAAATACCACAAAGGCAAATATTTAGTGGCATGGCACCCAAAAGCGAGCGAAGAGAACGAACGCACAACGGTTGTACTAGAAAACGAAACTTACGGAAAAGTGCTTTACAGACAAATTGCCGGTGCTTTGGCAAAACGTATTGTTAATTATGCAAAACAAAACGATAAGGTTATTCAAGGTGCGGATTCTGGATTTATAAAATTTGGATCTAGGGTTGATTTATTTTTACCTTTAAATACCAATATAAAAGTACAGCTCAACCAAAAAGTACGCGGTGGCGAAAGTATTATTGCAGAAGTTAATGAGTAATGATGAATTAGACATAGAATTTAAAGACGCGGTTAAACGAGTAAATGCGCATGCAGAACCTTTTCCTGCCGATACGCTTTTGAAGCTATATGCTTACTACAAAAGAGCGACTAACGACTATGGTAAGCCTCGAAGCAAAAAACCGATAATTAATGCTTTTAAGACCAATGCGTTGTTTCAGACGGAAAACATTTCGGAAGACGAAGCGAAACAGGAATATATAAATTTGGTTAACAATTACTTTTTGTATCGCAAATAGTTTTTGCACGCTATCCCCAAAATAAAAAACAACACACTTCACAACGAAATATAATGCATTAAAAACTACAATGCCCTTCTGTTGATGAACCTCTCCAAAAAATAAACTAACGTTTGATTTATTAAACCCAATCCCGCAAGTATGTGCGTTAGGGATTGATGCCCTTCGACAAGCTCAGGATAAACTCATCCTTTTTTGGAAACAAGAAAACCCTCTTTGATTTAGAGTTAAAATTTAACAGATTGCCAAACTTCGACTATGCTCAGCACAGGCTAGCTCACTCCTCGCAATGACGCAAAAAAAGATATAGCGGAAAGCCCGACCACTTGACTTGGGCGCAGTAGAAGGGTTGTGGTAACGCCCAAAACCATAAATTATAAAACAAAAAAAATCCAGCTAAAAAACTGGATTTTTTTTATAAATAACCTTGCAGGTTTTAAAAAATTATGCGTTTTGCTTCTTAATCAAATTAAGTGCCGAACCGTGATTGTACCACTCGATTTGAGCATCGTTATAAGTGTGGTTCAATTTGATGCTATCTTTAGAACCATCGGCATGAACGGCTTCCAATGTTAATTGTTTTCCCGGAGCAAATTCGTTTAAATCGGTGAAGTTGAATGTATCATCTTCTTTAATTAAATCGTAATCGCCTTCGTTGGCAAAAGTTAAGCCCAACATACCTTGTTTTTTAAGGTTTGTTTCGTGTATACGGGCAAACGATTTTACAATTACGGCAGCAACGCCTAAATGTCTTGGTTGCATGGCAGCGTGCTCTCTGGACGATCCTTCGCCATAGTTATGGTCGCCAACTACAATGGTTTTGATACCTGCTTTTTTGTACTCGCGCTGTACATCTGGTACGCCACCATAATCGCCCGTTAATTGGTTTTTAACAAAGTTTGTTTTTTTGTTGAAAGCATTTACGGCTCCTATTAATGTGTTGTTTGCAATATTATCTAAATGCCCTCTGAAACGCAACCATGGTCCTGCCATAGAAATGTGGTCGGTGGTACATTTACCAAAGGCTTTAATTAATAATTTGGCACCTGTGATGGTGTTTCCGATAGGCTCAAAAGGCGTTAACAATTGTAAGCGCTCTGAGTCGTCCTTAACCGATACCTGTACGTGGCTTCCGTCTGCTTCTGGAGCTAAATAGCCATTGTCTTTTACATCGAAACCTTTTGGTGGTAATTCCCATCCTGTTGGCTCTTCGAACATAACTTCTTCGCCATTTTCGTTAATCAACTTGTCGGTTAGCGGATTAAAATCCAATCGACCCGCAATAGCGATAGCAGCTGTAATCTCAGGTGAAGCTACAAAAGCATGGGTGTTTGGATTCCCATCGGCACGTTTTGCGAAGTTTCTATTAAACGAATGCACGATACTGTTTTTTGGTGCGTTTTTAGGGTCTGAGTATCTTGCCCATTGCCCAATACATGGCCCGCATGCATTGGTGAAAATTTTAGCGTCGAGATTTTCGAACACCGCCAAAATACCGTCGCGTTCTGCAGTGTAACGTACTTGCTCGGAACCTGGGTTGATTCCCAATTCCGATTTCATTTTCAAGCCTTTGTCCAAAGCTTGTTGCGCAATGGATGAGGCTCGCGATAAATCTTCGTATGACGAGTTGGTACAAGACCCAATCAATCCCCATTCAACAGCAATTGGCCAATCGTTGGCTTTCGCCTTTTCGGTCATTTCACTGCCTACGGTTGTTGATAAATCCGGCGTAAAAGGACCGTTCAATAAAGGCCCCAATTCAGATAAATTAATATCGATAACTTGATCAAAATAGTTTTCTGGGTTTGCATATACTTCAGCATCGGCCGTTAAATGCTCTCTTACAGCGTTTGCAGCATCGGCAACATCGGCTCTATCGGTGGCACGCAAATAACGCTCCATCGAATCGTCGTATCCAAATGTAGACGTAGTTGCGCCTATTTCAGCACCCATGTTACAAATGGTGCCTTTTCCTGTACATGACATTGCAGTAGCTCCGGGTCCGAAGTATTCAACAATAGCGCCAGTTCCTCCTTTTACGGTAAGAATTTCTGCTACTTTTAAAATCACATCTTTTGGCGCCGTCCAACCAGATAATTTTCCGGTTAATCTTACACCTATCAGTTTCGGGAATTTAAGTTCCCAAGCCATACCAGCCATAACATCCACAGCATCTGCCCCACCAACACCAATGGCTACCATTCCCAATCCACCGGCATTTACGGTGTGCGAATCGGTACCAATCATCATACCTCCTGGGAATGCGTAGTTTTCCAATACTACTTGGTGAATAATTCCAGCACCAGGTTTCCAGAAACCAATGCCGTATTTATTTGAAACGGATTCCAAAAAATTAAAAACCTCGCTACTTACGTTATTGGCATGTTTTAAATCGGGTGCAGCGCCTTCCTTGGCCTGAATTAAATGGTCGCAATGCACCGTTGTAGGTACAGCCACCTTGGTTTTTCCAGCTTGCATAAACTGCAAAAGCGCCATTTGAGCCGTTGCATCTTGACATGCGATTCTATCTGGTGCAAAATCCACATAATCCTTTCCTCTTGTAAACGCTTTTGTAGGGTTTCCGTCCCACAAATGAGAATACAATATCTTTTCAGAAAGCGTTAATGGTTTACCCACAACCTCGCGAGCTTTATTCACACGTTCTGCCATTTTGGTGTATACACCTTTTATCATGTCGATGTCAAATGCCATATTTTATATGTTTTAAATTTGTTCTGTTTTGAAAGTCTTGCAAAAATACAAATAATAGGATGTTTTAAAAAATTCTAACCAAATCTATTATAATTTTGAATAATTCTTAATAACTATAGATAATCCGACTTATAATATAATGAATCTGTAAAATATATACTTTATAATTTTCAAATTAACAATAAATCAAGATTTTAATCCTCGTATTCCCACATTGAAAAAAACAATATCGGAATAATAACAGTCTATTTATATACTTAATAATCTTAAGTTTGTAACAAACAACAACGGCATGCTTCTCATTTTTTTAAGTTGGATTTACATTTTTATTACCGCTAAAAACCTTGGCATCCTATTTACAAAAATTCTTAAAATTAATCGCTGTAACCCTGTTATTCTTCAGGTTTTAGGGCTGTTTTTCTATGCGGTAATTTCGAGTTTCTTTGCTTTTTTTATTAGAATACATATTGAATATTACGTCTTCATTTTATGCTTGAATATTTTGCTTACCTATAGTTACAGAGAAACGATTAAAACTTATTGGTACATCGTTTTACACGCCTTTAAACACTTAAAAATTCCCTATAAAATTCTTTATTTGTTTTTATTTGTTATCATTTTAGCACAAAGCAGCACCATGCCCTATTTAATTGATAATGAGACTTATTACATTCAAACCATAAAATGGATTAACGAGTTTGGCTATGTAAAAGGATTGGCAAATGTGCATATGTTTTTGGGTCAGAATTCGTCGTGGCACATGCTGCAAGCTGGATTTAATTTTCCTTTTTTATCCGATTTTTATAATGATTTGAATGGTTTTTTGTTTGTCATCTTTAGCTTTTTGGCCATTGAAAAATTGAGCCATTACAGCAACCGGGAAAACATTCAAGATTTTGGTTTGGGATTGATACTCTTGTTTTCGCTATTTTTCATGCAGTTTATCAATGCGCCGTCACCCGATTTAATTGTCTTTTTAATAACGCCCTATATATTTTATCTGTTCATTACAAAGTATAAAAACATCAGCGCAAACGATTTTAAAATCATTTTAAGTTTAATGCTTTTTTTGTGTTTAGTTAAAGTGACTATGGTGCTTTTATCGGTTTTAGTTTTAATACTTTTTATAAAGAATTATACCATTTTAAAAAAAGATATGTGGCCATATTCGTTTTTGAGCATAACTGTTTTAGGACTATTCATTGCTAAAAACACTATTATTTCCGGTTATGTATTGTACCCGATTTCGCAAATAGATATGGTTGATTTTGATTGGAAAGCCCCCAAAGAACTGTTAGAATTTTACAAACTTGGCACTTACTTAGAAGGCATGAGCAATATGGATGTGTCGCAATTGGATTTTTTTGAAAAAGTAAAGGTTTGGCTAACCTTACCAAAATTAGACGGTTTGTTTAACAAGGTCTTTGTAGTTTTATTAATTATTTTTCCTTGGATCGCCTATAAAAACAAAGATAAATCGAGCTTATTTATCATCTATATTTTGGCCATTTTACAACTGGTTTTATTGTGGTTTACTTCGCCTCAATATCGATTCTTTTTCGTATTTGTTGCCTTTTTAGCCATTCAAGTGATTGTAACGTTTATAAAAAACAAAAAAGTAGGATTGTATTTGGTGTCTATGGCAATCGTTTTAAGTGCCATTCCAGTTTTTATAACGATTAATTTGAATGCTTTTACAAACAACAATTTCGCTATGGCATTAAATACATTTCAATTGAAAAACATCATTATTCCAGAAAAAAACACAAAAACAGAAACCACATATACCAAACATATTATTGATGATTTTGAGTTTTATTCACCAAGCGAAGATGCATTTTTTTGGGTGACCGGGAATGGTGATTTGCCTTGTGTAAACAAAAAACAGATAGATTATATAAAGTATTATTACAATTTTGTTCCGCAAAAGCGAACGGATGACTTAAAAGATGGTTTTAAATCTATTTTGGTTGAAAAAATACCTTAGATGAAAATGAGATTTCGACAGCGCTCAGTGTGACACGCTCAACCTGACAATAGAACTCAAAAAATCAGAGATTGAAGAAAACTAAAACAAACTTTTAATAACCTCATCTTCAGTGATACCTTCAGCTTCGGCCTTGTAGTTTTTAATAATACGGTGTCTTAGAATACTATGGGCTACGGCTTGAACATTCTCAATATCGGGAGAAAACTTGCCGAGAATCGCGGCATGCGTTTTAGCGGCCAAAATTAAATTTTGAGACGCTCGTGGGCCCGCGCCCCAATCGATGTAATTTTTAACCAAATCGTTTGCAACATCGGTATTTGGTCTTGTTTTTCCAACCATGGTTACGGCGTACTCAACAACGTTATCGGCTACCGGCATACGGCGAATAAGCTGTTGAAAATCGATAATTTCCTGTGCCGAAAACAAAGCGTTTACCTGTATTTGCTTATCAGTTGTGGTTGCTTTTACAATCTCAACTTCTTCTTTAAAAGATGGGTAGTCCAAATTAATTGCAAACATAAAACGGTCTAATTGCGCTTCCGGTAACGGATAGGTGCCTTCTTGTTCAATAGGGTTTTGGGTGGCCAATACAAAATAGGGTAAACTTAATTTATAATGATGCCCCGCAACGGTAACAGCGCGTTCTTGCATGGCTTCTAATAAAGCGGCTTGGGTTTTTGGTGGTGTACGGTTAATCTCGTCGGCTAAAATAATATTGGCGAAAATGGGCCCTTTTATGAATTTAAAATGACGGTCTTCGTCCAAAATTTCACTGCCTAAAATATCACTGGGCATTAAATCCGGTGTGAATTGAATGCGTTTAAAATCCAGCCCCAAAGCTTGTGCAATGGTATTTACCATTAAGGTTTTTGCTAAACCCGGAACCCCGATAAGCAAAGAGTGACCACCAGAAAATATTGAAATTAAAATTTGATTTACTACCTCATCTTGTCCAACAATGACTTTGGCTATTTCGGTTTTTAAATCTTTATATCGCTTTACAAATTGTTCTACGGCAGCTACATCCGACATATTTTATTGTTTTAACCAGTTACTAGAAAATTCGCAATCTCTATGTTTTCCGCTAATTTTAATATACGTATCCAATATTTTTTCCTGTTGCCACTTTTCAATCGCAATAACTCGCTTTTCGTTTAAAGCTTGCTCCTTTATTTTTAGATAATCGCGTGCATAATCTGCTTCGTGCTCATCTATTCTATCCGTAACGGTTAAAATTTTAAATTTAATTTTGCCTCTTCTGTCCTCTTCTCTTAACACCAAACTAATCTCATTATCCTTTAAGTTTTGTATTTGAGCGTATAATTCAGGGTCCATTCTGGTCAATTCGAAATTGTAGTCTTGTGTTTGCGGATTAATCAATTGGCCACCATCAAATTTGGTTTCTTTTTCGTCACTCGATTCCCGTGCTGCATCGGCAAAAGTAATATCGCCAGCAACAATTTTTTCCCTTACTTTTTCCAAACGTTCTTTGGCTTCTTTAATCGCGTCATTGGAAACTTTAGGAATTAATAAAATATGGCTTATATCGTATTGCTGCCCTCTGATTTTTTCAAGTTTAATAATATGGAAACCAAATTCTGTTTCAAAAGGATCTGAAACTTCACCCTCTTGTAATGAAAAGGCAACATCTCTAAACTCTTTAACCATTCTGGGTTTTTTTCTATCTAAGGTATAAATGTAGCCCGATTCTTTCATCCCTGGGTCTTGACCGTAAAGCACCACTTTAGACCTGAAACTAGCACCGTTTTCTACAACATCGGCTTTAAATCCTTTTAATTGGTTGATTATCTTTTGTTTTTCGTCTTCAGATACTTTTGGTTCTGCAACAATTTGCGCCACTTTTAATTCCGTACCGAAAATGGGTCTTTCGTCTTTTGGGATATTGTTGAAAAATATACGAACCTCATCGGGTGTAATATCAACATCTTCAACAATTTTAGCTTGCATTCTTGCTGCTAATTGGTTGTTTTTAATAATCTCGAATATTTCATCTCTATAGCTTTTTTCATCTTCTTTTTTATGAATTTCCAAAAGCTTTTCCATAGAGCCACCGGTTTGTTGCAAAAACTGTTGTATGGTGTAATCTACCTGTTGGCGAATTTCGGCATCGGACACCTGAACACTGTCTTGAACGGCGTGGTGCGCATACAATTTATTCTCTAAAAGCTTTCCGAACAATTCGCAAGGTTTTATAACTTTTATATCGACACCCTGGGCTTCCAGCTGCTTGTATTCTTTATCTAAATCAGATTCCAAAACAATATAATCGCCCACAACGGCTGCAACACCATCAACCTTTAGCGCTTTAAAATTGCTTTTTACCGTATCTGTTTCTTTGGCGGTTTCCTTAACTTCATCTTCAATAATCTCTTGGGCAGCCATAACATTTACAGCAAGTAAGGTTATGCTTAAAATAAATATATGCTTCAAATTAATTGTAAATTTCAAATTGTTTATTTTTAATAGCATCTTTTGTAATATCTTTTTTTAATTCTCTAATAAGTTCCAACTTCCTTTTATTAATAACTATTTGCTTGATGGTTGGCTTAACATATTCCAGCGGCGCTGTATCGTTACGCAGCAAAACGTCATTAATTTGCATCAAATATACTCCTAATGAATCTTTGAGTTGTAATAAATTAGATTTTTTTAACAGTTCATTTTTATTTTCCGGGTTTATAACAGCAATTTTACCCACAACCTGATTGACTCTTACCCAAATGGAATCGTTTAGCGAAAAAGATTTAAATTGAATAGACATGGAATCCAGCGCTTTTTTATCTTCTAAATTAAAGCGTTCAAATCTTTCCTTAATGGTTTTAAAGTTGATTATATTCTCGTCTACATGCACATAACGCAGCTTTATCAACTCTTCGTTTAATTTAAAAGCCTCTTTGTTTTTTTCGTAATACGTTTCGGCCGCATCGTTGTTAAGTGTGGTGTCCAGATTCTTTTTTACCAAACCTTCAATATAGGCTTTTGTGTATAAATCGTTTTTATATTGCTCTACTAATTTATTGTATGTTTTTTGTTGTTCCTCGCTTAAATTAAGCATGGCGCCATCAATAAACAATTGCTGGGTTGCCCATCGATTGATAAAGTTCTGAACCATTAATGTGCTGTCTTCTTTTGTCGTGGCATCGGTGGTTAAATCTTTAATGTTGTCGTAATACAAATAGCTTTCGTTAACTCTGGCAACGGGATCGCCTTCTTCGGTTTTTTTGAAAAAATCGCAAGACGTAGCCAATAATACCGCTGTTATAAATATGAGGGTTTTGAATTTCAAGGATTAATTTTTAATTTGATTTCTTACTTTATCTAGGGCGTTTTGATTAACCACCACTTTATATTTTGCTTTGAGGTCGTTTACCCAATTCTCTTCTTTATAAGCCTGATAATCGCTGATAATTAACCCCTTTGCCTCTTCGAAAGTTTTTAACTGTTTTGGCAAAACGGCGTTTACCTTGGCCACTATATAAGCTTGGTTGTGTTTGTAGATTTTGGAAATGCCTTTTGAAAATTCAAAACCATCCGGAAGCGCTTGATGGTTGGCATCCATAATCCCAGATGTAAAAACCACATGTACTTCGCCGTTATTATTTACAAGGTTTTTTATCACCTCTAAATCCATATTTTGCTTTAATAACTTCGCTACCTTTTTTAAGACTCTTTGTTTGGCGGATGAAGCCACAATAGCATCAACGCGTTTTGGAAACACGTATTTTTCTTTATTGGCGTTGTAGTAATTTTGGGTTTCCAATGAATCGGAATTTGCGGTATTCCAAATGGTGCTTTCCATTAAATCGAATAGCAACAAACCATCACGGTACTCGTTAACGATATGTGCAAATTCCTCGTTTTCTTCTTCCAAATGGTTTTCTTGATAGAGCACCAATCGGGTATTTAAAAAGGCATCGTATTTTTCCGAAACAATAGTTTTAATTAATGATTTCGGATTGGTTCCGCGTTGTGTTTTTTCTAAATAATCGCCAAAATCCTTATAAGTGAATTGCTGATCACCTATGTTTACCAAAAGTGAATCGCCTTTAAAATCCGATGGAAGTTCCCAGGTGTTTTTAAAATAATCATCAGTTACAATCGAAACAAAATAAGCTAAAGCAGGCTGCTCATCATCAATATGGTACTTTGTTTTTAACTTGGCGTATAAAGCATCATCAATTAATTTAGACCGCTCGTCGCGCTTTACCTTGGCTTCCAACTCCGACTTCATCTCTTCAAACGGTGGTGTTAATTTTTTAGCGTGCAGTTTAACAATATGCCAGCCGTATTTTGTTTTAAATGGTTCAGACACATCGCCAACTTCATTCAAATTAAAAGCGACATCTTCAAATTCTGGAGAACTTAATTGTCCGCTTGAAAAAGCCGCTAACAAGCCCCCTTTTGCTGCCGAGTTTTTATCCTCAGAAAACTGTTTTGCCAAAGCTTCAAAATCTTCACCTTGATTTAACTTTTTATAAATATCCCGTATTCTGCTTTCCGGGTTTTCGCTTAAAGTATCGTTTGGCTTAATACCAACCATAATGTGCGCTACGGTACGCTCACCTCTGGATTTGCGCTTATCCAGAACCTTTACAATATGATATCCAAAACGGGTTCTAAAAGGTTGCGAAATATCGTCAATCTCGGTATTAAACGCCGCATTTTCAAATTTATAAACCATTCTAAATCCAGTGAAATAACCCAATTCCTCACCAAAAACAGATGTACCATTGTGCACTTCTTTTCTAACGGTTTCAAAACCTTCGCTTAAAGCCCTGTCCCTTAATTTACCTATGGCATTAAACGCTACCAAAGTATCTTGAGGATTTGCGTTTTCGGGTATTTTAATTAAAATATGATTGGCTTTTACTTCGTAAGATATTCTGTCGTAAGCTTCTTCAACCAAGGCATCGGTTACTTTATTATCGTAAATAAAATTTTTAGCCAATTGTTTTTTATAGGTGTTTAGCTCTCTTAAATACGATGGCTTTTCATGGAGCTCTAAGGTTTTGGCTTCTTTTAACTTGAGTTTATAATTGGTGAACAGTGCTAAATATTCGTCGACATCTTTTTGAGATTCATCTTGCACCAAATCGAGGTTTTTATTATACACCCTTAAAAATTCCGACACATAAACAGGGTCGTCATCAACAGTAAAAAGCACCTCTTCCGCATCAGCTTGTGCATTTAGGTTTAACGCCATTGCCGTTAACAGTAAAGTAAAAAAAAGTTTTAATTTCATGGACAAAAAAATAATTCAAGTGGTTACAAAAATACTAATATAAACCTATAATACAAGTTGCTTTAACAAACGTTTAAAAAGTTGAAATATTACGCTTTTTCATTATATAACCTTACTTTTAACATCTGTTTTTTAATTTTTACAAATGATGCGTAAACTAAAACTTATTTGGGATTTTCGTGGTCCGGATGCTTTAAAAATTGCCGAACATCACGAAGTTCATTTAAAAGAGTATATTAAATTGGAAAAACTGAATTTAAACATCACTGGTTTTGAGACCATTTCAGATGTGCACGCCATAGCTTTTATGGTTGTTGCAGAAGACCAAATGAAACCTATTAGAGATGCTTTAAAACCGCATCGTGGACAGGTTTATACCGAATAACATGCGAGCCAAATATGATGACATTAGCACACATTACAACGCCACAAGAAAAGCGGACGATTATCTTGTGGAGCGTTTGTGGCATCATTTAAACCCGAAACCAAACGGTTTGTATTTAGATATTGGTTGCGGCACCGGTAACTACACAAATATATTACAGCAAAAAGGTTACCGTTTTATTGGCATCGATCCGTCAAAAGAAATGCTTGAAAAAGCGAAACTACAAAACCCAAATGTTGAATGGAAACTTGGGCAAGCCGAAACTTTAAGCCTTGATTCCAAAAGTATCGATGGTATTATTGGCAGTTTAACCATTCACCATTGGGCCGATTTAGAAAAAGGATTTACCCAACTGCACCGCGTGTTAAAAACAACTGGTAATTTGGTGATTTTCACCTCAACACCAAAACAAATGGCCGGCTATTGGTTAAATCATTATTTCCCTAAAATGATGAAGGATTCCATGTTGCAAATGCCTGCATTGGAAACCGTTAAAGGCATTATGACGCAGGTAGGATTTGCTACAATTAAGACTGAATTGTACAGCATAAAACCAGACTTAAAGGATTTGTTTTTATACAGCGGTAAACACCACCCCAAACTGTATTTAAACCCACATGTAAGACAGGGTATTTCGTCTTTTTCATCACTTGCCCATGCGGAAGAAGTTGAAATGGGTTTACAACAATTAAAAGTCGATATTAAAACCCAGAAAATTGACGATATCATAAAATCCTATGAAAACGATTTGGGCGATTACCTCTTTATTATTGGCAGCAATTCGCAATAAAAAATATATATTGAGCACTAATTAAATCATCTTTTATCCATGGAAAACTCAAAAAGCAGAAGGGATTTCATCAAAAAAAGCACTGCTGCCGGAATAGCCATTCCGTTATTGGCTTCAAACTTGTTGGCATGCAATTCGAATGTAAGTTCAAAAAAATTAAAAATATTAATATTGGGCGGCACCAGTTTTTTAGGGCCGCATCAAATTGCTTATGCTTTAAAACGCGGGCATTCGGTTTCTATTTTTACCAGAGGAAAAACAAAATCGACTGTTCATAAAGAATTGTTTAATCAAGTTGAACATTTAATTGGTGATAGAAATGATAATTTAAAAGCTTTGGAACAAGGTGCATGGGATTTAGTAATTGACAATTCCGGAAGACAGGTAAAATGGACAAAAGACACCGCAAACTTATTAAAAGACAGAGCCAAACTTTATTTATACACGTCATCAACCGGTGTTTATTATCCCTATTTGGGAGACCATATAACCGAGAACACCACAACACTTACCGAAGCACCTGAAACCTTTGGGCATAACTATGAAAAATTAGAGTACGATTATGGCGTAATGAAAACCAATTCGGAAAATGAAACCATTAAAGCTTTCGGAAAGGAACGCTCCGTTATTGTACGGCCGACTTATATGTTTGGACCTGGAGATAAAACCAATCGTTTTATACACTGGCCCATTCGTTTGGCAAAAGGTGGCGAAATTTTGGTTCCCGGAAAAAAAGAAGATCCCGTACAATATATAGATGTGCGAGATGTTGCAGAATTCATGATTCGCTTAGCAGAACAAAAACATACAGGAATTTACAATGCCGTTGGCCCAAAGGAAAAACAAACGATGGTTGAATTTGTAAACGAAGCCAAAGAAACCTTCCCTAAAACCGCTACTATTACCAATATTGACGATTACACCTTTCTTGAAGAAAACGGGATTAACTATTTAGTTCCTTGGATTCCATCAGTTGGGAAAAACTATGGTTCAGCAAGAATTTCCAACACAAAGTCACGGGCGACTGGTTTAACTTTTAGAAATTTAAAAACATCTATTAAAGACATGTACGATTGGTGGTATTCTGATGCTTTAACGAATGAGCAAAGAGCTGAATATGAAAAAAACCCTAAAACACTACTCAATACAGAGCAGGATATTTTAAAAGCATGGAACACTTTAAAAATGTAGCCTCATAAGGTATTAACATGATAATTGCATTGTCCGACACGTACAATAACTCATTGTTTTTTTTGTTATATTATTAATTGACCAATCCAAAATCCTTAAATGTATAAAGCTTTATATGTTTATTTTATCGGCTTCTTTTTTATTGTAATTTCTAGCTATTCACAGGCTCCAGAGCCCAATTCAACCCACGAAAAATGGGAATACGTTTTAGAAGGTTCCGGCGATGTTTTACAAATAGGATTGCCCGTTATAGCGGGCTTAACCACCATAATCAAAAAAGATTGGGAAGGCACAAAGCAGTTTGCCCTCTCCTACGGCACAGGTTTTATTGTGACCCATTCACTCAAAAAAATAATACGAAAAGAACGTCCCGAAGGGCGTAATTTATTTGATGCTTTTCCATCCGGACACACCACATCTGCCTTTTCTGGAGCCTCTTTTATCCAACGTCGCTATGGTTGGAAATACGGCAAATGGGCCTATTTGGGAGCCGCCATTGTTGGGGTTAGCCGTATGAAAGGGCCCGATGGCTGGCACGACAAATGGGATGTTTTGGCCGGAGCCGCCGTTGGTATTGGCAGCACCTATTTATTTACCTCGCCTTATATGCAAAAGCATGTAGACATTGCATTTTCAGCAAGTAACAAAAGTTATGTGTTTGGTTTTAAGTATAAATTTTGAGATTTGACTTTATCGGAAAAAATGTCGAAATTGGTTTTTCATTAGACATAAAATATTCAAACGATTATATAACAAGTCGAATAAACTAACCCTTTTGAAAATCAACTCAACAAACATAGCAAAACCAACAACCATTATTTGGAACGGTAAAAAAATCAAAACCGGTATTTACAAAACGCCAACCAATATACCCATTTATTTGGGAAAAGAAACTGTAAAAAATGATGAAGTTTCAGATAGAAAAGTACACGGTGGCATTTATAAAGCTTGCTATTTATTTTCGGAAAACCATTATGATTATTGGAAAAACCTATATCCGAATTTAGATTGGAACTATGGTATGTTTGGTGAAAATTTAACCGTAAAAAACCTAGACGAAACCAAGCTTTTTATTGGCGATGTTTTTGAAATTGGAGACGCTTTGGTACAAGTTACCCAACCCAGGGAACCCTGTTTTAAATTTGGCGTAAAGTTCGGCTCGCAACGGGTGATACAACAATTTATAAACTACGGTTTTCCCGGAACTTATGTTCGCGTTTTGCACGAAGGCTTGGTGCAAACAGGCAACAAACTTAAATGTATCGAGCACGATAAAAGCAGTATTAGTATTTGCGATTTTTTTCAACTGCTATATTCAAAAAACAAAAACCCGCAACATATAAACGCCGTATTAAACCATAAGGCCTTACCACAAAAGAAAAGAGCACTGCTTTTAGGGTTTGCTAAAAACCATAAACAACACGAATAAAAAACAATGGCTGCTTCGTTTTTTATTTTGGCCATTCAAAAAAAAGTTAAGTTTATAAAAACTTAATTATTCCGTTTTTTTGTATCTTTAAGCTATGCACAATTTGGTAAATAAATTAAAGCTCTATAAGTTTAAGGATGTTTATATTTTAAACAAACCCGAATCATTTGTCAATACTTTTAACGACATTAATTACTCCGAATCTATAGTCATTACATCTTATGTGGAATGCGCTTTGGTATTTACCCAAACAAAGGAACAGTTTATCAATGAAATGTTGACGCTGTTTCCAAGAATTTTGGACACTTCTATTATCTGGGTGTTTTACCCCAATGGCACTACCAAAAAAGAGATTTCAGAGTTGCATAAAGAATTTGATTGGGATTTTTTAGGCGATTACCGCTTAAAACCAACCAAATTAATTGCGGTAAATAGCGCGTGGAATGCCATGAAAATAAAAAAAGCCATCGCTTAAATTTCATCTATCTTTGCTGCAAATTATTATAAATGTCATTTAAAGATTTACAACTTAACAAACCACTTTTAAGAGCCATTGCCGAAGCCGGTTACGACAACCCAACCTTAGTACAAGAACGCACCATTCCGCTTGTTTTAGATAAAAAAGATGTGATTACTTCGGCACAAACCGGCACAGGAAAAACGGCCGCCTTTGCCCTACCCATTTTACAATTGTTGTTTGATAAACAAGATGCGCCCAAAAAAGGAAAAAAGATAAAAGCGCTTATTGTAAGTCCCACACGGGAATTGGCCATTCAAATTAATGAAAATTTTAAGGTTTATGGCAAAAACACCAATTTACGCTCTACCGTAATTTATGGCGGCACGTCTATCGAGCCTCAAAAAGATGTATTAAACAAAGGTGTTGACATTCTTATTGCCACACCTGGGCGATTGCTGGATTTGCACAAACAGGATACGATTAATTTAGATTATGTTGAAACCTTGGTTTTGGATGAAGCCGACTTAATGCTCGACATGGGTTTTATTGATGACGTTAAAAAGATTGAGCGTTTATGTCCGGAGGAGAAACAGATTCTTCTTTTCTCGGCAACAATGCCCTATAAAGTAGAACAGCTTGCCAATACCATTTTAAAATCGCCCGAGCGCGTTGAAGTGTCTCCAACATCATCGGCCGCTATAAATGTGAGTCAGGTATTGTATTACGTGCCAAAGCGCAATAAGATTGAGCTGTGTTTACATTTATTGCGAAACACCATAAAAGGCAATATTCTAATTTTTAGACGCACCAAATTTGGCGTTGATAAACTAGAGCAAACGCTTATAAAAAATGGGTATAAAGTTGAAACCATTCATGGCGATAAAGCGCAAAATTTAAGACAAGAGGCTTTAAAAAAATTCAAAAATGGGTATGTAAATATTTTAATAGCTACCGATGTCGCGGCACGCGGTATTGATATCAATGAATTGGATGCCGTGGTAAATTTTGATATGCCAAACGTACCGGAAACCTATGTGCACAGAATAGGGCGCACGGGTCGTGCCGGACAAACAGGTATGTCGTATTCGTTGTGTTCTGCCGATGAAAAAAGTTATGTGCAAAAAATTCAGCAGTTAATAAATGTTCAAATTCCTATTGAAGAAAATCATCCGTATCCGTTAGACCCAAAGGCGAAACCTATTATCCACAAATCAAAAAAAACAGGAAGTAAACACAAAAAAGGGCGCAAAAGTGAAGCTTCCAAAAAGAAAAAGAAACGTTGGTATTAAAAGTCTGGAGCTAGAAGACCGAAGTTGGAAGATTACATTTCCAATCGTTTATCAAAATGATTTTTAAGAAACGGGATTTGAATACAAAGCATTAATCCAAAAAGCGCAACTGCATACATTAAGGTTTTAGACATTGTAAAACCGGATAAAGCATGGGTAAATTTGTTGTTTGATAAAATGCTAAAATCTAACGTGCCAAACCAACCTTCTTGTTGTGTTTCCGATCCTAAAATTAAATACACACAAAGCGCCATAAAACTTAAAGCGATTAATGTCCAAACTTTTTTGGAGATTAAAGGCTTGTACGTTGTAACACCACCTTTATTTAACGCTGCAACTTGAGACATTATTTCTGAAGTAAAATGAATAGAAGGACGCTCTAAAGCAGCTTTTTCTACAATCTTTTTGGTAAAATTATCTAAATGTTTATCGTCGTTCTCTTTCATAATACTCAATTATTTCAGGTTCTAATTTTTGCTTTAAAATAGTCGCTAATTTTTTGCGGCTTCTAAAAATCTTCACTTTCACATGATTAGCCGTAATACCGACAATTTTAGAAATCTCTTCTAAAGAATGGGCTTCAAAATAATACAGTGTCAGTAAAAAGCCATCATCATTTGGCAATAAAGTTAAGCAATCTTGTATGGTTTTTTGATACTCTTTTTGTTCCATTTTATCTAAAGCATGATCTATGGTTTTTATTTGATGCTCGGTAAACTCATCAATGGCAACATCATTAAAATGCTTTTTGTTCTTCTTAATTCTATCTAAACTCGTATTATAAGCGACTTTATATATCCACGTTGAAAATTTAGAATCGCCTTTAAACTTATGCAACGATTTATAGGTTTTAATAAAGGTGTCTTGCGATACCTCTTCGGCTTCTTCCCTATTTTTTAGCATGCGCAACGCCAAAGTAAATACCAAGTCTTTGTAACGATCAACCAAAACAGAAAATGCATTAGCGTCGCCATTTATAATTTTGTTGATATAATCTTGGTCGTTGGTGGTCATTTTTAAGTAAGACGACTCTATTGTATTTTAGGTTACACATCCCTGAAAAAAAAAATTAGTAAAAACCGTAACCAAAATTAAAAACGTATCGTCATAAGCTATGAACACATTAAAATTAATCAATTAAAAACGAAACATTATGGGATCAGAATTAATTATCATACCAATTATATTTGGTGCAATCTTCGGAGTATTTTATTTATACTTTTCAACACGTAATAAAGAACGTTTAGCACTCATTGAAAAAGGTGCAGACGCCAGTATTTTTGTGAAAGGCAGAACCCAAACCGCTCCCATTTGGAAAGTGCTCATTTTAAATTTGGCATTGTTATTAATGGGTATTGGTATCGGCATATTTTTAGCTACAGCATTATATAACAATACGAACTTGGGGGAAGAAGTATATCCTGCAACAATTTTCTTAACAGCGGGGGCCTCATTATTTATAGGTTTTAATATGACCAAAAACTTGGATAAAGAATAAAACCAACAGCAATCAAATAGAGTTAAAGCGGTTTTCCTTTTAAGGGAACCGCTTTTCTATTCAATAGGAAAATCAAAAAAAGTTTTAGGAAACGGTTCGTGTCGCAAGGTAAAATGCCACCATTCTTTGGGGTAGTTTCTAAACCCGTGTTTTAGCATAACGGCTTGTAAAAGCTGCCGGTTTTCTTTTTGCTTTTTGGTAATGCCGGAATAATCAACCCAGGATTCTTTTCCGAAAAAATCGTACGGGCTTCCCATATCCAATGGCTTTCCCGTGTTGCCATCAACAATTGTTAAATCAACAGTACTACCTCTACTATGCCCCGATTTACTGGCGATGTATCCCTTTTTGAATAGATGTCTTTTTTTTACATTCGGATAAAAGCGTGATTTATTAATGGTGTCATTCAAAACTTTTGCCCAACGCACAAAATGATTTACAGCTCGTTGTGGCCTGTAGCCATCGTAAACCTTTAAGCATAAATTTTTATTCTGTAACTCCTCTTGAACCAACTTTAAAGCCTGCGCCGTTTGCTTGGTTAAAATAAGTTTGTTTGAATGATAACCATCAACAGGTTTACCCAAAAAATTATTCGATGTGTTATACCTTAACTCTACATCCAAATCGGTAATCACATCTTTTACATAAGTAAATCCATCGGGCAATTGTGCAAAAGAAAAAAAGCTAAACAGCAGTAAAAAGAGGCTTGAATAAAGTTTCATAAATAAGGATTATAAGCGAATTTATACAAAATAAACTTATACCTAAAATTGAAGCACAAAAAAACCGAGTTCCCTCAAACTCGGTTTCTTTTCAATTTGCTTTTTTAATTACGTAGTAGATTTAGGGTCTCTATCTCAACAACATAATGCAAATATTAATTAATTAATCCAT
This sequence comes from Hwangdonia sp., assembly GCF_048381975.1. Taxonomy (NCBI): domain Bacteria; kingdom Pseudomonadati; phylum Bacteroidota; class Flavobacteriia; order Flavobacteriales; family Flavobacteriaceae; genus Hwangdonia; species Hwangdonia sp. The sequence goes on along the minus strand of NZ_JBLWYT010000002.1, from coordinate 319,573 downwards.
TGAACTAAAAAGTATGTTATTTAGTACACACCAAATATATAATTAATAAACATACAACCACGATAAAAAACATAATAAATCGACGAAATACACTAAACTTTAACATTTAAAGATTAAAACATGTATTTCATCGATGAAATACATGTATGCGCATAAAAAAAGCATCTTAAATAAGATGCTTTTTTACTAACTAACCAACCAAAAATATGAATTACATTTTTTAAGTTTAAAGTAACCACTCAATAAACTTTTTATTAGAATGCAATCACATACCAATGAACAATATCCGTGCCAAACTTTTTTAAAGTTGCCTATATTAACATAATTTTAATACAGATAAAGTTTTATAATTTATGTGCTGCTGCTAGTATTTAATCTATAATTATTAAGATATTTGCTTTTTCTAAAAATTCAAAAATAAACTATGAAAAGACTGTCGCTTTTAACCTTACTTATTTTAACCGTTTCCTGTGCCAAACAACCTGAGTTAACAGTTAAAACTAATATTAAAGGTCTAAAAAAAGGAACTGTATATCTTAAAAAAGTAAAAGACACCGCACTTATAACTGTAGATTCTATACAAATTAATGGAAACGCCGAATTTGAATTGCACAGCGATTTAGAATCACCGGAAGTATTTTATCTGTTCCTAAACAAAAACACGAATGAAGATGACGCGATAGCTTTTTTCGCCGATAAAGGCATTACCGAAATTAACACCACGCTTAAAAATTTTGTTTTTGATGCCAAAATTAAAGGCTCTGTACAACAGGCTAAGTGGGAAGAATATCAAAAGATGATTTCTAAACTAAATAGTAGAAATTTAGATTTGATAAAAGAAAAATTTGAAGCTCAAATGGAAAGCGATACGTCAAAAATTAGCGCTATTGATAATGAATACAATGGGCTGTTAAAACGAAAGTACTTATTTACGGTTAATTTTGCTATAAACAATAAAGATAGTGAGGTATCTCCGTATCTTGCCTTAACTGAGATTTACAATGCGCGAATTAACTTTTTAGATACCATTAATAATTCCTTAACCCCGAAAGTGAAAGCTTCAAAATACGGCAAACAATTACAGGATTTTATTGACGAAATAAAGGAAGCCGATAAAAACAACTAAACACGATATTAAAAAACAAAAGCCTTTCGAAAAATCGAAAGGCTTTTGTTTTAAAGCTAACTTAACTGGAATTCATTTTCAAATTACAAATGAGCTGAACAGCATTTCGGCATTTTTAACAATCGCAGAAAACGTGTAATTCCATCGATAAAAATTATCCGAGTTTATTGATTTTTTCAATTAACGCACGACCTTTTTCTTCCAATTCCGTATTAATGGCCTTAAAGTGGGCTTTTGGACTTTCAACATCTTTAGCATTTACTTTAGCTATTAAAGCGTCAAACGTTTCAATTGCTTCATCAATAATTGCTTCGCTTTTTTTGGTGTCTTTATCTGTGTTTTCGTATTCCCAAACATAAACTGCTTCAATAATATCGCCTAAAACATAGTTTATATCTTTCTTTAGGTTTCTAACATTTGCCATAATTTCTAATTTTATTTAGGTGCAAAAATAAGCAAATTATTAAACAATAGCGTTCAATAATTCAGTATATATCAAAGGTGTATTACAATTCCAATACACCGTGAATTTTAAAAAACCGAGATTATAACATCGACTATTCCCCCGAGTAACTCACAAAATTACGTGGCGTTTCGTACAGGGTGATTTCTAAATCTAAATGAGATTCAATCTTTGGTTTTATTTTATTGTAAATAACCACTGCTATATTTTCTGCTGTTGGGTTTAGTGTTTTAAACTCCTTAACCTCTTCATTTAAATTTTTATGATCAAACTGCTCCTCAATTTCAGTTTCAATCAAATGTTTTAAAATTTTCATATCCATTACAAACCCCGTTTCCGGATGGATGTCGCCCTTCACCGAAACAATGAGCTCATAATTATGCCCGTGGTAATTAGGGTTGGCACATTTACCAAAAACGGTGGCGTTACGGGCATCAGTCCAATCGGCATTGTACAGCCTGTGCGCTGCGTTAAAATGTGCTTTTCTACTAACCGTTACCTTCATGATCAACTAAATTTATATGTTCGTAAAATTTACTGAAAATAATTTTAAACCAAGCGGTATAAAGTTCTGGATGTAAAGCTATATCTACTTTTACATCTTCCAATGCCATCCATTTCCACGAGGCCACTTCATCTGGGTTAATATGTGGTTCATCATTGTAATGCCCTACCATAATATGGTCCAATTCGTGTTCGGTCAACCCATTATCAAAGGGCGCTTTATAAATAAAAGACGTAGTTTCCTTAAGCTCTGTTACAAAGCCCATTTCTTCCATTAAACGGCGTTTACCAGCTTCAATATTACTTTCCCCATCACGTTGGTGACTACAGCAGGTGTTGGTCCAAAGTCCGGGTGTATGGTACTTATGTAAGGCACGTTGCTGTAGCATCAGTTCATTGTTGTCATTAAAAATAAACACCGAAAACGCACGGTGCAGCACCGCCTTTTCATGGGCTTCCATTTTAGGCATCAAACCAATTTGTTCGTCTTTTTCGTTAACGAGAATTACCTGTTCTTCTTTCATCTTCATTTGTTTATTTTTTATTTGGGTCAGATGTAATTTGCAATAAAAACATCGGTTAACACCAACAATTTGCTATCGCTCATTTCATTGTTTTACAAAAATACCAAGTAATTATTTAAAAGACATTAATCTTATCATAAAAATAAAAAGAGCCGTATTTCGATTATTTTTATTGTTACTATTAATAGAACTCATAGTATATTTGCACCCATTTATATATTCTATGAGTTTTTTAAAAGAAATACAGCGCAGACGCACCTTTGGAATTATTTCGCATCCTGATGCGGGTAAAACCACACTAACAGAAAAATTACTGCTTTTTGGTGGTGCCATTCAAGAAGCGGGTGCCGTAAAAAGCAACAAAATCAAAAAAGGCGCCACGAGTGATTTTATGGAGATTGAACGCCAACGTGGGATTTCTGTGGCTACATCGGTTTTAGCGTTTGAATATAATGGGATTAAAATCAATATTCTTGATACGCCTGGGCACAAGGATTTTGCCGAAGATACTTTTAGAACACTTACCGCCGTTGATAGTGTAATTGTGGTTATTGATGTGGCTAAGGGTGTTGAAGAGCAAACCGAAAAACTGGTTGAAGTCTGCCGCATGCGCAACATCCCCATGATTGTGTTTATCAACAAAATGGATAGAGAAGGAAAAGATGCGTTCGACCTTTTAGATGAAATTGAACAAAAACTGGGATTACGGGTAGTGCCTTTAAGTTTTCCAATTGGAATGGGATACGATTTTAAAGGCATATACAATATTTGGGAGAAAAACGTTAATTTGTTTAGCGGCGATAGCAGAAAAGATATTGAAGAAACGGTTGAGATTTCAGATTTGTCCTCTGCTGAATTAGATACTTTGGTAGGCCAAAAAGCCGCCAATACGTTACGTGAAGAAATTGAATTGGTTGAAGGCATTTACCCTGATTTTGATAAAGACGAATATTTACAAGGAAGCCTACAACCCGTATTTTTTGGTTCGGCTTTAAATAATTTTGGAGTACGCGAACTATTGGATTGTTTTGTTGAAATAGCGCCAAAACCAAGACCCAAACAAAGTGAAGAACGCTTAGTAAAACCTGACGAAAAGCAATTTTCTGGTTTTGTTTTTAAAATTCACGCCAACATGGATCCCAACCATCGCGACCGTTTGGCTTTTATTAAAATTGTATCGGGTAAATTTGAACGAAACAAACCTTATTTGCACGTTAGGAATAACAAAAAAATGAAGTTTTCCAGTCCGAATGCCTTTTTCGCAGAAAAAAAAGAAATTGTCGATGTCTCTTATCCCGGTGATATTGTTGGCTTGCACGACACAGGAAATTTTAAAATCGGAGACACTTTAACCGAAGGCGAAAGCATTAATTACAAAGGTGTTCCAAGTTTTTCACCAGAGCATTTTAGGTACATCAACAACGCCGACCCCTTAAAATCAAAACAGCTTTATAAAGGTATTGATCAATTAATGGACGAAGGTGTAGCGCAATTATTTACTTTGGAGCTTAACGGACGAAAGGTAATTGGTACCGTAGGCGCCCTGCAATACGAGGTGATACAATACAGATTAGAACACGAATACGGGGCAAAATGTACCTACGAAAACTTAAATGTTTTTAAAGCCTGTTGGGTAGATCCCAAAAATTCGAATAGCGACGAATACAAAGAATTTGTTCGTATAAAACAGCGTTTTTTGGCTAAAGACAAGCAAAATCAATTGGTGTTTTTAGCAGATTCGGCTTTTTCATTACAGATGACACAACAAAAATATCCAAATATAAAATTTCATTTTACCTCTGAATTTTAACAAATCAACGAATATTTTTTGATTTTATTCCTATATTGATAAAATTAGCGTATCCATTCCGAGAATTTAATATTTTAGCGATTCCCTCTTCAGAAAATAATTATTAGAAATTCATAACCCAAAACGTGAAAATCTATGGAATCTTACAAAAACGAATACAGTAATAATGACATTTTGGTAACCTACGAACCATGTGTTTGCATTCATGCCGAAAAATGTGCAAAAGGATTATCCGATGTGTTTAGAACTTCAGTTATCCCTTGGATTAATTTAGAAGGCTCAGAAACCGAACGAATCATAAACCAAATAAAGCGCTGTCCTTCTGGTGCTTTACAATTTCATTTAAAGAAAGAGGTGGCTTAAGGGTACCTGTTTCTTCGAATCCTTTTTTGCCATAAAACAAAGGTGGAAGTTCGGTTAACGTAAAAGCAAATTCAGAATTAAAAAAGGACGGTCTTTTATATCTCTTAAAGGCACGACTCTGTTTTTTTGGTTGGCTTTTAAGGATTAATGTGTGTAATTTATCTGTTTTACACACTTTTATTACACCACTTTTAATACCCAACGTTCTAAATTTTAGGTATTTACGTCTTGGGCTTTCAAGTTTTTTTATTACCTTTAATGGGCTAATCTTAAATTTCCTAACACATGAGCACGCCCAAAATACCCACCGATTATCATCACGTATTACACCCCGATCGCACTTTTGATGTTGATACCGAATTATCTGGCGGTATGGATGCCAAACATTCCGGAAAAATAGAAACGCAGCTTTCCGGAAGTGTTGAAAATAAAATCAGCGGAAGCTTAAACACCACAAACACCTTAAAACTTACCGGCGACAGCTCGGAACCCGTTGCTACCGACAATAAGGTTGAAATTCTCAACTTACCACGTTTTACCCTTCAAGATATTAAAGACCTTATGAAACATCGGGTGCGCATCCCAAACTATTCCAATATATGCTTTAAAATGCTTGGGGTCGAGTTTTTTAGTATTTGTACCAGTGGAGAAGGCCAGATTATTACGGAGCCTTATGTGCCTACATCTGCCGAATTGTGTGAGGATGATTGTTGCGAGCCCGACGTGCGCCCTTTTCCAAAACCAAGACAAGACTACACTGGGGATAACATAAAAACATAAAACATGGAAACTAAAGTGCCAAATTCCTTAATGGAAAAAATAGATTTTGGAGACGATACCATTGTTTTAAATGGCACTCCTAAAAGATTAAGTGGAACCGTGCGGTTACATAATCAAAATGAAACCAAGGCTCGGGTGCGGCATTTAAACCTAAAACCCGCAAAGGTTAAAAACACTAAAAACCTCAACACCATTCCGCTTCTTGTCAACACCAAACTACGGGCGGGAGAAAGCCGGTTGCAATCGTTGTCGCTTGCCCTTCCACCTGAAACACCACCGGGAACCTACCACCATTATATTGAAATAGGCAATAAAAAACGAAACATACAGCTGGTCGTACAGCCTTCGATAAACATATCCGTTCAACCTAGTGAATTTACCCTTCAAAACACTAGTCCGGGTACCAAACACAGTGTAAGTTTTACGGTAACCAATTTAGGTAATCTCGATTTTCAAATTCCCAATGCCAAACATGCGGCCGCTTTGGATATGGACATGCTATGTCGCGCTTTCGGAAAAGGATTTAGAGATGATAAAGTCAAGGGTTTTAATGATACAATGGACAAAGTTACCGAACACATAAAAGAGCAGTTACCCAATTGGGCGAATTCCAAAATTACCGAAGCAGGCGATATTATCAAACCCGGAAAACAGCGGCTCGTTAACTTTTCATTTGTTATGCCAAAAGAGACCAATGCTGAGAATGATTACGATTTAAACGTTAGGTTTTGGGATAAAGAGCTCTCTTTTGCTATTAAGTCGCATCAACAAACTAAAAATACTTAGAAAACATGGAAAACAAGAAACTCAACTCCAATGTGTTCAGCGATTCTGTTATGGAAAACATACAAACACTGTCCGATATGTCCATGCAATTTTATGGTACCATGTTGGAAAATGTGTTGGGCAACAACACACAAGTCAACAAGCAAATAGGGCAACTTGGGAAAAATGCCCTCGACCCCATCAAAGCTATTTTAAATTCTGACGATTGCTGTGCCCCAAAAGAAAAATGCCCGCCGCATTGTATTGCCTCTATTAACAGAAAAGCCATGGCTGGAGAGCGCATAATCATACCTTTTGTTGTAAAAAACAATTGCCAAAAGCCCAAAACCTATAAAATTGGGGCTCGCGAATTAAAAGATCAAGACGGTAAACTTGCAACAGCACAACCTCTGCTCAATAAAAATAGTGTGTCGCTGCAACCAAACACATCTGAACGCGTACTTATAAGTCTCGACCTAGTAAATTTTAAAGACGGTGTTTATACGGCAGAAATCGTACTTCGTGAAAAGGAGTACAATCAAAATATTTGTTTAACCGTTTCCGTTGGAGACCACAGCGCGCCTATTGTTACGCCATACGAAGAGAAAAAATTCAAATTAAAATGGCAGAGTTGGAAATCGCATTTCTACTGCGAACCAAAAGAACGCGCAACGACCCGAAGTTAAAATCTAAAAAGGCATGGCTGAAACAAATGACAAGCAACCTTTAGAGAAATTGTTCAAACATACTCTGGAGCTCAATAAAAAGTATATCGAACAAGGGTTTAAGGTATTTAACGAGTGGAGCAAACAACCAAACAAGCCCAATAATCTTTTTGTTTTTAAACCCGAGCAGTACAGCAAAGCTTTTAATGCATTTGCAAAACTAAATTTGGAATACTACAACAACGCCATGGCACTTGGATTTGGAATGTTGGACACGATGTTGAAAAAAACAGCACCCGAAACGACACCCGAAGCCGAACCTGCGTTTGTGCTCACGGCCAATGTTAATGCCGGTTCTAAAGCTGCGTTGGAGTTTATTTTAGAAAACACGAAAACCGAGGTGGCCAACTGCGAATTGGTAAACTCTAACTTCGTCGATGAAAATGACGCCGAATTCCCTTCGATAAAAACCACGTTCAAACCACAAAAATTTACCCAAGAGCCCGATGAGTCAAGCACGGTTAAAATTGGTGTTCAAGTTCCTAAAAACACGCCTCCCGATACCTATTTTAGTGATGTAACCGTAATAGGATTTGAACCTTCTTTTTTTAGAATCCAGCTTACAGTAGAACCTTTTTTAACAAAATCAGCCCATGCCAAAACAAAAAGACAATCCAAAAAATAAGCAAGGTTCCAGCAAAGGTAAAAATCGCGAAGGTGAACCTTGGATTGATTCTGACCGCGTGATGAACAAAGCACAAAGTATTGTGAATTCCGCAGTAAATGTTTTAGAAGAAGAAATAGCTGCGGGTATTTTAGCGGCTAAAAAAATTGAAAAAAAACTCATTGACGTAGATGAAATTAGGAGCGACCCTGATGCCTTAATGAATCGAATCCGTCGTGATTCGCATGAAGTGCTGGATTTGGTCATAGACGGATTTGCCGCCATTACCGCCCAAATGAATGAGGTTATTGAAACGCTTAAGAACGAAAAGGAAAATCAAAGCAAGAAAAAAACAAAACCAAAAGCAGCATCAAAAAAACCAAGTCCAGACGTTATCGTACTAGAACCTGAAAACCCGATGAAACCGGGAGAATCCGTTACCCTCAACCTAATTATGTATGAAGATACCGCTGGTAAACCCAAGACCATCGCGTTTAGAAAATCCGATTTTATTGGTAGCGGAAATCAAAAAATCAGTCTTCGTTCTATAATCATACAACCTAAAAAAACACAACTCAAACCCAAAGAGGAAAAGGATATAAGTATAACCATAAATCTTCCTAAAAATGCCGTTCCGGGCGATTACAATGCTTTTATTACCTGCATTAACAACCCGCAAATTCGTGTTCTTATTGCTTTAAAAGTCATCGAATGACGTATTAAAACAAAACCAACTAACCGCTAAAATATCACCGTATGGATGTGCCACAAATGAAATCAAAATTGAAATACTACGGCGCTGAAACGCTTCGTGGTATTCATGCATTTGTGCCCGAAAAAGAACCTAAACATTATTTATACGACCTTATTTTAGACTATCCCAACCGAGGAGGTAAAGGGTTCAGACCCGGGTTGTGCATTGCAAGCTGTAAGGCTCATGGTGGTCAATTACACCAAGCAAAATTTACAGCAGTGACTTTAGAAATGCTTCACAACGCTTTTCTTATCCATGACGATGTGGAAGATGAAAGTGCTTTCCGGCGCAATAAACCAACCATGCACAGCGCTCATAGTCGGGCAATAGCCATTAACGTTGGCGACATGATGAATGCGTTGAGCCTTTATCCGCTTTGGCGAAACAAAGAACTTTTGGGTGATAAACTTGCACAACGCATTTTTTTAGAGGTGTATCATCTCATTACCGAATCGGCTGAAGGCCAAGCCTTGGAACTCGGTTGGCGACAAGACAATCGCTGCGATCTCACCGAAAAGGATTATCTGCGTATGATACTTAAAAAAACTTGTTGGTACACTTGTATTCAACCCATTCGCATTGGTGCGCTAATTGGCAGTAACGGTGTAATAAACCCCGATTCCTTTAATAGATTGGGATATTTTATGGGTGCTGCATTTCAAATCCAAGACGATATTCTCAACTTGATCGGGGAAGAAAGCGCTTATGGTAAAGAAATTGGCGGGGATATTATTGAAGGAAAACGCACCTTGATGCTGATACATTTACTTTCGGAATGTACTTCCGAAGAACACCGTTTTATCAAAGGTTATTTGGGTACGCCTATGTTGGGCAGAGATCTGGCCGATGCTAAACAAATTCTTGATCTCATGCATCAATATAAATCCATTGACCATGCAAAAAAAACCAGTCAATATTTGGCAGGAGCGGCTTTAAAGGAGTTTTACACCCATTTTTCGCACTTAAAAGATACTGAAGACAAGGCTTTTATAGAAACCATCATCATGTATATGATTAATAGAAATTATTAAGGATGATACAGATTCGTCCAAAAATAGATTTTGATTGTGACGTGCTTATTGTAGGCGGTGGACCTGCTGGAAGTGCTTTAGCGCATCACTTATCAAAAATAAATATTAAAACCATTGTGGTTGAAGCTGAGCGTTTTCCAAGAGACAAGGTTTGTGGTGATGGTGTAAGCCCTATCGCGTTAAAAGAGCTTCATGATATTGGAATTACCCAAACCGAAGCTTTCAAAAAAGCCAATTCTATTGAAAAAGTTGGTCTCTTTTTGAATAAAGACCAAACCTTTATTCAGTTGGAAAAACCCGAAACATTGCCTTTTCATGCGCGTATTATCCCTCGAATTGAGCTGGATTATATGGTTTATAAAGCGGCAAAATCTGCTGGTGCCCAATTTATAGAAAACGCCCGTGTTATCGATTTCAAGGTTAGTGCCCACAAAGTGGTTACCACCTATAAAAAAGGAGCTTCTGAAAAGGAAATCACGTCAAAACTAATTGTTGGTGCCGATGGGAGTCGATCGTTAGTCGGACGAAAACTGCGAGGCAACATGCCAGACCCGGCTTATCAATTATTGGGGTTACGCTCGTATTTCAAAAATGTAAACGGCCCAAAAAACCGCGTAGACGTTTACTTTAGCAAAGTAAATTTCCCAGGGATTTATTGGCTTTTCCCAAAGGGAGAGAATGGCGCCAATGTTGGAATGGCCATGGTTTTTAAAACATGCCCGCAACAAGCTTCGGAAGTTCGAAAGTGTTTTTCAAACTTCATTGAAAGTAATCCAGATTTAAAAAAACGCTTAGGAAAAGGAAAAGCCATTGAAAAAATCCAGGGGTGGCCCATTACTTTTTATAACTCGCAAAACCCCATTATTTCAGATAGAGCGATGTTTATCGGTGAGGCTGCCGGATTAATTAATCCGCTTAGTGGTGATGGTATTCAATATGCGGTTTTAAGTGCTCGATGGGCCTCAGTAGAAATTAAAAAATGCTCAGAACAAAACGACTTTTCTTATGCTGCGTTGGCGGGTTATCAAACAAAAATTGAGAGTGAACTGGAATACGATTTTGCCTTGTCTAATTTACTGGTGCAATTTGGCAGAAACAAAACCTTGAGCCCTTTGTGGATGTCTTTTCTAAAAATTCTTATAGCACGGTGTAAAGAAGACCCTAAATTTGCGGGTACCATTGCCGGTATTTTTGAAGGCACCTACCCATCGTACAAAGCTTTACGTGCCGAATTTATATTAAAAATTGCCATGCAAGCTGGTATCGATGCCAATTCATACATTTTAAATAGGGCTAACCAGCCCGCACAGTTTGTTAAAGATGGAAGCCAATTTGCCGAAACATCGAAAGATATTTTAATAGAATTGAGCAAGGACCCCAAAGCCCATTTGGGCTGGTTGGCAGATGTTGCTGGAAAAACCTTTAAAGTGGCTAAGCATACCCTAAATGGTAAATGAAAGAAATCATTAAAGTTATATGCTATAAAAAAAGCCTTTAAACTCCATCAATGGAACAAAGGCTTTTTTTGTTTATGCTTGACCCGTAGGCCCAAAATTTAATGGTATGGGCGGTTGCTCATAATCTTTAATTTCGCCATGTGCATTTTCAAACCTAGAAACATTATCATTTAAAGCTTTTAACAGACGTTTGGCGTGCTGAGGCGTTAAAATAATTCTAGATTTCACCTTACTTTTAGGCACCCCGGGCATAATTTTTACAAAGTCTATTACAAACTCTGATACGGAGTGATTGATGATTGCCAAGTTGGAATAAATCCCTTCGGCAACCGTTTCATCCAATTCAATATTTATCTGCCCCTGTTTTTGTTTATCTTTTTCTTCTGCCATAATATTAGTATTTAGAATATAAAAAGCCTCCAAGTTTATTTACATGAAGGCTTTTTTTTTATTAGATGCTTCGACTAGGCTCAGCATAAATTCGACTTACGCCATACACAGCGCCTTTGGCTAGTATATGCCGAGTCTCATTTAGTTATAATTTAACTCTTTTTTTACTTGCATCATTTCATCAAATTCTTCTTTAGAACCTACAATAATATCCGTATAGTTACGCATACCTGTACCTGCTGGAATTCTATGTCCAACAATTACATTTTCTTTAAGTCCTTCTAAAGTATCAACTTTACCTGCTACGGCTGCTTCGTTAAGAACCTTAGTGGTTTCTTGGAAGGATGCCGCAGAAATAAATGATTTTGTTTGAAGCGATGCTCTTGTAATACCTTGCAATATTGGTGTAGCCGTTGCTGGCTGCGCATCTCTTGCAACTACAAGATTTTTATCTTCTCGACGTAAAATGGAGTTTTCATCTCTTAATTCGCGAGGTGAAATAATTTGTCCCGCTTTTAAGTTTGTTGAATCACCTGCGTCTTCAATCACTTTCATTCCGAAAATTTCATCGTTTTCTTGAATGAAATCTGCTTTATGAGCCAATTGATCTTCTAAGAAAATAGTATCTCCAGAATCAATAATACGTACTTTACGCATCATTTGACGAACAACAACCTCGAAGTGCTTATCGTTAATTTTCACACCTTGCAAACGATATACTTCCTGTACTTCGTTTACTAAGTATTGTTGTACGGCCGATGGTCCTTTGATATTTAAAATATCGTTTGGTGTAATAGAACCATCAGATAAAGGCATACCCGCTTTTACATAATCGTTTTCCTGTACAAGGATTTGATTAGATAATTTTACTAAGTATTTCTTAATATCGCCCGATTTCGATTCTACAATAATCTCACGATTACCACGCTTAATTTTTCCGAAAGATACCACACCATCAATAGCACTAACTACTGCTGGATTTGAAGGGTTACGTGCTTCGAACAACTCGGTTACACGTGGTAAACCTCCTGTAATATCACCCGCTTTTGCAGATTTACGAGGAATTTTAACCAATACCTTACCGATAATAATCTTTTCTCCGTCGTCAATCATTAAATGCGCTCCAACAGGTAAGTTATAAGAACGAATAATTTCACCTTTACCATCTTCAATATGAAGCGTTGGTATTAGTTTTTTGTTTCTAGATTCTGAAATTACTTTTTCTTGGAAACCGGTTTGTTCATCAATTTCTACCTGATAGGTTACCCCTTGCTCGATGTTTTCATATTTTACTTTACCAGCAAATTCTGAAATAATAACACCGTTGTATGGATCCCATTGACAAACCACATCGCCTTTACTTAGCTCTTGACCATTTTTAACATAAATGGTAGAACCATAAGGGATATTGTTGGTACTTAAAACAATACCCGTTTTCTTATCTGTTAATTTAAGTTCGGATGTACGCGAGATTACAATATCTACATCATTACCTTCGCTATCTTTACCTTTTACGGTTTTTAAATCTTCTATTTCGGCAATACCGTTAAACTTAACAGCCAATTTATTATCCTCTGAAATGTTACCGGCAATACCACCTACGTGGAACGTACGCAATGTTAACTGGGTTCCAGGTTCTCCAATAGATTGTGCAGCAACAACACCAACAGCTTCGCCACGTTGTACCATTTTACCTGTCGCTAAATTACGACCGTAACATTTGGCACAAATACCTTTTAAGGCTTCACAGCTTAATGCCGAACGTACTTCGACAGCATCAATTGGTGAGGCTTCAATAGCTTTTGCTATATCGTCATCAATAAGTTCGCCGGCTGCAACCAACAACTCATCTGTTAAAGGATTATAAACATCGTTTAAAGATACACGGCCAACTATTCTTTCTTCTAAAGTTTCAACAACCTCATCATTCTTCTTTAATGGCTCAACTTCAACACCTCTTAACGTACCACAATCTTCAGTATTGATAATCACATCTTGTGAAACATCTACCAAACGACGTGTTAAGTATCCAGCATCGGCCGTTTTAAGAGCCGTATCTGCAAGACCTTTACGTGCACCGTGGGTTGAGATAAAGTATTCTAAAATTGAAAGTCCTTCTTTAAAGTTAGAAAGAATCGGGTTTTCGATAATTTCACCTCCACCAGCATTCGATTTTTTAGGTTTCGCCATTAATCCACGCATACCGGTAAGCTGACGAATCTGTTCTTTAGATCCACGAGCTCCAGAATCAAGCATCATAAATACCGAGTTAAACCCTTGTTGGTCTTCTCGGATACGCTTCATCGACAACTCGGTCAATTCCGCATTTGTTGACGTCCAAATATCAATAACTTGGTTGTAACGTTCGTTATTGGTAATAAGCCCCATGTTATAGTTACCCGTAATACCATCAACTAAACCATTGGCTTTATCAATCATACCTTGCTTTTCCGGCGGAATGATAATATCACCTAAACTGAATGATAATCCACCTTGGAATGCAAATTTGAATCCTAAAGTTCTAATTGCATCTAAGAAATCAGCCGTTTCAGGAACCGAGGTTACTTTAAGAATTTTTCCAATTATATCCCTTAACGATTTTTTAGTCAATACCTGATTGATGTATCCAGCCGCTTGTGGTACGTGTTGATTAAACAACACACGACCCACCGTGGTTTCAACAATCATTTTATCAAGTTTGCCGTCTTCATTAAGATCGATTGTTCTTACTTTAATACCTGCATTTAAATCCACTCTTTTCTCGTTAAAAGCTATTACCACTTCTTCTGGAGAATAAAAAGTCAATCCTTCACCTTTTACTGGCATTTCTGGCGTAGACTCACGCAACTTGGTCATATAATAAAGACCAAGTACCATATCTTGAGAAGGTACCGTTACTGGCGAACCATTTGCTGGGTTTAAGATATTGTGAGATGCCAACATTAATAACTGGCACTCTAAAATAGCTTCTGGCCCAAGTGGTAAATGCACCGCCATCTGGTCACCATCAAAATCGGCATTAAACGCCGTACACACTAATGGGTGTAACTGAATCGCTTTACCTTCAATAAGCTTAGGTTGAAATGCTTGTATACCAAGTCTGTGTAAGGTAGGAGCACGATTTAAAAGTACTGGATGTCCTTTTAAAACATTCTCTAAAATATCCCAAACCACAGGCTCTCTTTTATCTATAATTTTCTTTGCAGATTTTACGGTTTTTACAATACCTCTTTCAATTAATTTTCTAATTACGAAAGGTTTGTATAATTCGGCTGCCATATTTTTTGGAATACCACATTCGAACAACCTCAATTCCGGTCCAACAACAATTACCGAACGCGCCGAATAATCAACACGCTTACCAAGTAAGTTTTGACGGAAACGCCCTTGCTTACCTTTAAGTGAATCGGATAACGATTTTAATGGTCTGTTGGAATCTGTTTTTACTGCAGACGATTTACGTGTGTTATCAAACAATGAATCGACAGATTCTTGTAACATACGTTTTTCGTTACGTAAAATCACCTCTGGTGCTTTTATCTCAACCAATCTTTTAAGACGGTTGTTACGGATAATCACACGACGGTATAAATCATTTAAATCGGACGTTGCGAAACGACCACCATCTAACGGCACTAAAGGACGTAATTCTGGCGGTATGATTGGCACAACCTTCATAATCATCCACTCCGGACGATTTTCCCTGTTATTGTTAGATTCACGTAAGGCTTCAACCACTTGTAAACGTTTTAAAGCTTCAGTTTTACGTTGTTTAGACGTTTCTGTATTGGCTTTATGACGCAATTCGTAAGACAGCGCTTGTAAATCGATTCTTGCTAATAATTCAATTAAACACTCCGCTCCCATTTTAGCCAAAAACTTATTTGGGTCGTCGTCATCTAAATATTGATTATCTTGAGGAAGTGTTTCTAAAATGTTTAGGTATTCTTCTTCAGTAAGGAAATCCAATTTTTGCAATGGCTCACCTTCTTCATTTTTGGCATTACCCGGTTGAATTACTACATAACGTTCGTAGTAAATAATCATATCTAATTTCTTAGACGGCAAACCAAGTAAGTAACCTATTTTGTTTGGTAACGAACGGAAGTACCAGATATGGGCAACAGGCACAACAAGGTTGATGTGTCCTACGCGATCTCTACGCACTTTCTTTTCTGTAACTTCTACACCACAACGGTCGCAAACAATACCTTTATAACGAATTCTTTTATATTTACCACAAGCACATTCGTAATCCTTTACAGGGCCAAAAATACGCTCACAGAACAAACCATCACGTTCTGGTTTGTGAGTTCGATAATTGATAGTTTCTGGTTTTAAAACCTCACCTCTAGATTCTGCTAAAATAGATTCTGGTGATGCTAAACCAATGGAGATTTTGTTAAATCTCTTTACTGTATGTTTATCTTGTTTTCTTGCCATAATATATGGTTGAAATGATTTTAATTAATTAACTACTCCTCTAATCTGATATCCAAACCTAGACCTTTCAGTTCATGCATAAGCACGTTGAATGATTCCGGCAACCCTGGATCTGGCATGGGTTCGCCTTTTACAATAGCTTCGTAAGTTTTGGCTCTTCCAATCACATCATCAGATTTTACAGTTAAAATTTCACGTAAGGTACTTGATGCGCCATAAGCTTCAAGTGCCCAAACTTCCATCTCACCAAAACGCTGACCACCAAATTGTGCTTTACCACCAAGCGGCTGTTGCGTAATTAATGAGTAAGGCCCGATAGAACGCGCGTGCATTTTATCGTCAACCATATGGCCAAGTTTCAACATATAAATCACACCAACCGTTGCTGGTTGATCGAAACGTTGTCCTGTTCCACCATCGTATAAATAGGTATGCCCGTATCTTGGAATTCCAGCTTCATCTGTGAATTCGTTAATTTGATCTATAGTTGCTCCATCAAAAATTGGTGTTGCGAAAGTACGCCCTAGTTTTTGGCCAGCCCATCCGAGAACGGTTTCATAAATCTGACCGATATTCATACGAGACGGTACACCAAGTGGATTTAATACAATATCAACCGGCGTTCCATCTTCTAAGAATGGCATATCTTCCTGACGAACGATACGAGCAACGATACCTTTGTTACCGTGACGTCCCGCCATTTTATCACCTACTTTAAGCTTACGCTTTTTGGCAATATAAACCTTAGCAAGTTTAATGATTCCCGCAGGTAACTCATCACCAACTGAAATTGTAAACTTCTCGCGGCGTAATGCACCTTGTAAATCGTTTTCCTTTATTTTGTAATTATGGATTAAATCTGCTACAAGTTTGTTTGTATGCTCATCTGTGGTCCATTTACCTGACACTAAATGCGCATAATCATCAACAGCATTTAACATTTTAAGTGTGAATTTTTTACCTTTTGGCAATACCTCTTCACCTAAATCGTTAAAAATACCTTGAGCCGTTTTACCATTTACAATAGAGAAAAGCTTTTCGACCAATACATCTTTTAAAGCATCGAATTTCGCATCGTAAATACCTTCCAATTGTAAGATATCATCTTTATCCTGCGCTCTTTTACGCTTATCTTTTACGGCTCTTGCAAACAATTTCTTTTCAATAACAACACCGTTTAATGATGGTGAAGCTTTTAAAGAAGCATCTTTAACATCGCCGGCTTTATCTCCAAAAATGGCACGTAATAATTTTTCTTCAGGTGTTGGGTCTGATTCTCCTTTTGGTGTAATTTTACCAATAAGGATATCGCCTGGTTTAACCTCGGCACCAACGCGAATCATTCCGTGTTCATCCAAATCTTTTGTCGCTTCTTCCGAAACGTTAGGAATATCGTTAGTCAATTCTTCGTTACCTAATTTGGTATCTCTAACCTCTAATGAATACTCATCGATATGAATAGATGTGAAAATATCTTCACGAACCACTTTTTCAGAAATTACAATCGCATCCTCAAAGTTGTATCCTTTCCATGGCATAAAGGCCACTTTCATATTTCTACCTAAAGCTAATTCTCCTTTTTGAGTTGCATAACCTTCACATAAAACCTGACCTTTGGTAACTTTATCACCCTTAACCACGATTGGTTTTAAGTTGATAGACGTTCCTTGGTTTGTTTTTCTGAATTTTACCAATTCGTAGGTTTTAATATCGCTATCAAAACTTACTTTAGCCTCATCTTCGGTACGCTCGTACTGAATTTTAATCTCGTTGGCATCAACATAAAGTACTACGCCATTGCCTTCTGCATTAATTAATACACGAGAATCTGAAGCAACTTGACGCTCTAAACCGGTACCTACAATTGGTGCATCTACTCGTAAAAGTGGCACTGCTTGACGCATCATGTTTGATCCCATCAAAGCTCTGTTCGCATCATCATGCTCTAAGAACGGAATCAAAGACGCCGAAATAGACGATATTTGATTTGGAGCTACATCGGTATAATGTAAAGCTGCCGGATCAATTACTGGGAAATCGCCTTCCATTCTGGCAATAACCTTCTCGTGTAAAATTTTACCGTTATCATCAACTTCAACAGTTGCCTGAGCGATTAATTTTTCTTCTTCTTCTTCAGCACTTAAATACGTTGGCTCGTTTTTGATATCTACAACACCATCTGTAACTTTTCTGTAAGGCGTTTCAATGAACCCCATAGAATTCACTTTAGCATACACTGAAAGTGAAGAGATTAAACCAATGTTTGGTCCCTCTGGTGTTTCAATGGGACAAAGTCTTCCGTAGTGTGTATAGTGTACATCACGAACCTCGAATCCTGCTCTTTCACGAGATAAACCTCCAGGTCCTAAGGCAGATAAACGACGCTTATGCGTAATTTCTGCAAGAGGATTGGTTTGGTCCATGAATTGCGAAAGCTGATTGGTACCAAAGAAAGAGTTAATTACAGACGATAAAGTCTTGGCATTAATCAAATCTATTGGTGTAAACACCTCGTTATCACGAACGTTCATTCGCTCACGAATAGTACGTGCCATACGTGCTAAACCAACACCAAATTGTTGAGATAATTGCTCACCAACCGTACGTACACGACGGTTTGATAAGTGATCAATATCATCAATCTCTGCTTTAGAGTTGATAAGCTCGATTAAATATTTTATAATGGTGATGATATCTTCTTTGGTAAGCACTTGCTTATCCATGCCAATATCAAGACCTAATTTTTTGTTCATTCTGTAACGGCCAACCTCACCTAAAGAGTAACGTTGGTCTGAGAAGAATAATTTATCAATAATGCCTCTTGCGGTTTCCTCATCTGGCGGCTCCGCATTACGCAATTGTCTATAGATATGCTCAACAGCCTCCTTCTCAGAGTTTGTTGGATCTTTTTGAAGCGTGTTATGAATAATGGCATAATCACCTTGCTCTGAAGTTTCTTTGTGTAAAAGAATCGTTTTTACTTCAGCTTCAAGAATTTCTTCAATATTTTCTTTATCAAGTACCGTATCACGATCTAGCACAATTTCGTTACGCTCGATAGATACTACTTCTCCTGTGTCTTCATCAACAAAATCTTCATGCCATGTGTTAAGAACACGTGCCGCAAGCTTTCGTCCTAAATATTTTTTTAATCCGGATTTTGATACTTTAACTTCTTCAGCAAGATCGAAAATCTCTAAAATGTCTTTATCGCGCTCAAAGCCAATAGCTCTAAAAAGCGTTGTTACCGGTAATTTTTTCTTTCTATCAATGTAAGCGTACATCACTTGATTGATATCTGTAGCAAATTCTATCCAAGAGCCTTTAAAAGGAATAACCCTTGCAGAATATAATTTTGTTCCATTGGCATGGAATGATTGTCCAAAGAATACCCCCGGAGATCTATGCAGTTGAGATACTACCACGCGTTCGGCACCATTAATACAAAACGTACCAGAAGGTGTCATGTAAGGTATGGTTCCTAAATAAACATCTTGAACAATGGTCTCGAAATCCTCATGTTCAGGATCTGTACAATATAATTTTAACCTTGCCTTTAGTGGAACGCTGTATGTAAGACCTCTTTCAATACACTCTTCTATAGCATATCTTGGTGGATCTACAAAGTAATCTAAAAACTCTAAAACAAATTGATTACGTGAATCTGTGATTGGAAAGTTTTCCATAAAGGTGTTGTAAAGACCTTCATCACCTCTTTCTTCTGATTTAGTTTCTAATTGGAAAAAATCCTGGAAGGATTTTATCTGAATATCCAAGAAATCTGGGTATTCTGTTCTATTTACAATAGACGAGAAATTTAATCTTTCAGCTTGTGTTGATAACATCAATGGACGGAATTATGATTAAAAATAAATAGTGAAAGCGTGTTAAAACGCTGATTAAACAACAATATACAATTCGATTATGTGTATGTTGTTTTGAGTTTTATTTGGTATAATGCCATTATACGCAAAATGGTCTAGGTCTGATAGCGTATGCTTCAGACCTAAACCTTTGTGTTGTTGGGATGGTAGGCTTACTTAAGCTCAACCTCAGCTCCTGCTTCTTCTAACTGTGCTTTTAATGCTTCAGCTTCGTCTTTGGTAACTGCCTCTTTAATTGGAGATGGAGCATCGTCAACTAAACCTTTAGCTTCTTTTAATCCTAAACCAGTTAATTCTTTAACTAATTTTACAACTGCTAATTTAGAACCACCAGCGGCTTTAAGGATTACATCAAATTCAGTTTGAGCTTCTTCAGCTTCACCACCTGCAGCAGGACCGGCAACAGCAACTGCAGCAGCAGCAGCAGCAGGCTCGATACCATACTCATCTTTTAATATAGTTGCTAACTCGTTTACTTCTTTTACAGTAAGGTTAACTAATTGTTCTGCGAATTCTTTTAAATCTGCCATTTTTCTATCGTTTTAATAATTTTGTGATAATAATATATTTGTAATAAGTGCGTACTTGTTAATACTATCCTTCTTTTTCAGATAGTGTTTTAATAATACCAGCAATGGTTCCTCCACCCGATTTAAGTGCAGAAATAACATTTTTAGCAGGAGATTGTAATAAACCTACAATTTCTCCAATTAATTCTTCTTTAGATTTAATATCAACCAACATATCCAGTTGATCGTCACCCAAATAAACTGCTTCTTCAATAAATGCGCCTTTTAATAAAGGTTTTTCTGATTTTTTACGGAAGTTTTTAATTAACTTAGCTGGTGCATTACCTGTTTCAGAATACATCACCGATGTATTTCCTTTTAAAACCGTTGCAAGGTCTCCAAAGTCTTTTTCTGAAGCTTGCATTGCTTTTTCAAGTAATGTATTTTTAACAACTGCCATTTGCACGTTTGCCTTATAAGCAGCACGACGCAAATTTGAGGTAGCCCCAGCATTTAATCCTGAAATATCTGTTAAATAGATATTTGTATTGTTAGCTAATTCTGCAGTTAATTCCTCAATTACTTGTGATTTTTCTTCTCTTGTCATAATTTAAAGTTTTAACTTAATTAACCAATTTTAGGATCAATCGCTAAACTTGGGCTCATTGTAGAAGACATAAATATGCTTTTTACGTAAATGCCTTTAGCGGTTGTCGGTTTTAGTTTTATTAATGTTGTTAATAATTCATTTGCGTTACCCGCAATTTTATCAGCACTAAATGATGCTTTGCCAATAGCGGCGTGTACAATACCGGTTTTATCAACTTTAAAGTCAATTTTACCAGCTTTTACTTCGCTAACTGCTTTTGCAACATCCATGGTTACTGTACCTGTTTTTGGGTTGGGCATTAAACCACGAGGACCTAATACACGTCCTAAAGGACCCAATTTACCCATAACACTTGGCATAGTTATAATAACATCAACGTCTGTCCAACCGCTCTTGATTTTATCAAGATACTCGTCTAAACCTACGTAATCTGCTCCAGCTTCTTTAGCTTCGGCTTCTTTGTCTGGTGTTACTAATGCTAATACTTTCATGTCTTTACCAGTACCGTGCGGTAATGAAACCACACCACGAACCATTTGGTTGGCTTTACGAGGATCTACTCCTAAACGTACTGCCAAATCAACTGATGCGTCAAATTTTGTATTGGTAATATCTTTAATCAATGCTGATGCTTCATCAACAGAATAAAGTTTTCCTTTTTCAATTTTTGCTAAAGCCTCTTTTTGCTTTTTTGTTAATCTTGCCATTTTCTAATGTCTTTAATAGATTAAGAAGGAAATTTTCCTGTTACGGTTATTCCCATCGATCTTGCTGTTCCAGCAACCATTTTCATAGCCGACTCTGTTGTAAATGCGTTTAAATCTACCATTTTGTCTTCTGCGATGGTTTTAACCTGATCCCAAGATACTTTAGCTACTTTTTTTCGGTTTGGCTCTCCAGACCCCTTCTTCACCTTTGCCGCTTCCATTAACTGGACAGCTGCTGGTGGAGTTTTAATTACAAAGTCGAATGATTTGTCTTTGTAAACAGATATAACCACCGGTAATACTTTACCTGGCTTATCTTGGGTTCTGGCATTGAATTGCTTACAGAACTCCATGATGTTAACACCTGCAGCTCCTAAAGCGGGTCCAACCGGTGGCGATGGATTCGCAGCACCTCCCCGAACTTGTAACTTAACTACTTTACCTAATTCTTTTGCCATTTTTAATAATTTAATTTTGATGTTATCTCTCTTTTGGAAGCGAAAGACCCATCTATCTTAATGTAACACTAATTATACTTTTTCAACTTGCATATAACTTAATTCCAATGGTGTTTTTCTTCCGAAAATTTTAACCATAACTTCAAGTTTGCGCTTTTCTTCATTTATTTTCTCAATCGTTCCATCAAATCCATTGAAAGGTCCGTCGATAACTTTAACCGTTTCACCTTTTGTAAAAGGTATGGCTACATTGGCGCTTTCTTCTACGGCCAATTCATCAACTCTACCCAACATCCTGTTTACTTCAGATTGTCTTAACGGCACAGGGTCCCCTCCTTTGGTTTCACCTAAAAAACCAATTACGTTAGTAACCGATCTAATTATATGTGGTACTTCTCCCGTTAAATTTGCTTGAATCATAATATATCCTGGAAAAAAAACTTTTTCTTTATGAATTTTCTTTCCGTTCCGTATTTGAACAACTCTTTCGGTAGGCACCAATACTTGATCCACATAATCTTGTAACCCCAATCGAGCAATTTCGTTTTCGATATAGGTTTTGATTTTGTTTTCCTGACCACTTACAGCCCTAACAACGTACCATTTTTTCTCACTTACTTCAGACATAAATTTTTCTTTTAACGTTACGTTATTTAATCCAATCAAAGTAAAATGTTATGACTTTGCTGAAAACTGTATCAACCCCCCATATTGCAAGAGAGAATATAATTGAAAATACAGCAACCAAAACGGTTAAACTCTGTGCTTCTGCCCAAGTAGGCCATGTCACATTGTTTTTTAGCTCTCCAAATGATTCCTTTATATAATTTACAATTCCAGCCATTTATTTTTATTCTTTATTTGCACGGGTTGAGAGACTTCCTTCGCCTGTGCTCAGGATAAACTTCTCGTCTCATGTCTTGTTTACTTTTGCACGGGTTGAGAGACTCGAACTCCCGACACCTGGTTTTGGAGACCAGTGCTCTACCAACTGAGCTAAACCCGTAAATATAAGTCAAAAGGCATCACGCTAACGCGTGATACCTTGACTCTATATTTAT
The DNA here is from genome assembly GCF_048381975.1 of Hwangdonia sp. Classification (NCBI taxonomy): domain Bacteria; kingdom Pseudomonadati; phylum Bacteroidota; class Flavobacteriia; order Flavobacteriales; family Flavobacteriaceae; genus Hwangdonia; species Hwangdonia sp. The sequence continues at coordinate 296,605 of NZ_JBLWYT010000002.1, read as the reverse complement.
TAAACTTTAATTTAGTCTAAAATTTCAGTTACTTGACCTGCTCCTACTGTTCTACCACCTTCACGGATTGCGAAACGCAAACCTACGTTCATTGCGATAGGCTGAATTAATTCAACAGTAATAGTTAAGTTGTCTCCAGGCATAACCATTTCAACACCATCAGGAAGCGCAATGTTTCCTGTTACGTCAGTTGTACGTACGTAGAACTGTGGACGGTAGTTGTTGTGGAATGGTGTGTGACGTCCACCCTCTTCTTTTTTAAGGATATAAACCTCAGCTTTAAATTTAGCGTGAGGAGTTACCGAACCAGGTTTAGTAATTACCATACCTCTTGAGATTTGAGTTTTCTCAATACCTCTTAATAAGATACCAGCGTTATCTCCTGCTTCACCTCTATCTAATATTTGACGGAACATTTCGATACCTGTAATGGTAGAAGTTAATTTCTCAGCACCCATACCAATAATCTCTACTGGATCTCCTGTATTAGCTACACCAGTCTCAATACGACCTGTTGCAACAGTACCACGACCTGTAATTGAGAATACATCTTCAATAGGCATTAAGAAAGGCTTGTCCATATCACGTACAGGCTCTTCAATCCACTCATCACAAGCTTTCATTAATTCCAATACCGTATCTACCCATTTTTGCTCACCGTTAAGTGCACCTAAAGCAGAACCAGAAATTACCGGACCATTATCTCCATCGTACTCATAGAAAGATAATAAGTCTCTGATTTCCATATCTACCAATTCAAGTAATTCTTCGTCATCAACCATATCCACTTTGTTCATGAATACAACAATACGAGGAATTCCTACCTGACGGCCCAATAAGATATGCTCACGAGTTTGTGGCATAGGTCCATCAGTAGCAGCAACTACTAAAATAGCGCCATCCATTTGTGCAGCACCAGTTACCATGTTTTTTACGTAATCCGCGTGACCTGGACAGTCAACGTGTGCATAGTGACGATTTGCTGTTTGATATTCTACGTGTGAAGTATTAATTGTAATACCTCTTTCTTTTTCTTCTGGTGCGTTATCAATTTGGTCAAATGATCTCGCTTCTGAGAAACCTGCATCAGCTAATACTTTAGTAATAGCAGCAGTTAAAGTTGTTTTACCGTGATCTACGTGTCCAATTGTACCAATATTTAAGTGTGGTTTTGAACGATCGAAAGTTGCCTTTGCCATGTTTTAATAATTTAATCTTAGTTATATAATAATATTAGTGTATTCTGTTTTTATACTCTTTAAAATATAGAGCCAATGACGAGATTTGAACTCGTGACCTCTTCCTTACCAAGGAAACGCTCTACCCCTGAGCTACACCGGCGTAAAGTTTTTAATTTCCTATTCTCTCAAAAACAATCTTTTTTTGATTGTATTATAATGAAAGAAGAGATTCCTGCCTTCGCAGGAATTTTTGAGCGGGAGACCAGGTTCGAACTGGCGACATTCAGCTTGGAAGGCTGACGCTCTACCAACTGAGCTACTCCCGCATTTTTTTGAATGAGTTCCAATAAAAAAAATCAAATTACAACCCCCGGAAGAAGCCGAAATTGATTGAAGAATTCAGTCAACTGGTGTTCAATACCTATATGAACGATTCCAAAGCTTGAAACAAAACTTTTTTTTGAAGTTTGTTTTTTGCTATTGGAATTTTCAATTTCTGCCGAAGCAAAAATTTTTGTGGGGAGAGCAGGATTCGAACCTGCGAAGACGTAGTCAGCAGATTTACAGTCTGCCCTCGTTGGCCGCTTGAGTATCTCCCCAAACTATTCGAAATCCGGACTTTAAAACCTTGAATTTCAAACGTTTTCAATATTTCAATTTTAGAGCCGATGGAGGGACTCGAACCCACGACCTGCTGATTACAAATCAGCTGCTCTAGCCAGCTGAGCTACATCGGCTTTTTTACACTTTTTTAGCATAAAAAAAGCCCGCTATTTCTAACGGACTGCAAATGTAGAGATTTATTTTTTTATTCAAAACATTTTTTAAGAAATTTTATTATAAATGTGCTCTTAATTTTTCTTTTCGCTTTTTTAGTTGCCTTTCTAACGACGAAACAGCCATATCTGCGCCCTCTTCAAAACTTTTACACTGTTTTTTTACAACAAAGCTATCTCCCGGAACACTTACCCTAGCCTCAAAGACTTTATTTTCCTTATCGCTAGTGTTTTCTACTTTTAAATAAACATCAGATTTTATTACTTTATCATAAAACATATCCAATTTATCCATGCGTTTTTGAATAAAATCTATTAACTTTTGATCTGCGTTAAAATTAACTGATTGTGTGTTTACTTTCATCGGTTATTCTTTTTTAGGTTATTAAATTGATCAAATGTAATTTGCCCATAATCATGTTAAATAGCATTTACCTATTATTATGGCTCGTTACATGTTCTTTTTATTAGGTTAGACAAACAAACTTTTATTTTTCACTCCTAGGGTGTGCTTTTACGTGCACTTTTTTAAGTTCAGCTATACTATTGTGCGTATAAACTTGTGTTGCCGCCAAACTGGTGTGCCCCAAAAGCTCTTTTACCGCATTTAAATCGGCACCTTGATTAAGTAAATGAGTTGCAAATGAATGCCTTAATATATGTGGACTCTTTTTTACTTTGGATGATGCCAAACTAAAATAATCATTTATTATTCTGTAAACAAGTGTTTCGTATATTTTAACTCCTTTTTTCGTTAAAAACAGCATATCGGCATCTGCAATACGTTCTAATTTACTTCTTGAAATTAAATATTGTTTTATTGTTTTGGTAACTGAATTTAATAACGGAACGATGCGTTCTTTATTTCTCTTTCCCAACACTTTTAACGTTTTATTATCTAAATTAAGACTGGTTAGCTGGAGCTCAATCAGTTCTATGCGTCTTATGCCGGTGGTGTAAAACAATTCGATGATTAGTTTGTTGCGAATGCCCTCAAAATCATCATCAAAATGCATATCATTCAAAACCTTCATTATTTCGTCTTCTGAAAAAGGGACTTGAATTTTTTTACTCGTTTTTAAGGCCTTGTGTTTGGAAAGTGGATTGGTTTCAATTTCGCCAATTTTTAAAAGAAATTTATAATAGGTGCTTAAGGCTGATATTTTCCGGTTAACACTTCGGTTTGCTAGTCCGCTTTCCACCAAGGAAACTATCCAATGTCTTATTTGCGGATAATTGACCTTATTAATGGTATGGGTTTCGAATTCGGTTTTTATGAATGCTGAAAAATTTTCCAAATCGTTTTGATAGGCATTTACTGTTAATGCCGAATAGTTTTTTTCTAACAATAGATAATCTGTGAAGGATTTGAATGTCATGTTCAAGGTTCAGAGTTCAGAGTTCAAGATTCAGAGTTCAGAGTTCAGAGTTCAAGATACAATGTTTTATTGAATCTTGGTTTAATTGGTTTCTTTTTGGCAGGTCTCGATAATTATCCCGATCGCCGATTTTAACGGATTGCATTTTGGTTGATTCACGGAGATGCGGCGTATGTGCTTTTTAGCTTTTAATCGCAACTATTTAGGTTTCCGGTTTTTTTAAAATATGGTGTTGTAATTTATAAAATTTTAAACAAAAAAATCCCGCAAATTGCGGGATTTTTATATTATAAGTGGCAGATATTATACTTCTTCTGCATCTCTTAAACGTTGAATGTACTGTGCTTTTTGAACTTGAGCTCTACGTACAACTGAAGGTTTGTTAAACTGCTTGCGTTCTTGCAACTGGTTTTTTACCGTTGTTCTTACAAACTTACGCTTGTAACGCTTTAACGCTCTATCTATATTTTCTCCTTCTTTTACTGGTATTATTAACATAGTGTCTTAACCTCCTCTCTTTTAGAATTTTCAGGATGCAAATATAAAAAGTAATTTTAAATCCACAATTATAAAAGTTATTATTTTTTTAAAGTGGTTTTTTAATGAAAAACGGCACTTGATTTTGTCAGAAAAAAATGATAACTTCGTTTAACGGCTGATAAAAAAACGTTAAAACGATTTCATATCAGTAAAGCATTGGCAATAATTAAAACCAAATGAGAAACCTACTGATTTTATTAATGTTTTTTACTTTCAACAAACTGATTTCGCAAGAAATAATCGGAATGAAAGAAGTCTACATTGAGAATAATTTGGTTTATAAAGTCATTGACGACGAACTCTTTACAGGAATTGCTCAAGTCAAACGTAAAAATGAACATTTAGTTTATGAAGAGGAATTTGAAAATGGTATTATTTTATACAGCTATTTATATTTCAACGGTAAAGAAAAAAGACTTTCGACAAAAACTATTTACAATCCAAATAAGCCCAATGTTCTTTCTAAAAAAATCATGTACAACCTTCAGAAAGAAATTTTTGAAATTCATACCTATAACGATGACGGAATAAAAATACTTCGAGAACAATTTACAAATGGAAAAGTATCTTATAGTTGTCAATATTTAGGAAAGAAAAAACACGGAATTGAATTGGGTTATAGAGATGGTGGAGAAAAAATGACTTTTCGTTGTGAGTATATTAATGGAAAGAAAAACGGAACAGAATATTGTCTAAAAGAAGATGGAACGGAAACTAAAAAACAATATAAACTCGGAAAAAGAATAAAATAACTATTGCCAACATTGTATAAAAATAATGCGTAAGTTTATTCCTCAATCTATAAGTCCGTGCTGATTTGCTTGCGTCCGATTTTCCTTCGGAAAATCTGCCTCTCTCAAATCCGCTACTATTCTTATACTAGACCGTTAAACTAACCTTTCCAAAAAAACCTAACTTTAAATTAAAAAAACAGGATAGCAAATAAGCGCGTTAGGGATTGCAACGGCATCCTTTTTTTGAAAGACATAAAACACCCTTTAATTTAGAACTAAAATTTGGCAAATAGCCACGTCGCTGACTCCTCGCTATGACGTAAAAAAAAGATACAGTGGAAAGCCCGACCCCGCTTCGGGAGCCTTAGCGACCAAACGGGGTAACGCCCAAAACATTTAAGTTGCCGGTTTGTACTCCTTTTTATCAATGATGATTTTTGCCAATATTTCCCTTAAAATCTCGGAAGTACCACCGCCTATTGGCCCTAAGCGGCTGTCGCGCAGCAGTCTTGCCATGGGGTAATCTTCCATATAACCGTAACCGCCCAAAAACTGTAGGCACTGGTAAATAACCTCGTCGGCCATTTTGGTGGATTTAAGCTTAGACATCGACGCTTCTTTTACCACGTATTCGCCTTTGTTTAATCTGTAAGCCACCGCGTAGTTAAAGGTTTTGCAAATTTCCATATCGGCATAAAGTTCGGCTGCGGTGTGGCGTAGCGCCTGAAATTTATCGATGGACGTTCCGAAAGCCATACGTTCAGACATATATTTTAGCGCATATTCCAAAGCGTATTCTGCTCTGGCGTGTGCGTTTACGCCCATAATTAAACGCTCTAACGAGAAATGCTGCATGATGTACGGAAAGCCTTTATTTTCTTCGCCCAACAAATTGGTTGCCGGCACCTTTACATTATCGAAGGCTATTTCTCCGGTATCGGAAGCGCGCCAACCCAACTTATCTAATTTGGTGGCAGATACACCAGCGGTTCCCCTATCGATAACAAAAATACTAATGCCTTTGTTACCCAATTCCGGATTTGTTTTGGCTGCCACAACTAAATAGTCGCTAACCACTCCATTGGTAATAAAAGTTTTCGATCCGTTTATAATATAATGGTCGCCATGTTTAACGGCTGTGGTACGCATGCCTGCCACATCGCTACCGCCAAAAGGTTCGGTAATGCACAAACACCCTATTTTATCGCCAGCAATACTCGGTGCCAAATAGCGTTCTTTTATATCGTGGTTGCCCTCGGCATTAAGATGCGTCATGGCCAAATAGCAGTGCGCCCAAATGGCCGCGGCAAAACCACCGGAGTTTATTTTTTGAAGTTCTTCAAGAAGAATAACGGTGTAGAAAAGGTCTAGATTCAGTCCGCCATAAGCCTCAGGGTAATTGATGCCAAAAAAGCCCATATCGCCCATTTTTTTCCAAATGAAGTGTTCGATATTTCCGGTGCTTTCCCATTTGTCAATATGCGGAACGACTTCTTTGGTTAAAAAATCCTGCAAACTTTTTCTAAAAAGTTGATGCTCTTCGGTGAAGTACATTGTATCCATTAGCGTTTTTTTTCTTTCTATTCAATAGCCTTATTCAATCGACAAATATAATTTAATTATCTCGAATTTATTTACAGGAAAGCCGTTTACTTTTTTTAGTTCATCCAAGGATTTGTATCCGTCTCTTAATTGGCGTTGCTCAACAATATCGTGTGCCAAATCGTAATCGATGTGCTGAATGGTAACAAGGTCTTCAATCGCAGCCTCGTTTATATTGATTTTTTTGACAGTCCTTGGGGTTTTAACGGTAAACTGTTCCGTAATTTTTTCGATGACTTCGGGAGTTAATCCGTAAACATCCTGTAGCTGAACATCGGCGATAAATCCACCGGAAAATGTATTTCTGAATTTTACAATACGCTCTGAATAATAGGCGCCCACCCCATTTACTTTTTGAAGTTGTTTTGCCGTTGCCGTGTTTAAATCTTGTTTTTGAGCGAAGGTTTTTGGCGTATTATTGTAAACCATTACATTGGCTTTTGGCTTAGGATTTGTAACCCAATCGGGGAATTTAAAATAGGGCGATATGGCATTTAAAAGCGAATCGGATATTTTGGTTACCTGTTGAAATTCCTCAGTACTATTCACCCATTTATCCTGTTTCCTAAAAGCGTGCAATCGGTCTATTTCTTCGTTTGACATACCCAGGGAAGCGCCTTTATAATCGGTGATATAGTTGGGATTGAAAGGATATATTTTTGGTTGCCTCGCTTCAAGTTCAACCTGTTTAAGGGAGTCAATTTCTTTTTGGAATTTTTTGAGTTCTTCTCGATTTACCGAGAGTTCTTTTACATCGTTCCCTGCGGTTAACGGGACCACAAAAAAATAAACACCCTGTAATATTATGATTAAAAGTATTAATAAAAAAATCCCATTTCGCTGCTCTTTAGAAAACGTGAAATGGGATTTCATCTGTATAAATTTATTTTTAATTAGTCCGATGTAACATCCATATTATAATTATCGTTACTTGACAAAAATTCAGTTATGGCTGTTTCATTTTATATAATTACTTCTCCTCTTTGCTCGCTTTTATAGCGCCCAAATATTTACTCATTTCTTCTTTTACTTTAGGAAACAAGAAGAAAAGCCCAATCATGTTAGGGAAAACCAATGCTAAAATCATGGCATCAGAGAATTTTATAACCGCATCAAGCGTGGTTGAAGCCCCAATAACTACAAACAATAAAAACAATACTTTATAGGCTAAATCCGCTCCCTTTCCTCTACCGAATAAAAATTTCCAAGACTGCAATCCGTAATACGACCAAGATATCATGGTTGAAAAAGCAAACAAAATAATGGCAACCGTTAACACATAAGAAAAATGAGGAATTACCGCATCAAAAGCCCTTGAGGTAAGTTCTACACCGCCAACAGCCCTACCTGTTTCGTTTAAAATAACATTTCCCGCACCGTCTCCTCCATAAGTGAATGCCGCTTGAACCGTTGATGCATCATCCATATTAAAAAAGATAATTACCAAGGCTGTCATGGTACAAATAACCACAGTATCGATAAAAGGCTCCAACAGCGCCACAACACCTTCTGAAGCTGGATACTTTGTTTTTACGGCAGAATGCGCTATGGCTGCAGAACCTGCTCCCGCCTCGTTGGAGAAAGCCGCACGTTGAAAACCTACAATAAGCACTCCAACTATACCGCCTAATCCCGCCATGGGCGTAAAGGCTCCTTCTAAAATTAAGGAAAAGGCATCATCGATAAATCTATAATTAGCTCCAATAATAATTAAGGCTGCCAACACATAAATACCTGCCATAAAAGGCACTATTTTTTCGGTTACATTGGCTATTCTTTTTATGCCTCCAATAATTACAACCGCAACAATTATGGCAATTACCAAGCCAATCCAAAATCCAGCGGTTTGAAAGTTCCATCCCACTAAATCGGATAATTGTTGAGCCGCTTGATTGGACTGAAATGCATTACCACCACCAAAGGAAGCGCCAACACAAAGTATGGCAAACAGTACCGCTAAAAATTTCCCTATACCTTTAAAACCGCGCTCTTGTAATCCTTTTGACAAGTAATACATGGGGCCGCCATAAACGGTTCCGTCTTCTCCTACATCTCTATATTTTACACCCAGTGTACATTCAACAAATTTCGTGGACATCCCAATTAAACCACAAACGATCATCCAAAAAGTGGCACCCGGTCCACCAATGGCAATAGCTACGGCAACCCCAGCGATATTACCTAAACCTACAGTACCCGAAACGGCCGTTGCCAAAGCTTGAAAATGGCTTACTTCCCCTTCTTTACTTTCATCTCTAATCGTGTCCGGCAAGTCGCCATCAACAATATTAACGGCAACTTTATTTTCGGCGTGGTGACCACCTTCAACATCATCATATTTTCCTCGAACCGTATTTATGGCCAAAGGGAATCTTCGGATATTGGGAAATCCAAAATAAACGGTAAAAAAAGTAGCGCCCAAAACCAATAAAATAACCACAAAAGGCACGTTGTATTCGCCCAAACTTACAGACGTTAAAACGAAGCCTTCCCACCAATCGGCAATAGGCTGGAAAGCCCTATCGATGCGTTGGCCAAAGCTTAGTTCTTCTATTTCTTGTGCGTATGTTAAAATGGGTAATAATAAGGTGAAAATTGAAAGAAGACACTTCTTCATAATTGTCTATTGTTAGTTAGTTTTATTAAGGAATAAATATTTAAAGCTAGCAAGATGCTAAAAATAATTGATTTTTTAAAACAATTGGTTGTTAAATAGCGAATACGTTAATTAATATTATACACAGAATTAAGCAGTTCAATTTGTTCGGGTCGGCCTAAAACAATAATTTTTGAATGAGGGGCAAGATCTAAATCCGCCTCTGGGTTTACGATGTATTCTCCGTTTTCATTTTTATAGCCAATCACCGAGCAACCTGTTTTTTTTCTGAGGTCTAAATCCTTAATGGTTTTAATTTCCTTGGTTAATTTTTCAACGGCAATCTCTTCAATATTTATATTTGATTTCCCAACGATTGAAAGGTTATCTACAAACTCCATTAACCCCGGAACCACAACCAAGGACGCCATGTGATCGCCACCAATTTTATCTGGCAAAATAACATTATTGGCACCTGCAAGTTTTAATTTTTTATATGAGGTTTCTTGAGAGGCGCGACTTATAATATTTATATCCTTGTTTATTTGTCTGGCAGAAAGGACGATAAACAAATTATCGGCATCGTTTGGCAAAGCCGTTATTAAGCACGATGCCCTATCAATGCCTGCCTGTATTAAAGTTTCGTCTTCACTAGCATTACCCAAAACAAACGGGGTTTCTTCGTTTCCAACTTTATCGACCAATTCTTTGTCTTTTTCAACAATAACAAATGGTTTATTGTAGGCTAATAATTTTCTTGCAGCTTGTCTCCCATTTCTTCCGTAACCACAAATTATAATGTGATTTTTTAAGTTATCAATCTTTTTCTGCATCTTTTTTTGTTTTAATTCTTCAAAATTATTCTTGCTTAAAATATATTCGGTGATTACGGATAAGGCATACCCCAAAATAAAAACACTGGTTAAAATTAAAAATATGGTGAATATTTTTGTGGCGTCGTCTAGTGGGTGCACTTCTTTAAAACCAACGGTTGTAATGGTTATAACGGTCATGTAAAGTGCATCGATCCAGGTGTAATAGGACATCGATTTAAAGCCAACAACACCAATGCCCACCAATAGAATCAACAGAAAAATTGCCGTATAGATTTTTGTTCTAAAAATTTTTATTAGTGGATTCATAAATCAAAAACCGATGAGCGTTTTGTATAAACCAAATCTTTAACATGCATCCAAAAGGCCAAAAATAAGTACAGCGCAAAACCAAAACCAACCGTTACAAAAGTAAGATACATAAACGTGGTGCGCACCACTTTAGCCCTAATACCAAACCTGTCGGCTATACGCTGACAAACATAATATCCGTGCTTCTGAAAAAACAATAATGGTTTGTAAAAAATGTTCATGTTGCAATTTAACACTAACTTTTTTAGTTTAAAAGTTTATACGTTTATTTGTTTAAAAGTGTATTTCCTATAGCACATTGCAAGCACTTATTTTTAGTGCAATATTCGTTTTTTAGCTGAAGCAGAGCTTGTGATTGCAAAGCTGAAGTCGATACTTTTTTAAGCGCATTGAATTTTTCTATAACACTGTTTTTTTCTGAAGAAATGTGCCGCATTAGTTTTACGATATCCGCTTCAACCTGTTTGCCTCGATACTTGGCGTATGCGAATTTTATGGGAATAATGGTATTGATCATCAATAAATCGATAAACGCTTTTGTGAGTTGTTTTTTTGATGTTTTTGAAACTTTGTCGAAGGTATAGTGCGATTCCCAAAACGCAGATGTTTGTACCGAAAATAGCATATAAAAATCTTCAATATTGTTTATGTTATTGAGTTTTGAAAACAGGTTTTGCTCTTTGTGGTACAGACTTGCCAATTGCGATAAACGAACGGTTGGGAAGTTTGGTGGCCGTAACCTGAAAAACTGAACGGGCGTTATATTTTGATTGTTTAACGTAAATTTCTGTTTTAAAAATTGATACTCTTTGGCTAAATTTTGAAAATAGGCATCTTCAACATCGCCAATTAATAAATCGGCCTGCCCAAAAAACAAAGCTTCCAAACTGGTTTGGTTGTTTTGCAGTTTTCTAATCATGGAAAAATCCACGGTATTTGCCATACTTAAAAAAGCATCGGCGTTAACTTTAAGTCCGAAATTTTTAGCAAGCATTTTAAACAAAATCGCTTCCCAATCGTTTTTTGATGTTTTTAAAAGCTGGTTTATATCTTCAGATTTCCGCTCTAAACGCTCAAAATATAAGCGCTCCAACCAGTTTTGGATTATAAAATCATCAACACTTTTAAAATCGTTTTCGCAATTAATCCACTTATTGGTTTTCGAAAATAATTGTCGGTAGTTTTTTAATGCCGATTTAAAGGTATACGCTTTCAGCTCCAAAGTGGGAATTGCCGTGTTATTCTTTCTGTAAATATTGGTATCGTGTTCCCAAACCACGTGTAGAATTACATTATCATAAGCCTTGTCTTGCTCGTGATTGTGCAAAAACCAATCGGAAGATTTAATATGAATTTCTACATTTCCCGCCCAAAGCTGGTCGTCAATTTTTAGTTGGGCGTTAAAAAAATCAGGTCCTGAATTCCTATTGTGTTGTCCAACTGAAACAATGGAAACCGGTTCTGCATCGGTGGTTTTTAAATTAGATGCATCAAATTTTTTGTGTTGCCAGACGTAATGTAGAAAATCCTCTTGCATACAACTAAAATAGAAAAAGAATTGAAAACTTATTATTTATGAAGCATAATTAAGACGGCTCCTGTTATAGTTTTAACGTACTTAAGCAGGTAATTAAAACCTTTAATTGTTAATTTACAAAATCTCAACAGACTTATTTTCAACACAGTAAAGTATTAGATGATATTAAAAGGAAGGAATCTCATCATAAAAGCAATGTGTTTTTTTGCATTAAAGTAGATTGACTAGTTTATCATATAATACAACGACTTTAATATGTGTATAAAGCGATTTTTCGTACTTTAAAGGTTTAATTTACTCAGGGTGGATACTCAAAATTCCATAGCAAAAAAAATATTTAAAAATCTTACTTTCTCAAATCAAGAAATAAAGATTATTGATGCTTTGTTCCATAAAGAAACTCACAAAAAAGGCGCAATACTTTTAAAGGCCGGCGACGTGGTTGACGCCCAATATTATATTGAAGATGGCTGTTTGCGTTCGTTTCATATAAATTCCAAAGGAAAGGAATACACGGTACAGTTTGGTTTTACTGATTGGTGGATTAGCGATTTCACGGCATTTTTTTCAAAATCAAAAGCCATATTAACTATAGAGGTCTTGCAAGACGCTACGTTGTACCGCATATCGAAAGAAGACAAAGAGTTTTTATATGCGAAAATACCCAAAGTAGAAACCTTTTTTAGAATAAAATTGGAACGCGCTTTTGCATCTTTCCAAAAACGAATTCTGGCAGGTTTATCGCAATCTGCAACCGAGCGCTACATTAATTTTGTTAAGACGTTTCACAATATCCAACAATGTTTAAAAAACTACCACATTGCGTCTTATTTGGGTATTACCACAGAAAGTTTAAGCCGAATTAGAAAAGAATTATCGAGTAACTGAATTTATTATCATACATCAATTTTTTTAACGATTTATCATCATACATTTGCTACATCGTTGAGATTGACAACATACTTATTGTAAATCCCTATGATTAATAGCAAAAGTAAAAGCGCATTTATTCTATGCGCTTTTTTTATATCTTCTTATAAAATAAATGAAAACCCGTTAATAAATAAGCTCAAAAAGCCTATTAAAACTACCTTGAATAATTAGGAGATTCTTTGGTAATGGTAACGTCGTGCGGATGGCTTTCGTTAATGCCACTTGCCGTGATTTTTACAAACCGCCCGGTTTCTTTTAGCGTCGCGATGTCTTTGGCACCACAATATCCCATTCCTGCGCGTAAACCGCCAATAAACTGGTGAATGCTTTCATATAAATCGCCTTTATAAGGTACACGCCCCACAATACCTTCGGGTACTAATTTTTTAATATCGTCTTCAACATCTTGAAAGTAACGGTCTTTGCTACCTTGTTTCATCGCTTCCACAGAACCCATACCTCGATACGATTTAAACTTTCGGCCTTCGTAAATAATGGTTTCACCGGGAGATTCTTTGGTACCCGCTAATAGAGAACCAAGCATCACTGTATCTGCTCCCGCAGCAATCGCTTTGGGTATATCGCCAGTATAACGGATGCCGCCATCTGCAATTACCGGAACACCACTTCCTTTTATAGCTTCAGCGACTTCAATAACTGCCGAAAATTGCGGAAAACCAACCCCTGCAATTACTCGCGTGGTACAAATTGAACCTGGGCCTATGCCCACTTTTACAGCATCGGCACCGGCATCAACCAAATATCTTGCTGCTTCGGCCGTTGCAATATTGCCCACAATAACATCAAGCTCTGGGAATTTGGATTTTATTTCTTTTAACACCAACACTACGCCTTTTGTGTGCCCATGCGCCGTATCGATAACTACGGCATCAACACCGGCGTTTACTAAAGCTTCTGCCCTTTCAACCGCATCACCGGTAACGCCAATGGCCGCAGCCACACGTAAACGACCGTATTGGTCTTTATTGGCATTTGGTTTTTGGGTAACTTTTGTAATATCCCTAAAGGTAATTAAACCAGATAGTTTAAAGTTATCATCAACAATAAGTAACTTTTCAATTTTATGTTTTTGGAGAATCTTTTCAGCATCTTGCAACGAGGTGCCTATAGCCGATGTTACTAGATTTTCACTCGTCATAACCTCGCTAATTAGCCGCGTGTTATCGTGTTCGAAACGCAAATCGCGATTGGTAACAATACCTTTTAATGTACGGTCTTCGCTAACAATAGGAATACCTCCAATACCATATTCGGCCATATATTGTTTAGCATCGCCAACCTTTGCATTGAGTGGTAAAGTAACCGGATCAATAATCATACCGCTTTCCGCACGCTTTACCCTTCTAACTTTTAAGGCCTGCTCTTCAATTGTCATGTTTTTGTGCAGTACACCAATGCCGCCTTCTTGCGCCATAGCAATGGCCATTTTACTTTCGGTAACGGTATCCATGGCCGCCGAAATAATGGGCACGTTAATGGTAATGTTGCGTGTGAATTTGGTTTGAATATTAACCTCGCGAGGAAGTACTTCTGAGAATGCTGGGACCAAAAGAACGTCGTCGTATGTTAAACCTTCTCCTAATATTTTATTTTGTTGTGAAGTCATTTTGCAATTAACGTTAAATTGCGTGCAAATATACAATATAAATATCAAGTAATTGTTAATTATTTGTATCTGTTTTTGCAATACGTTCTCAATGTATTGAAGGCGTATTTATATCGCGCCTCGGCATTTGAAAGGTTGCCTTTAAACCGAATGGCCTTTGGCACCACCCACGCATATAAAAATGTTCCTTTAGCAATACGCTGAAACTTTTTCAGGCTTCGTTCGTCCATGGTTTTGTAAATAGGTGCAATCCAAAAATACTGCTCTTGGTACAGCATATCCTTATCCCATTGTACAGCGTTAGGGCCCGTATAGATTTTATGAGATTGGTATATTGAATTCAAAGGCACAAAAGCATCGTTAAAAACCAATTTGCTACCCCTGTTGGCGTACCCTAAAATTCTTTTGCTGGTAAATATGTCAAAGGGAAAAGATTCCATTTTATGCAATTTGGTGGAAATGAAATGCGCCATTTTAACCCAAACCACCTCGTGTCCTTTTTTATCGAGTTCGTTATACAACCACATGTAAAAAGCTTTGCGCTCTTTAATATTGACGTATTCTTTTGGTAAATTATGGGTTAAGTTATAGTGGTTGGCGCGTTGCCAAACCAGGGTGTTTTTTAGTCGGTCTGATTTTAACCAATCGGATGGTGAAAGATTTTGCTTTTCAGTGGTTTTCTGGTAGGTTTTTAGGTTTCTCCATTCTTTAGCTGAAACTGAGTTGCTGAAAATTATTATTATAAAAAAGGTAATCCATCGCATAATTGAATAAAAATACGGAAAAAACATTGCGTGTTCTGTAGTTAATACTTTTTTTGATACGTTCATTTTGTCTGGATACAAAACGAACCAAAAAATCAAAACGATTTATCAGGAAATTGCTGTGCACCATTCGCTTTAGTGCATTACTATTTAGGATATTTATTTGGCTTTTATTTTATAATCCTTATTTGGAATTCCAACATTATTTTTACAGCTCATTATTTCTGAAAATCGCTGCTTACGACGCTATCGGAATTTCAAGTAAGTATAATGTTTTTGAGTTGGTGTTCAGCATTCAGGAAAACAGCATGCTAATTATCTTTTTTGAAATAATTGTTTAAATACAATTAATACGGATAACGAATAAGTAAGGGTCATTAAAATACCGGAAAACATAACAATATACTTCATCCAGAGCATGCCTTTCCACAAGAGGTAAAGTCCGCCAAAAGTGAGCACGACCGAAACAAATGGCTCCACAATTAAGAATATTTTAAGCTTGTTATTTAATTTGGTTATGGCAACCAAAAGCCCAACCAAAAAGAAAATAATAGCCATGGATAAAATGTGGTTGTGCACCAAGGTTAGCATTTCTTGATCGCTTTTTTTAAAGCGCATCACGGTGGCGTTTTCATCGTCTTCGTTTCCTAAATATTGCTCTTCAATGCCATTTGGATTTGTTGAAGATGTTTCGCCAACAAACAATAATCCCGTAAAAAACCCAATACTTAATACAATAATAAAAGCACCGATTAATAATTTAATCTCTTTGGGAAGCGTAAATATTAATCCGTTTAGTTGCATTTACAATATGTTTTTTGAATGAAGGATTTTTAAAGATTTTAATAAGTTGTTCATGGCATTTGTCATGGAGCGTACCGAAATGGTTGCGCCCGAAATAGCGACTATATTATCGCCATAATTTAAGCTATCGGTTTGGGTTTTACCTGTAAATTGTTTTAACCAGCGTTTGCTGCCAATTTCGGCGCCATAATCTTCGCGATATATGAGTACTTTGGCTTTTAAAACCACCAAGTTTTTATCGAGTAATACCAAATAATCAAACTCATCGGTTTTACTTGGTGCTTTTGCAACGTAAGCGTATCCTAAAAGTTCGCTGTCCGTTTCTATTTTAAATAAATTATTTTCTTCGAATTTTGAAGGTAGGTTTTTTGCGATTTCGGGCGGGATTATTTTGGCATTAAACGAAAAGGTTTCGATATTAAAAGTACTTTTAATTTCTTTATCTACTTTTTTTTGAATGTTTTTTGGAAGTCCGAAAGCCATTAAAAAAAGCACCGTTATCGATATTGAAAGGTATTTAATATTCATGCTACAAAAGTATTCTTTTTTATTTTATTACAAACCAAATACAATGACGGCGCTCAATTTTAATAATTCCCATTTTGAAGGGAAAACAATTTTAGCAGAAACCTCGGAGGGTGACTCCGAGGAAACTTTATTTAATTTGCCATTGTGCTGGCCCGCGTTAGGGATTGAGGCGTTTGTTGAAGCTCCCCGACGTAGGAGGGAGCGACTGCCGAAAGCCCGACCCTTTTGGGTAACGCCCAAATTATTATTACATTTTTAGAACCAAACTCCAATTCCGAAGTTTAACTGCCCCATTGATTTGTTGCCAATGGCAGCGTTATCTAAAATTTGGTAATCTGCTTTTACCACCGCGCCGTTTGCTACGTGGTAGCTTAAACCTGTGGTCCACTCGTTTCTGTTGTAACCTAGGTTTCTGGCAATGCCTGCATCTTGTGTTGCGGCATGGGTATCGTACTGCTCGTAACGTACAAACGCATCCAGTTTTTGTTGGTTTGTAAGTGGCAATAAGTTGTATGCAGCTTCGGCATACCATCCTTTAAGCTCGCTACCCAAATTGGCACTGTTTAAATTGTTGTAAGCTGTTGCATCGCTAATTAATGCGTGGATGTATTGCCCTCTTGCCGAGAAACGCTTGTTGATGTAACGGGCATCTAAACCAAACATAGAGATACCTACGTCTGCGCCGTCAATCATGTCTACATCGTCCTCAGCTTGTGTGCGACCAAAGTATCCTGAAAGGCCCAAACGCAATCCTTGGATGCCGTAGTAATCTACTTTTGCCGAAAGGTTTGGCGTGTTTATTGTAGATTCCGCTCCTTTTTGACGGCCGTTACGCAAACCGTTGCTTCCGCCCAAAGTTTTGGTACCGTTTAAGGATGTGAATCCGTTAAAAATATAGGCTTGGTAACGTAAATTGGCGTTGTTAAATCTGCCGGTTACACCTACTCCAATTTCTCTCCATGTTGATGGCACAATGCTTTTATCAACATTTGGTCGTTCTACACCATTATAAGTTGTTGGCTCGTGATATTCGTTTACAATACCCATTGGCACCAACATTAAACCACCACGAATATTAAGGTTATCGTTTAAGCTGTAGTTTAAAAATGCTTGCTCGATGTACACTTCCTTAACGTGTTCGTATTCAATTTCGGTAACAAATTGCACCTTGTCGTTAAACTTGTAACCTAAAAGCATAACCATACGGTGCACGTCCATTTTACCGTTTGCACCTTCTGGCTGGTTGTAGTCAATTTGTGCGTATCCGCCAACGGTTATCCCATTAGAAGCGGTACCGTTTATTATGTTTTGTGCAGCGTTTTGCTGTTGGTTTTTTGTTGAAGTCGTATCTTGACTTACCGTTTGTGCAAAAGCAAATGCACTGATAAAAATTGCTGAAATTGTAATGACTCTTTTCATTGGTTAAATTTATTGTCTTTATTTAGACTAATTATAAATAGATTATGATTTTCGATTGCAAAAGTAAAAATGAAAATGACTTTAGCAAAGTTTATTTAGAATTATTTTAAATAAAATTTAACTTAAAAAGTTAATGAAGTGAAAATGAAACAAGTCATTTAAAAAAAATCAATGATAGTTATTAAATATTTTTGAAGCCTCGTTGTATGCGCTCTCAAAACTAAGGGCGTTTAAACTATTGTTTTTTTGCGACGTGAAGTAGGATAATAGTTTTTCGGTTGGCATATTGCCCGTTAACTCATCTTTTGCCATGGGGCATCCACCAAAACCTTGTATGGCGCCATCAAAACGCATGCAACCTGCTTTATAAGCGGCATCTACCTTTTCGAACCAAGTAGATGGGGTGGTGTGTAAATGCGCACCAAACTCAATATGCGGGTATTGTGGTATTAAATGTGAAAATAAATAGCTGATGCTTTCGGGGTTTGAAGTGCCCACGGTATCGCTTAACGATAAAATTTTAACACCCATTTTATTTAAGCGTTCGGTCCACTCGCCTACTATATTCACGTCCCACGGATCGCCGTAAGGATTCCCAAACCCCATGGAAATATAAACCACGACTTCCTTATTGCTTTGGTCGGCGATATTTAAAATGCCTTCTAAAATCGAAACCGATTGCGCTATCGTTTTATGTGTATTACGCATTTGAAAGTTTTCTGATATTGAAAACGGATAGCCTAAATAATCGATTTCTTTGTGGATTGATGCATTTTCAGCACCTCTTTGGTTGGCTACAATGGCCAATAATTTACTGGTGGTTTTGCTTAAATCCAATTGCGCTAAAACTTCGGCCGTATCCACCATTTGCGGGATGGCTTTTGGCGATACGAAACTTCCAAAATCTATGGTGTCAAATCCAACACGTAATAACGATTGGATATATTGCACTTTGTTAGCTGTTGGAATAAATGCCTTAATACCTTGCATGGCATCGCGTGGGCATTCAATTATCTTTACTTTTTTAGGCATTTAACACTTAAATATTCGACCATAAAAATACTATTATTTTGTAAGGGATTGCAATTTAATCAGACTTAAATATTTATTAAACCACTAAGCTATTAAACTCATGAAAAACTATACTTCGTTTACAGTCTTACTATTTTGTGTGTTTATTTCCATTAATAGCTTTGCGCAAAGTGTTGCAAATTACAGCATTGTTTTTGAGAGTTTTTGGGAGACCCCAACTGAAGATCCCGTAAACGGCATTAGCACTATTCCTCTACCAAGTAATCCGCATTGGTCGCCTCTAGCTATTGCTACGCATCAAACTGCAAACTCCATTTTGGAAATGGGAGCCACTGCTTCCGCTGGAATAGAATCGATAGCGGAAACAGGCGACACAACTGCTTTTCAAAACGAAGTAACTGCCAATGCCGATGCCGATAAATTTGTAATCGGTTCCGGATTAAACGCGGCTCAAGGCACTATTACAAAAAACATTCAGATAAGTTCAGATTACCCTTTTGTAAGTCTCGCTTCAATGATTGCCCCTAGCCCCGATTGGTTTATTGCCATTAATAGTGAAAATTTAAGATCTGGAAACAATGCTGTAAATAACGGGTGGAAAGCTTCTTTTACGTTAGATGTGTTTCCATACGATGCCGGTACAGAAGACGGCAATGGCTATTCTGGAAGTAATCCCGCATCCAATCCTTTAGGTGTTATTACAAGTTTGTTAAACCAGCCGCCTTTTGATGGTGTAAACTCTAATATGAGCCATAGAATTGGCACGGTAACCTTTAATTATATCGATTCTACTTTAAGTAATGATGATATTGACGTTTTAGAACATGTTTCCATCTATCCAAACCCGTCAAAAGGCAAAATTACGCTTTCAAACCTTAAAAACAGTGATTTAAAGTCAGTTCAAGTTTATAATATATTAGGACGATTGGTTAAAAACATACCCATTGGAAAAGGTCTGTCTAAATTAGAAATTGATTTATCGCATTTAAACACGGGTGTTTACCTTTTAAATTTAAAGTCCACGAAAAAGAGCACGACCAAAAAACTAGTAATCCATTGATTTTAAGTTGATAATTATAGATAAGCGATAAAATATAACGCTTAAACGTTTTTATTATTCATAATTTGCGATAAAATATACATTTGAGCAAATGTTTGCCCCGAATGAATATTTTTACTTCAAGAATTACTATTCTTTTTTGTTTAGTTGGTTTTACCACCATGGGTTTGCTGTATGGTCAAAACACGGCAACTGATTGTGGCACAACAACTTCGGAAGCTTCCATAAAATACATTCAAAGTATAAAGCCTCAACTTCAAACTTTCGAGCAAGCGTTTTTAAATGCTAAGTACAGTAAGGGTGATACTCCTAAAAAAACTATTAACGCCATTCCGATAAAAGCACATATTATAAGACATTCCAATGGAACGGGTGGTCTTAGCGTTTCGGAGCTTGACGATGCGATTTCTAATTTAAATGCCATTTATAAAGATGCGTTCATGGAATTTTTCCTATGCGATGGCCTTAATTATATCGATGATGATAAATTGTGCTTTTTTGATAAAAAAGATGAAACCACACTAACCGAAAAATACAATGTTGCTGGTTTAATCAATATTTATTTTACCGATTACATCAAGAATGATTCTAATGAAATTATTTGTGGTTTCAGCAATAATGTGGCGAGAAAGGATGTTATTGTATTAAAAAACGATTGTGTTACCAACGATTCTACGCTAGAGCACGAAATGGGCCATTTTTTTTCATTGATACATACCCACGGGCCAAAAAACGATACTTTAACCAAAGAGTTGGTTGATGGTAGTAATTGCGATACTACGGGCGATGGCATCTGTGATACACCAGCCGACCCTAAACTTACAGACAAAAACGTAAACAATTTTTGCGAATATATTGGTACGGAAACCGATGCAAACGGAGCTGCCTTCAAACCCGATACTCAAAATATAATGTCGTATTCCAAAAAAGGGTGCAGAACGCATTTTACAGAGCAACAATTGGCACGTATGTACGCTTTTTTTATGACGACTAAAAACTATTTGTCCTGCCCGTCATTTAATGCCGATTTTGTTACGGATGTTAGCCAAACCTGCGAAGAAGATTTAACGGTTCAGTTTAAAAGTAGCTGTGAAAATATAACGCAATGGGAATGGGACATTGATTCTGACGGTGTTATAGATTACACCACTAAAAACCCAATACATATTTACTCTGCTGGGATTTACGATGTGACGCTAAAGGTTTCAAACAAATCAAAGTCCATTAGTAAAACCTATTCAAAATATATTAAAGTCGGGACACAACCCGATATGCTAAATGAAGATTTTGACGATTTTGAAGTGGCGGGAGATAAGGGTTGGACAGTCAACGATGTGTCTGAAAACGGTTATAACTGGTATGTTAATTTTGGCGAAACCTCAACAGAAAACACAGGCCCAAATAGTGATAATTCGAACACAGAAATTTTAGGAAAATATATTTACGCCGAAGCCTCTGGTTCCAACCCAGGTGATATTGCCGAATTTATTTCACCTTGTTTCACTGTTGACAAAGAAAACTCTGAACTTGAATTTTCATACCACATGTTTGGAAAAGGCATTGGTGAATTGCATGTGGATGTAAAAACCAAAGATGGTTACATTAACGATGTTATCCCCGCCATTAGTGGGAATCAACAAAAGAGTCAAAACGATGCGTTTTTAACCATGTCTGTAAATTTGTCGTCATTTACCAATCAAACCATAAAAGTTAGATTTAGAGCGGTTAGAGGTTCAAGTTGGGAAGGCGATATTGCCATCGATGATGTGTTTATCAAAACGATTTATGTACCTATATCGGACGAGAGTTTTATAGTATACCCAAATCCTGTTAAAGAAGACTTGCTATACATAAAAACCAACGATTCTGAATTGGTTTCAAATTTCGAAATTTCTAGTTTGGTGGGACAAACATTTTTATCTGGCGCCGTTTCAAACCAACCCATAGATGTGAGCAACTTATCTTCAGGGACTTATTTGCTTATTTTAAACGATGGTAAATCAAGGGTTCTGAAAAAATTCATTAAATAAAGATTGAAATTCCAAAAAAAGGAAATTCCAAATCCCATAAAAAGGAAACAAGCCTCAGCATAATAAACCAGAAATCAACGAATTAACTTTCTTTTAAAATCGCTTGGTTTATCGCTTTAATTAAACGCGGCCCTTCGTATATAAAACCTGTGTAAACTTGTATTAAATCGGCGCCAGCATTAATTTTTTCCAGAGCATCTTGGGCTGAATGCACACCGCCAACACCAATAATGGGAAAGGCCTTATTACTGTTTTCGGAAAGATATTTAATAACTTTTGTGCTTTTTTCTTTAATCGGTTGGCCACTTAAACCACCGTTACCAATAGCTTTTAATTGTTGCTCTGTGGCTTTTAGTTCGCTTCTGTCCATCGAGGTATTGCTGGCAATTACACCATCCAATTTGGTGTCGGCCACCAATTGAATAATTTCATCCAACTGTATCGTATTTAAATCCGGTGCAATTTTTAAAAGAATCGGTTTCTGTTTCCCAAAAGTTTTATTGGCATTTTGTACCGCGCCAATTAATTCTTCCAAATAATCTTTGTCATTTAATTTGGCATGGCTACCCACATTCGGGCAACTTACATTAAGCACAAAATAGTCAACATAGGGATGCAAGGCGTTGAAGCACTCCAAATAATCTTTGGTATAATCTTCAGGTTTTGTTTGGGTGTTTTTGCCAATATTTCCACCAATAATCAGTTGGCCTTTATTCTTTTTTAATTGGTTAATTGCGGCATCCAATCCTTCATTGTTAAAACCCATGCGGTTAATAATACCTTGGTCATTTTTTAACCGAAACAATCTTTTTTTGGGGTTTCCGGCTTGTGCCTTTGGGGTTACCGTACCAATTTCGATAAAACCAAATCCGAAGTTTGCCAACTCATTATACAATACCGCGTTTTTATCGAAACCTGCCGCTAAACCTACCGGGTTTTTAAAGGTTAACCCGAATACTTTTCGTTCTAAGCGTTTGTCATTCACAATATGCAAACCCTTAAATATAGACGTAAATCCAGGGATTTTAGACGTGAATTTTATTAATGAAAACGTAAAATGATGAATCTTTTCGGGGTCGAATAAAAAGAATAGCGGACGAAGTAATAATTTATACATCAGTATTATTTATGCAAAAATACTTCTAATTAAAAAAATGAGCAATTCAAAAGCTAAAAAACTTATAAGTCGTAACTTTAACCCCTAAATGAGCAATTAATTTTCTCACCAAAATATTATAGAATGATTTCAAAAGAAGGCCTTATAAAACGATTTATAAGTTACGTGACTATTGACACTGAATCGGACCCCAATTCCAACACCACACCAAGTACCCAAAAACAATGGGACTTGGCCAATAAGCTGGCCGAAGAACTTAAATCCATTGGCATGCACGAGGTTACCATTGACGATAACGCCTACATCATGGCAACGCTACCAAGTAATGTAGAACACGATGTGCCAACTATTGGGTTTATTTCTCATTTTGATACCTCGCCAGATTTTACGGGTGCCAATGTAAAACCTCAAATTTTTGAGAATTACCACGGTGGCGATATCTTATTGAATAAGGAAGAAAACATAGTTCTATCTCCAGATTATTTTGAGGATTTGCGTCAATACATCGGGCAAACCCTAATTACTACCGATGGCACAACGCTTTTGGGCGCCGATGATAAAGCGGGTGTTTGCGAAATTGTTTCGGCCATGGAATACTTAATTAACAACCCAGACATTAAACACGGTAAAATACGTGTCGGGTTTACGCCGGATGAAGAAATTGGCCGTGGTGCGCACAAGTTTGACGTAGAAAAATTTGGCGCAGATTGGGCTTACACTATGGACGGTAGCCAAATTGGGGAATTGGAATACGAGAATTTTAATGCGGCCAGTGCCAAAGTTAAAGTGAAAGGGAAAATTGTACACCCAGGATATGCGAAAGGGAAATTGATAAACTCCATGTACATCGCAACCGAATTCATCAACTCGTTGCCGCGAATGGAAACCCCGGAACACACTGAGGGTTACCAAGGGTTTTTCCATTTGAGCAATATGACCGGAAAAGTGGAGGAAACCGTTTTAGAATATATTATTCGCGACCACGATATGAAAAAGTTTGAAGCCAGAAAAGCGTTGTTTGAAAAGCTGGCGAATGAGCTAAACTCGCAATACGAAACAGAAGCCATTGTTGTTGAAATAAAAGACCAGTATTACAACATGAAAGAAAAAATTGAACCTGTTATGCATATTGTTGATATTGCTGAAGAAGCCATGAAACAATTAAACATAGAGCCCTTAATAAAAGCCATTCGTGGTGGTACCGATGGCTCGCAGTTAAGTTATATGGGATTACCTTGTCCTAATATTTTTGCTGGCGGACATAACTTTCATGGGCGTTATGAGTATGTGCCTGTTGAAAGCATGATAAAAGCCACCGAGGTCATTTGCAAAATTGCGGAATTAACGGCATTGAAAAAATAAGCTGTTTTAATTTTTTTAAATTTAAGATTATCTGAAAAGAGGAATGGTTATTTGTGAAAAATCACTCCAACCAAGCCTTAAAATCCTTAACGCGCTCACGGGCTACAATAACGTCCTGTTCTTTATAGGAATGGAGTTTAATTTGCAAGCGCGAGTTGGAATAGCTCACCATATCTTTTATGGCATTGATATTTACAAAAAACTTACGATTGATACGGTAAAAGGTTTGTGGCTCCAACTCGTTTTCCAACAACTCCAAAGTGGTATCCAAAAGATAGTTTCGCCCTTCGTTGGTGTACAAATACGTGCCTTTGTTTTCACTATAAAAACACTCGATATCATCGATATTGATGAGTTTTAAGTGCTGCCCTACTTTTACCGAAAACCGTTTTTTGTATTCTCTATCAATCGGGTTTATAAGGAGTTTTTTTATATCGTTAAAATCTAGGGTAACGGCTTGTTTTTGGGGTGCGCGATCTTGGTATTTTTTTACGGCCGTTGCCAAATCGTCTTCGTCAATGGGTTTTAACAAGTAGTCGATGCTGTTTAATTTAAAGGCCTGAAGCGCATACTCATCGTAAGCTGTGGTGAAAACAACGGCACTTTTAATGTTGACAGCTTCAAAAATTTCGAAGGATAGGCCATCGCTTAATTGGATGTCTAAAAATATTAAATCCGGATGTGGGTTGTTTTGAAACCAGTTGATGGATTCCTCAACGGAATGCAACATGGTTTTGGCTTCTAAATTTAATTTTTGCAGCATGCGCTGTAAACGTCGTGCTGATGGTTTTTCGTCTTCTATAATTATTACGTTCATTTTATAATTGTTCTTTTTTATCATTTCCTTGAAGAAGGAAATCTATTTGTTTTGCCACGAATTCACGAATGTTTTATCAACTTGTTTCTTTAAATATGCTGTACCGACTGCGACTGCTTACTGCCGATTGCGGACTAACCCCGCGTTAGGGATTGAAACGGCATCCTTTTTAAAACTTGATAAAACGAAAATAGCATTAAACTAAAATTAAGCAGATTGCCAAAGTTGTTCCTTCTTCGCAATGGCGTTTTAAAAAGATAAAGTGGAAAGCCCGACCCGCAGGGTAACGCCCAAATTACTTCCATTGTTTTTTATCTTTATCCATATACTCCCTGATTTTCCGCTCTTCCCAAGATTTACTGAAAACGAGGTTTTTTCCGAACACCCCAAGCGCGTGAAAGCCCAGGCCAATGCCCCAAAAAATAGCGGTTGAAAAGGTGCCGAAATGCCATAGATTGCCATTATTGGACACGACCATGGCTATAATGAAAATGTTAACCACAACGTACCAAAAGGCGTGCCAATAGAAGCCTTTAAGCTCTTTTACACGTTTTTTTGCACGGACGTATGCTTGTTCTTTTTCAAAATTTTTATTTTGGTAAGGTTCTAATTTATAATCTTCCATAATCTTAATGTTTTAATCCCACCGGTTTTCTTCTTTACGCATTATTTCTTTTATTTTGCGCTCTTCCCACTGGCTTCCAAAAAATCCTTTTTGAACAAAAACCACAAAGGCGTGAATGGCCAAACCAATACCCCAGCCTATAACCGAAAACCAAAACCATTTATAGTCCCAGTAGGTTTTGTAGTTAATAAAAATGGTGAACGGCGTAAATAAACAATATGCTAAAAGGTGTTGGTAAAAGCCTTTTATGGCTTCAACACGCTTGCGGGCTCTTATCGCTTTTTTGTTGGTTTCTATATCTGGTAATCTTTCCATGATTGTTATATTATTTAGTCCCAATTGTTTTTTTCGTTTTTCATAAACTCTTCCATTTTACGTTTTTCCCAATTTCTGCCCAATGCGCCATCGTTTACAAAAACCTTAAAGGCTTGAATGACCAAACCAATGCCCCAACCAAACATGGGGAACCAAAACCACTGGAATCCCCATGAGGTTTTGTAATTGATAAATATTAAAAATGGTATAACCAAAAAGTACGATATTAGGCTATAGTAAAAGGCTTTAAGCTCGTCAACATGGTTTAGTGCACGCATGTAGCTGTCGTCTAATGTTGATGATGTTTGTTCTGTTCTCATAATTGATATTTGTTTTGTAAGCATAGGTATGGCTACCGCAAACCTATTGGCTTGTTTGTTTACATTTATTTTTCGGTTGGTCAATAAATCATAGCGTTGCATAATATTGCTTAAGCCCACTCCACTGCTCTTTTTTACTATTTGTTTGGGCTGCAAATTGTTTTCGACTACCAGATTGTCTCGGTCTTCGTAAATTTTAATGTGCAAGGGTTTGGTTGATGTTACCATATTGTGCTTTACGGCGTTTTCCAAAAGCAATTGCAACGATAGCGGTACCACTTTGCTTTCTGGGTTTGATGCTTTTTCGGGCATACTGAAAACGATACTGTCCTCGAACCGCATTTTTAGCAACGACATGTAGGTTTTTGCAAATTGCAACTCCTCGTCAACCGTTACCAATTCCTTGTTTTTTTGCTCCAAAACATAGCGGTATACTTTGGATAGCGATGTGGTAAATTTTTGGGCGTTATCCGGATTTTCTTCAATTAAGCTGGTTAATACATTTAAGCTGTTGAACAGAAAATGCGGATCCAACTGATTTTTTAAAGCATCGAACTTAGCGCTTGCCGTACCTGCAATAACCTTTTGCTCTTTTATTTTGTTTTGCTGGTATCTGTTATAAAAATAAATAACATGAAAAATGGCAACAATGGTTAAGGTTACCCACAACCCAAACTGGTAATATTTAAGTTTTTCGTTGGCCAAAAAAGCTTCAAATGTATTGCCCACATAAAATACCGATGTGGAAGCTCGAAGAAAAAACAAGCCTATTAAAGTGATTACCGTGGATCCAAAAACACCAAAAACAATCCGCTTTACGGTCTCGTTTTTTTTCCATTGGCGGCCATCCATATAACCAAAAAAATACATATTGGAATACCCAAGCACAAAAGAATACAGCTGATAAAATGAAAAATCTATTAGAAAATCACTTACGCTATCAAACTCAAAGCCATCAGAAATAAAGTTGGCTACTACAAATACAGCGCACCCAATAACAAATGTTATAATGATATTTTTAACAGAATTTTTCATGTGTTTTTTTTAGTGTATAATTTACTTTTCACAAGATTTTAGTACTTGCTCCGCGCGCTCTTTTCCCCAATTAGGATGAAACGGTGTTTCTGGCTTAAAGTTAGCAAAAAGTTCTATAGAGCGTTCTATATCTTTACAAAATGGCGTGGTATCTTGCCCAAAATAACGTGCACCTCCCATGTCCCACTCTGCTTTGCTAAACACCACACGCGGGTTTTTGGGTGCTATTTGTGCTGCTTTTGTGTATAATTCCACTACTTTTCCCGAAAGCGTCATGCCGTAAGTGGCGCCATCGTAAGCTACCCAAGCGGTGTGCAATAAGGCTTGCAGCACCAAAATTTCCGGGTTGTCTTTTGAAATGGCCGTGGCATCGTTAATTAAATTTTGCGCCTTTTTAAGTTGTGCCGACAGTTTTTCTTCATCCTTTTCGCCAAAACTCTTTACAATATTAATTTGTGCGGCGTAATACAATGGCAACCAGTTGTCCGGTTCAGCTTTTGCGATACGCTCAAATAAATTGGCTGCTTCGGTGGGTTGGTTGCTTCCCCAGAGCTGAAAGGCCTTTTGCATACCTTTTTCGTAATTGGTTTGAGCATGCATTAGTCCTGATACTAAAAGTGCTGCGATAATAATTAAATGTTTCATAAGTTTGGTTTTTATACTGTTAATGATGAAACAAATATCAAGCAGAAAACCAATCTTTAAAAAAGCAACTTACCGAATTGTTATTTTTTGTAGACGAAATGTTAAACTTTAAATATTGGCTCGCAAAAATTATTACATTGAAGAAAATTCGAAACACAAACTAACTATGAAAAAAACAATTCTCATTGCGGTTTTGCTCACATTTTATATGGGAATAAGCCAATCATCCGCTCATGTTTCCATGATAGATTATGTACAGGTTTTAAATAAAAACAAAGCCGAAGCTCTTTTTTACTATCAAAACAATTGGCAACAGCTACGCATTAAAGCTATTGAAAAAGGCTTTATTACCTCTTACCAATTGTTGGAAACCCAACCAACGGCCAAAACGCCCTATACTTTTATGCTTATTACAACCTATAAAAACAAAGCGCAATACGAGGCCAGCGAGAAAAATTTTCAGGAATTGATTGATGCCGGCGATGGCTTAAAACTATTAAACGAGAAAGCGCCAAATGCCTTCAGAAAGGTAATTTTACACCATGATGCCGTAAAACACTGGCATTAAAAGAGGTTGCCTAAAAAGTCTACTTTAAACAACCTCTTTCTCACATTGATAAAACCATTTAAAAAAACCCTATTTTAACCTTCATGAAGTTTAAAAAATATAGGTACAGCATAACTTACTTTAACAGATTTACCACGCTGTTTTCCTGGAATCATTTTTGGTAACAAGCCAATAATACGTTCGGCTTCTTTTTCTAAAATTCTATCTGGACCTCTGGATCTTACATTGGTTGTATGTCCTTTAGAATCGATAACAAAGATTACCGACACACGTCCTTGAATATTCATTTCCAGAGCCGTTTGCGGATATCTAAAATTCTTTCTAACATGCTCTTGTACTTTTTGCTGGAAACAATCCTTCGTTTCATTTTTCGACAATCCTTCGCAGCCTGGAAAAACAGGCACGTCCTCAATGACTGCAAACGATACTTCTACGTCTTCTTCAACCTCTTCAACATCAACTTCACTAACATCTATAATACGCTCTTCAACAGCCTCGTTTTGATTGGCTTCAGAACTTTCAATTATAGTTTCTTCCACATCTTCAACATCTTCAACAATAGTAATGGTTTCAACAACTACTGGCGGCGGTGGCGGTGGCGGCGGTGGCGTATTGAGGTTTACAATAGGGATATCTTCCTCTAACTCTTCATCAACATCCAATATATCGATGGTTGCAAGATCTTTATCGTAAGTTTTGTACTCTAAAGCTTGCCAGGACATAAGCAGCATCACATTTAAACCTATGGCAAAGTACAGGCTACTGTTTCGTCCTATCTCTAATTCTGGGTTTTTTTTGGGTTTCATGACTAATCCGTTTTATACCATTAAAATTATTATAAAACCCAACTAAATACTATGATATTTATCATGTGTGGGTGGTTTTTGAATGTGAATTTTAAGTTTGATTTTGTGCGAAAAAATTGATATGTTTGTTTAGTGGTTGATATAAAACATTAAAACGACGTATATCCACGAGCCATTAGGTGCAAGTTGACTTACGAACAGAATTTATGAGATATTTTCATATTCAGATTTTAAATGGTATTCGAAAAGAATGGAGAAAAGGAGATTCTGAAAAAACAGGCTTTAATAATTTTTACAGAGATATTCTCAATGGCATCGAAAATATTTCAAAATTTAATTTCCAAGGCAAAAGATTAATTAAAAGAGCTGGAGAAACTATAGAAATTGAATGGATGGATAATCTAGACTACGAATCTAAAAACTATGAAGACCTTTTCTATAAAGTTCAAGATTTACTAATTGACTACGAAGGTTTATCAAACGAACTGTATAAATCACATTTTCAACATTTAAAATTAATAAGAGAAGATACGTTTGAGCAAGTTAGACTTGAAGTAAACCCTTTACTTCCATCAAGAAAAAAGTGCATTTGGTTATGCACAACTGACACACTTGAAAGTTGGTGGGATACTTTTAAAAAACACCCAAAAAAGAGAATAATAGAACTTGAATTATCTCCTAAAGGTAAAAGACACATTGCAGACGCGGAATACATAAAGACGGAATTACACAGTATTAAGGAATGGAAAACTTTAGCAACTGATTATTGGAAAGGAACAAAAACTTCTAATCCAGATTTGGAAGTACTTTATGAGGGACAGTTCAAGATAATTAATGAATACAAAAAAATAGAATTAATATAAAAACCAGTACCTAAAATTGTACAAAAATAATACATAAGTTTATTCCTAAATCTAAAGATTAGTGATTATTTGCTTGCATCCGATTTTCCTTCAGAAAATCCTTTAACTCAAACTACGCAGTATTCTAATATGAGACTGGTAAACAAATCTCCTCTACAAATTATCCAACTGGTTACTCTTTTTATCCTCGCTAATGGTCCAAAAGAAACCAACAAAAAAGAATTGGTCGGCCGCAGGTTGCAACGCACGTCTTTCAAAATGGCCATTCGCATTTGGTGTATTTGCATATTGGTAGCCATTAATATTTTTAAATCCCAACACATTATTTACCGAGGCGTACAAGATTTTTTGCGGACTTATTAAATAGGCCCAATTAATGCTTAAACTGTTATAAGCTTTGGTTTTGTTGTTTAAAAACCCAGGCTGGTTTAGGTTGGTGTAGGTTCTGCCCGAAGCAAACCCGTAACTAAAACCAACTTGACTGCGCCAATCGTTAATCCAATATTTACCAACTACCGAAAGATTATGTGTATTTGCAAAATTTGGCTGTGCTTTTTCGGCATAATTCCTGTAATCACGCTTGGTATCCAAAAACGAATAGCTTAACCAATAATCAAAATTTTTAATGCTTTTACTGTCTCTCCAAAAGAAATCGATGCCTTTTGCAAAACCGCTGCCATTGCTATTATAATTGCTGTTGAAATCTGGAAACTCGTCATTAAACTTCACCAAATCATCATATCTTTTATAATACGCTTCGGCCCGAAACAATTGCCTATCGGCATTGTACTGATAGTTAAAAATATAATGCGATGTCTTTTGGGGTTTTAAATTTTGATTGAACTTTAAAATATAACTCGACGGATTTTGGTAAAAATTACCATAAGCCAAAGACAACTGGCTTTTCCCTGAGGTTTTATAGGCCAACGACAGCCTAGGAGCCACAGTAAAATCTTTGAAAATTTCGGTGTATTCTGCACGTAAACCCGTTTTAAACGCTAATTTTTTCGATATAAAAATATCGGCTTCGGCAAAGGCTGCCGCAATGTTATCGTTATAACCGTAGCTTACCCGACTAACCGTATCATCGGCATAGGTTTCATCAAAATCCGTTGCAAAATACTCTGCGCCAAAATACAGTTTGAAACGGTTGCTTATTCGGTTTTTAAATTTCAGTTTGATGTGTATCGCGTTTTCAAAATCCTCAATATCACGATCCATAATATCGATTTTGTTGTTCCCGTGGGTATAACTTACCCCTCCGAATAACGACCAATTAGCGTTTAATGCCCCTTGATACGAGCCATTAACATATAGGTTTTTGTTTTTCAATTTAAAATCCAATCCTTCACTGTAATTGATATCTTCTTGGGTGAGTTCAAAATTTGTGGTATCAAAAGCCCCGTACAATTTAATTAAACCCGCATCTGTTTTTTTACGGAATACCGCTTCGCCCGAAAGGGTTTCAAAAGGTTTTTTCCAATCGTTTCTATCTGGAAACAAAGCGATATAAGGCGCTAAATTGATGTAGGACGCATTAACGCTAATTGAACTTTTATTCCATTTTTGGGTGTTGCCCAATGTTGCGCCAACACTCATTATGCCAATATCCGTTTTTTCTTGGTCGGGTTCGTCAATGGTATTTAATAGCAATACACTGGATAAGGATTGCCCAAATTCCGCTGAATAGCCACCCGTTGAAAAGGTGATGCCATCAAACAAAAAAGGCGAATACCGCCCGCGCGTTGGTGTGTTATTGGTAGTTGGCGAATACGGCGTAAACACACGGATACCGTCAATAAAAATCTGGGTTTCCTCGGCTTCACCACCACGCACAAACAACCGGCCGTCTTCGGCAACCGTTGTGGTTCCAGGTAAGGTTTGCAAGGCGCCAACAAAATCACCAATCGCACTGGCAGTGGTTACTACATCCAAAGGTTTTAGCACGTTAACCTTACTGTTATCGCCCGCCGCAAAGGTCCCGGCAGATAGCACAACGGCATCTAAAGTGTTTACATCTTCGCGAAGTTTAATGCTTAAATCTTTCATGTATGATACGTCGCCAACCATAGTAAAGGTTTCAAAAGACAAAAAAGATACGATTAGGGTTTGCGTACCGGTTTCTTCGGTTTTAAAGGAAAACAGACCGTTTTCATCGGTGGTACTGCCATCGTAAGTAGCATCCAAATAAACGTTTGCCCCAACAATGGGCAGCCCCTTGGTATCGGTAACTTTTCCGTTGATAATGGTTTGTGCCGTAATTTGAGTTGTAATAAATACACTTAAAATCAATAATAGCTTTTTCATTTTTTAGGTTGATTAGTGGTTTGTTCGTTTTTGTTGATGTGGTACTGAAATAAATTCAACACGAGCAAATTTGAAACATAACCACGCTTGAAAAAACTAATACTAACCGAACTGTAAAATTTTAATGATGAATTGAATATATTTGAAAAAATAGATATGGACATGCTAACCAAAACCGAAAAATCATTTTCATTAGTTTTCTCAATTGTTGTTATTGCAGAATTGATTGCCGGCTCCGTTGAAAGTTTAAACACGTACCATTACTTTACCAAGCCTTTAATTTTAATTTCGCTCATTTTTTTCTTTTGGAAACACGCGCAACATCTTGATGCCAAAACAAAATGGCTTACGCTTTTAGCCTTGGTATTTTCGCTAACGGGCGATGTGCTTTTAATGTTTGTAAATGCATCTGCCAATTATTTTATAAACGGTTTGCTTGCTTTTTTATTGGCGCATGTTATGTATGTTTTGGTTTTTTTAAGGAAAAGAAAGCATTCAAAAAAAGTATATCCGTTTACTATAATATTACTGCTTTATGCGGCTACCGTATTTTACTTTTTAAAGGATGGGTTGCGCGATTTACTGTTGCCCGTAATGGTTTATATGGGTGTTATTTTATTAATGGTCGTTACCGCTTTTTTACGACAGGGATCTGTTCCAAAAAACAGTTACATTTTAGTTTTTTTAGGTGCACTTTTTTTTATAACTTCGGATAGTTTATTGGCTTTAAATAAGTTTTACGAACCATTGCCTTTTTCAAATATCGGCATCATGCTTACCTATTCAATCGCTCAACTTTTTATTGTTTTTGGACTCATAAAGCAATCATAGACAAAATCTATATCATATATTCAAAATACTGAATATCAGATAAATAAAACAAAAAATACAAAGCATTCATTTAACCATCATAAACAAACTTCCAAAAAAGTTAAAAATCGCAAAATAAACGGTGGTTATCTTTCAATTTTTTAACCATCACATTTATTTCACTTTTCATTTCAGACTAAATCCGTAGCAAACATCTGCTTTTGATGTTTCAAATTTCAGTTTATTTTCTATCAAAAGAAATTGCTAAAATCAGCAATTATCAAACAACCCATTTCATCTTTTTTTTCTTAATTAAAAATATTGTTATAAGTTGCTGTAACATTTTAAATAATTAAGCTACTTACCTTATAACTAAACCAACGAATTGAATAAAGAACTTGAACATAGTTTTGTTGAATTGCTAGAAAAGCACCAGAATATTATTCATAAAGTATGCCGGTTGTATACGAATAATTATGATGCCCATAACGATTTATTTCAGGAGATAACCATACAACTTTGGAAAGCCTACCCAAAATTTCGAGGCGATGCAAAATTTAGTACTTGGATGTATCGCGTGGGCTTAAACACGGCTATTACGCTTTACCGAAAATCTAAACGAAGGATAATCACGCAGGATTTTGGAGGTGTTGAATTCAAGATAAAAGCTGAAGATTATGACGACACCGAAGAACAGCAATTAAAAACACTTTACAAAGCCGTACACCAATTAAACGATATTGAAAAAGCACTTGTTTTCTTGTATTTAGAAGACAAAGATTACAGAGAAATTAGTGAAACCTTAGGTATAAGCGAAGTGAATGCGCGCGTGAAAATGAACAGGATTAAAACAAAACTTAAAACCATATTAAATCCGTAACATTATGGATGAATTAGAATTATTAAAAAAAGATTGGAAAAAAAGCGACGACGCGTTTCCAAAATTAACCTATAACGAAATTTACAAGATGATATTAAAAAAATCGTCTTCCATCGTTAAGTGGATATTTATCATCAGCTTACTGGAGTTTGGGTTCTGGACCTTTATATCCTTTTTCTTAAAAGACTCCGAAAGCATGAAGCGCTTTAACCAATACGATGCCGATGCCATTTTCATCCCATTAATGGTAATTGGCTACATTATTTTAGCCTATTTTTTCTACCTCTTCTACAAAAACTACAAAACCATTTCGGCCACCGATAATGCCAAGGTTTTAATGGAAAACATCCTTAAAACCCGAAAAACGGTAAAACAATATGTTGCCTTTAATTTAATCTATCTCGTAGTATCCACCATCGTGGTTCTGTTTCTTGAGTTCGACAGAGACCAGCAAGTTATCGATCAGGTCAATAAGGCCGCAGCAAATGGCGAAGCTTTTAAATTTTATGCCGGCATAATAATAGCAACCATCTTAATATTGGTGGTCGCTATCGGGATTCTACTTCTGTTTTACTGGTTGGTTTACGGCATTCTTTTAAAACGATTAAACCGAAATTACAAAGAGCTTAAAAAGTTGGAAGTGTAATTCGTCATTACGAAAGAGGTACGACTGTGGTAATCTTTTTAATTGAATGCTAAAGTTAATGTTTGCTTTATAAAAGAAAGGTTAACTAATAAGAAACAGATTGCCACGTCACGAAAAGCTCCTCGCAATGACCAATCGGTTTTTATAATTCAAATCCATCAACGGCAACCACATCGCCAACTTGCATGCTACCAAGCGCAATACCGCCAACCCGAATACGCACCAATCGCAACGTAGGAAAACCAACGGCCGAAGTCATTTTTCTTACCTGCCTAAATTTGCCCTCGTTTAAGGTAATCGATACCCACGATGTTGGCCCGTGTCTATCGTCCCTTATTTTTTTTGAGCGTTTTGGCAAGTTTGGAGTTTCATTCAACTTAAATGCTTTACAAGGTTTGGTTTTATACTTTTTACCGTTAAAACCTATTTCTACGCCCAACCCTAAACTCTTAACAGCTTCCGCTGAAATATCGCCATCAACCTGCGCGTAATATTCCTTTTCTACTTTTTGGCTATTTACAAAATCACTCATTTTACCATTGGTAGTAACCAATAACAAGCCTTCCGATTTTTCATCCAATCTGCCAATGGCCATGGCGTTTTCCGGGAAATCGAAAAGGCTTCCCAAAAACTTTTTAGATTGCTGTTTGGAGTCGTGGCTTTTAAACTGACTTAAATACCCATAAGGTTTATAGATTATAAAATGACGGTGTTTTGTTTTATTTATGGCCATATTTTTTATCAGCAAAATTTCCACTTTTAGTCGCAAGCAAAACGAGGCGGTCTAAAAAGTCTCATGCCATGTCGTATTGAGTACTTCGACTGCGCACAGCACAGGCTTTGTCGAAATGTTTTAACTTATAGATAATCGAGATCGGTTTCGACAAGCTCAACCTGACCAATTAAATCAAAAAACGTTTTAAACGCTTCCATTTAAAATACTATAAACCAATTCCTTGGTTGGTGTTTGCCCGTTAATTTTCGCTCGTACTTCATCAAAAGTCATTTTAAAATCACATCCCAATTTATAGTCGCTGCACCCGTAAGCCGTTTTTCCTTTTATAACCGTTCCTTTTTTACACTTCGGGCAAGCCAATTCGTTTGGTTTCGCTTTCGCGGAAGTTTTTTTAGGTTCTAATTTTAATTTGAAATTTTCATCAAATCGCAACAAACCTCCAACAGTTCCGGCTTCGGTTTTAAAACCTTTCAAATTAACCGTACTTCCTTTTTGAAGCAGTCTTATAATCTGCTTTTCAGATATTTTTTTCTCCGCAAAACTAAAGGGCAATACAAAATTGCATCCCGCTTTATAAGCGCTGCAACCATAAGCAGTTTTCCCTTTTAAAAGCTGGCCTTTTTTACATTTGGGACAACCCTCGGCCGTAATTCCCGCCTGCTTTTTAACCGTTGCTTTTGCGGCTCTGTTTTTAATAACGGTAGCCTGCGAAATGTTGGCGCGTTTGGTTTCACTGCGCACTTCGTACACCAAAGCATCGACCATCCGTTTCATGTTTTTTATAAAAGCGCCAGCGCTAAACTCGCCTTTTTCGATATCCTTTAATTGTTTTTCCCACGAGCCCGTTAACTCAGCCGATTTTAATAGTTCATTTTGAATCGTATCGATCAACTGAATACCCGTAACCGTTGGCAATACCTGTTTTTTATTGCGTTTTATGTATTTTCTTTTAAAAAGGGTTTCAATAATATTGGCTCGCGTTGAGGGGCGGCCGATGCCATTTTCTTTCATTAAATCGCGCAATTCCTCATCGTCCACCTGTTTACCGGCAGTTTCCATGGCACGCAATAACGAGGCTTCGGTAAACTGCTTTGGCGGTTTGGTTTCCTTTTCTAAAAACGAGGGTTCGTGCGGGCCTTTTTCGCCTTTTTCGAAAGTGGGTAAAATTCCCGATTCTTTTTCTTTTGCATTTGGGTTTTCGAATACGATGCGCCAGCCTTTTTCCAAAATTTCCTTTCCGGTGGTTTTAAAAACAACTTTTGCCGCACTACCCAAAACGGTGGTGTTCGATACGGTACAATCATCATAAAATACCGCTATAAAGCGCTTTACAATAATATCGTAAACCTGTTGCTGATTGTATTGTAAATTGATTTGAATCCCCGTTGGAATGATCGCGTGGTGATCGGTGACTTTTTTATCGTTAAAAACGCGACTTGTTTTTTTTATTTTCTTTCCTAAAAGCGGCTGCGTTAGTTTTGAATAATTGGTTAGCTTTTGAAGAATTCCCGCAACTTTTGGATACACGTCGTTTGGTAAAAAGGTGGTATCCACTCTCGGATAAGTCACTACTTTTTGTTCGTACAGTTTTTGGACAATCTTTAAGGTTTCATCTGCCGAAAAACCAAACTTGGTATTGCAATACACTTGCAATCCCGTTAAATCGAACAGTTTTGGGGCGTATTCCTTTCCTTTCTTTTTAGTAATGGATTTAATTTCAAAATCGCTTTCCTTTACTTTATGGGCTAGAGTTTCGCCATCTTCTTTTTTAAGGAAGCGCCCGTCTTCGTAACTAAAAAGTGTATCGCGATACAGGGTTTGCAACTCCCAATACGGTTGTGGTTTAAAATTTTCAATCTCCTTAAACCGATTTACAACCATGGCCAAGGTTGGTGTTTGCACACGACCAACGGACAATACCTGTTTGTAACCACCGTGTTTTACGGTGTACAATCGGGTGGCGTTCATGCCCAACAACCAATCGCCAATGGCCCTGGAAAATCCGGCGTAGTATAAATTATCGTAATCGGAAGCCGGTTTTAAGTTTTCAAAACCTTCTTTTATGGCTTCGGTGGTTAACGACGAAATCCAAAGGCGCAACACGTTGCCTTTGTAATTGGCTTCATTCATTACCCAACGTTGGATAAGTTCTCCTTCTTGCCCTGCATCGCCGCAGTTTATAACCACTTCGGCTTTATCAAAAAGGCTTTTTACTATGTTGAATTGCTTTTGGATGCCCGAATTTGCAACTACTTTGGTTTCAAATTTTTCGGGCAACATGGGCAGATTGTTTAAATCCCAGCTTTTCCAATAGGGTTTATAATCGTTGGGTTCTTTAAGCGTACATAAATGCCCAAAGGTGTACGTTACCGCATAGCCATTGCCTTCGTAATAGCCATCACGTTTGGAGTTGGCTCCTAAAACAGAGGCAATTTCTCTAGCAACACTTGGTTTTTCGGCGATACAAACCTTCACTTATTTAGCTTTAAATTAAAGACGCAAAATAGGAATTTTGATGTGGTTTTTAAAAGGGATTTGTTAGGAGTTATTAACTAAAGAATTGTGTTGAGAAATGAAGTAATAGAAAATAAAAAGCCATAAAAAGAGCTTAAAGAAGTTCTTTACGAACTTTTATGGAGGTTGCGCAACGGTTACCGATGTTAGCCACCGTTATTTTTTTAAATTTGATGTTTTTTAATTAATTCATTTATTACATCAAAATTATTCGGATAAGTTCCAAAAGTCACTTTTTCTCCAATAGTTCCGTCTGATTTTATTATTTGATGATGAGGAAAACTGCTCACTCCAAAATATTTTTCAAAAAAGGCTAATTGATTTTTAGTTAGTAAATAGTGTTTTCCATTGAGGTCTAAATTATTAATTGTCTTTTTCCACTCGTCTTTTTTCATATGCACTCCATAAAAAACAAAGTCAACATTTTTCCCTTTGGTTGTTGCAATTAATTTATTGTAGTTTGGTAATTCTTTCATACAAGGTGCGCACCAAGTAGCCCAGAAATCGTGATAAATCACTTTACCTTTGGTGTCTTTATATAAATCTAATAGTTCGTTTTTCTCCTTTTCGTTTAAGTCATATTCTTTTATTAAATCCTCAATTGGTTTGCTTTCTACTTCTTGTTTTTTTAATAGTTGGGAGATGTAATCAGGTTTAGTATAAAGGTTTAAAGAGTCAAAATAGGTTTTAGGTATTTCTTTTCCTGTGTATTTTGAAAGCCCAATTTCGTTTTTAAATAGATGCGCCATCATTATTTCCCTATCTTTTCCTTGAGGAAGTTTTTTAAGTATTTCAAGCTTTAAAAAATATGGTGTAGGCCAAAGCTTTTTTAAATTTTCCCTTTTTAGTTTATATTTATTACACCAATTACCTATTAGATTATAGCTTCCTGTTAACGATTCTAAATAATCTAAATATACTTTGAATATTATTTCATTGCTGGAATTAAACCCTACATCATTTATAAAACTGAAATATTCATTTTCATCATCTAAATCTCGGTTACTTTTATTCATAAAAAGGTATAAGCTTAAGTCATAACCTGTTTTATATTTGATTTGTGATTTGCCCCAATCGATGAAAATTTTATCTTTAATTTTTTTGTCAGACACATATTTATTGAAAACCTTTAACTGATTTGTCATTTCAGATAGTCGTTTGTTTTTATAGCGAATATTGTTTAATGTACTATCTTTAACAAAAGCATTTGTTGATTGTTTAATTAAGCTATCAATAAACGATGCATTAGCTAAAATTAAATTGTTAGTGGTTTTATTTGTTCCGCTTATTTTAGGATTTTTGAATTTAGACCAATTCAATAATTCCTTAATATTTAGGTCCACTAATACTTCTTCATTTGGGCTCACAATCAATGAAAATGTCCTACTGTCATAATCAAAAATTATTTCTTTTTTATTTTGGTTTAAAAACACATAATTTACAGTTCCGTCATCAGAAATTTTTAATTGCTCTCTTATCGGTTTTAAAGAAGTAATAATTTGTATATCAATATATTTTTTATGTTCACTTGGGTTATAGCCTTTTATACTTAAAATAATCTTTGTTGGACTAGAAGTAACTTGTGTAGATTTTGCGCTTTTTGTATAATCGTTTGTCTTCTTTTCATTACAAGAAGTTAGAAATGTTAATGTAAGTAAAAAGTAAAATATTTTTCTCATTATTTGTTTTTAATGGTGTCTAATGGCTTTTAAGTAATCAATCCGTTTTAATACCGAAATAAATTCAGGGCAAATGATTTATATTCAACGCCAAACGAATGTATCATTTTTTTCGTACAAATTCAAATAATAATTTGAAGACACTATACATTTATTTAATAAACCAAAAACATGATGTATCCGCGTTAGGGATTGTAATGGAAATCCTTTTTGCGAGGCATTGATTTGTTCTTACCTTTATATATAAAATATACAGAGTTAAAGTGATGAGATCCTGAAACAAGTTCAGGACTGCTTCGCAGAAAGATTGTATTGGAAAGCCCGACCCCGCTTCGGGAGCCTCAGCGTCCAAGCGGGGTAACGCCCAAATTATAATCGGTTTTACAGTTATGTTCAATACTTTTTTAAAGTAAAATTCCACTTATATTTTTTAAACAAGACAACACTTAAATAAAGAAAGTGATGTTTAGAATTTAGTTTGTTTTTAAATTTTATAGAAGACTTATTGAAATACTGCGTTATGCTATATTTTGTAGTTACGCCACGCTCTTCCAATAGCCTATAGGTTTGGTAACGCAGATATGGTGCTAGGTTTTTTCCGCGATATTCACTGAACGTCCACATGTTTAAAAGATAGGCTTCGTGAGGTTTTAATTTAAAAACCCGCCCTTTAAATTCAAAATCCTTTAAATCTACAAAGGTGTAGCATGCAATTTCGCCATGGTGTTCGAGCCCGACACAGAGTTGCCCTTTTTCCAATCCTTTTAGTATGTCATTGTAATAGGTGCCGTAATGCCGTGTAATGGATTTAATTTGGTCGTGGGTGAGGTATTTTAAAGTGTATTGTGAAGCATCGTCTTTTATTTTTGGAACTTCACACTTTTTGTATTCTTCTTCAACCCAATAATACGGATTGATATCGATGCCAATGTTGGCCAATCTGTTTCTCAATCCGAAAAGAAACAGGCCATTTTTAACGACGTTGTAATATTTTTTTAAAGTGGGTGTGTTTTGACTTTCCTTTGTTTTCATAAAGACTCTTTATTTAAAACTCCGCCCATATTTACCGAAACCGGACTCCAAATGCATTTTAACCCGAAAATCTTTAGAAGACATCACACTACGCCCATTTGCATTGGCTATTAAATGGACGCGCTTTAACAAATCGGCATTGGTTGCTAATTTGGTTCTGGCGGCATCATACCAAATATTATCCTCGATGCCCACGCGAACGCCACCGCCAACGGCAATGGAGAGCGAATTCATTTTAAGTTGGGCATTCCCTATTCCCGCCAAACTCCAAAGTGAATCTTTAGGAAGATCGTTAACCATAACTCCAGAGTGTAACAGGTTTGCCTGGGAACAGGCAATGTTGCCAAACAGTAAATTAAAGTAATAGGGCGCTTGAATGATTTGTTTGCGCTCTAAATATTTGGCGTAGTTAATCATGCCAATATCAAACGCCTCAAGCTCAGGAACTATGCCTTTTTCTTTCATTATAGTGGCTAAACTTACAACGGTGTCTGGGGCATTTACACTGGCCGTTTTATTGAAATTTAAAGAACTTAAAGTTAAGCTGCCCATATCTGGTTTTAAATGCCCTTCAAGCATTAATGGTTCGCAGCGTTTATCTATCTCGCTAAAATCCCTACCGCTTAATGATAAACAAATAACCAATTCCGGTGCATACTTGCGAATGCCCTCGACTATTTTGGCATACACCTCTTTTTTATACGTGGGCGCTCCGGTATAGGCATCGCGTGCGTGTAAATGCGCCATGGTAATGCCAATTTCTGAGGCTTGATGTACATCTTCAACAATTTCTGCAACACTTAATGGTACGTGCGGTGTCATGTCCTTGGTAGGAATCATGCCCGTTGGAGTAAAATTTATAATTAAATCATGGGTCATAAACTATTGTTTTCCTAAAAATCCTGTAGAAGATATTTACAAGTCTGCTTTAAAAAAATAAAACTAGATTAAAAACAATATGTTTAGACTATTGGAAGAATTTAAAATTATATTAGGTTTTCCACTTGCGCTTTTTGTTCAACTCTTCTTGAACTTCTAATTCCTTTTGTGGAATGACTTTTAAAAACGATGGATGCTGCTCTATGGCATATTCAATCTTCTTTACAATATCCTCGGTCGTTTCGTTATCGTAATCAATATCCAACGGTTCTTTTATCTCAAAGGTTTGAAGGATGTTTTTCTTTTTTATGCGCAGTCCTTTTTTGTCAAAAGAGCGTCTAAACCCGTCAATAACAATAGGAACAACAACCGGTTTGTAGCGTTTAATGATGTGCGCCGTACCTTTACGAATGGGTTTAAACGGCGTGGTTGTGCCCTGCGGAAATGTAATAACCCAACCATCGTCGAGCGCTTTACCAATATTGGAAATATCACTCATTTTCACCTGTCTATTCACTTCTTTTCCTTCCGCTCTCCAAGTGCGCTCAATACTAATGGAACCAACGTAGGCCAATATTTTGGGCAACAAACCCGCTTTCATGGTTTCCTTGGCTGCCACATAATAGATGTTTAGCTTAGGGTTCCAAAGATAGCCTACATTTTTTATGGAGTCTACCCTACCGCTTAAACTGGCATTAAACACATGGAACATGGCCACCACATCGGCAAAATAGGTTTGGTGGTTTGAAATGAACAGGACGTTGGTATCGGGTAAGGTTTTGATAATTTCGGAGCCATCTATTTGCAATTCGTTAAACCCACGAAAGCGTCTGTGGGTAAGAGCTCCAAGAATTCTGATGAGCCATTTTTTTACAAAAAGTATATGTCCGAACGGATTTCGTTTAAATAATCCCATAAATCGCGCGTCAAAAAAAATTGGTTAGTTAAAGTACGCAAATGTACTAAATCTTGCAAACTAGAGCATTTGTTTTAACAGGTCTTTAATTTCACTAAGCATCATGGCCGTTGCGCCCCATACCACATAATTGTTTAATTTAAAGGCAGGCACCTCAACTTCAGCACTATACGATGCTGAAACAGTTTTGGTTACAACTTGCTTGTCATCTAAAAAATGTTGCAACTCAACTTCTATAATCGCTTCAACCTCATCATCTTGTTTAATAAAATTTGGTGTGTTTCTAGAAATCCCTATAAACGGGTACACATAAAAATTACTGGGCGGAATATAAACCTGCGTTAAACTTTTTACAACCTTAATATCCCTCATGGGCACGCCAATTTCCTCAAAGGTTTCCCTAACGGCCGCATCTTTTAACGATTTATCCTCGTCTTCCAATTTGCCTCCCGGAAAGCCCACTTGTGCCGAATGTACGCCGCTATACGTCTTTCTTAAAATTAAAACCAATGTCGTTTCTTTATTTTCGTTTGGAAAAAACAAAGCCATTACACCTGCTTTTTTGGCGCTTTTAATGGCTTTTTCCTGTTGCCTTAATAATTCCTGCCGAAACCCCGGCACCATTTTAAGTTGAGAAGCTTCGGCTGGAAGCGGTATATTTTCTATTTTTGATATTGATTTTAAAAAATCATCAAAATTCATTTTAAATGCGCTTTAAATTACTCTTTTTACTTTTTTTATTTTTTTTGAATTGTGAAGATAAACAATCTAAACAGAAAACCATTTCAAAACAACCCACAACAATTACGCCTAAAAAGGAAAGCAAACCTACGGTTACCACTTTAGAAGACAAACGAAAGTACCCTAAACTCGATGATAAAAACGCCATGTTTTTTTTCCAGGAATACGACAAAAACCACAAAGAAAACAAAGTGCGCATTACCACCGATTTTGGAACTATTGATATTTTATTGTTTGAAGAGACAAAATACCACCGCTCGAACTTTATTTTTTTAACAAAGCAAAAGTATTTTAACGGCACGCAATTTTATCGGGTTATCGATAATTTTATAGTGCAAGCCGGAAATAGTGATGATAAAAAAACAGCAAGAAAACGTTTTAAAATTGGCAAATACCTATTGCCAACCGATACCAAACGCGGATTTAAACACGACCGTGGTGTTATTTCGATGCCCAGTAGCGAAATTGATAACCCGCATAAATTAGCATCGCCCTTTGAGTTTTTTATTGTGAGCCAAAAAGGAGGCGCCCACTTTTTAAATGGCGATTACACGGTTTTTGGAAGGGTGACAAAAGGAATGGATGTGGTTGATAAAATTGCCGCTGTTGAGACCGATGAAGCCGATTGGCCTTTAAAAAACATCTATATCCGGAAGGTTGAAATTATTGACTAATTGGAAACAAAATCCTCATAGCGACTATCACATATTTTAAAAGCGCTTTATAACAGATTTTGATTCCTTCTTTTGAAAAACGAAGCCTTCAAACCTGTTTTTTACCCCATTTCTTTTAACTTAATATTATAAAAAAGCTCCGGCTAATTTGATATCTTTCAGAACCTAAAAAACTAGAACTAAAATGAATACAAAAACACTTATTAAACCATTAATTTTTTGTGCGTTACTTGCAGCAGTTGGCTGTAAAGACGACACCCAAAAAGACACAAAAAGAGACATTGCCACCATGAGTGATAACACATTACTTCAAGAATGGACAGGACCTTACCAAGGTGTTCCTGCCTTTGA
Organism: Hwangdonia sp.; assembly: GCF_048381975.1. NCBI lineage: Bacteria > Pseudomonadati > Bacteroidota > Flavobacteriia > Flavobacteriales > Flavobacteriaceae > Hwangdonia > Hwangdonia sp. The sequence continues at coordinate 252,280 of NZ_JBLWYT010000002.1, read as the reverse complement.
CAAAATGAAGGTTGAAGACATTAAGGAAGCTGTTGAAATTGGCATGGATTTGAGCTTAAAGGATATCGATGCTATTGCAAACCATACCGAAGCACCAACTTTTGAAAACACGATTGTTGCCATGGAACGCTCTGGCGAGGAACTGGACCGCGTTTTTACATATTACGGCATTTTGAGCAGCAATATGAGTTCTCCCGAATTTAGAGAGGTACAAGGCGAATTGGCACCAAAACTATCTGAATACCGATCAAAAATTTCCCAAAACGAAAAATTATTTAATCGTATAAAAACGGTTTACGAAGCGTCGCAAAACACACCTTTGGAGGCAGACCAGCAACGTGTGGTAGATTTGGTTTACAAACGGTTTGAAATGAATGGCGCCAATCTTGATGCCGAAAAAAAGAAACGCTACGCCGAAATAAACAAAGAGCTATCAAGCCTTTACAACGATTTTTCCAACAACGTGCTTCACGATGAGGAAAATTACGTTACTTATTTAAACAAAGACCAATTGGGTGGTTTGAGTGACGGGTATATAAAATCTGCCGCCAAAATCGCAACCGATAAAGGACAAGATGGCAAATATGCCATTACCAATACACGCTCTTCGATGGATCCGTTTTTAACGTATTCCACCGAGCGTGAGTTACGTAAAAAGATATGGACCAACTACTATTCGCGTGGTGACAATAACGACGAATACGATAATAAAAACATTATTGCCGAAATTTTAAAGCTACGCAAAGAACGTGTTGGATTATTGGGTTACGATAATTATGCCGATTGGAGGTTACAAGATCGTATGGCCAAAAACCCGGAAAACGCCATGGCGTTAATGGATGCCGTTTGGCCCGCTGCTATTGGACGCGTTAAAGAAGAAGTTGCCGATATGCAAGCCGTTGCCAATAGCGACAACATTACAATTGAGCCTTGGGATTACCGATATTATGCTGAAAAAGTACGTAAAAAGAAATACGATTTAGATAGTGATGAAGTTAAGCAGTACCTGCAATTGGACAAATTAACCGAAGCCTTATTTTACACTGCCGGACGTTTGTTTAATTATAAATTTACACCGGTAAAGGAAGGTAGCGTACCCGTATTCCATCCCGATGTTAATGTTTGGGAAGTTACCGATAAAGACTCTGGGGAACACATTGGTCTGTGGTATTTAGATCCGTTTGCCCGCCAAGGAAAACGTTCTGGTGCATGGGCAACAACCTATAGAAGCCACACTACCTTTGATGGCAAAAAAAATGTACTGGCTTCAAACAATTCCAATTTTGTAAAGGCGGCTCCGGGTGAAGCGGTTTTAATATCTTGGGATGATGCCACGACATTCTTCCATGAATTCGGACATGCATTGCACTTCTTTTCATCCAACGTAAAATACCCCACTTTAAATGGCGGCGTTAGGGATTATACCGAGTTTCAAAGTCAGTTATTGGAGCGTTGGTTATCTACCGACGAAGTAATTAACCAATTTTTGGTACATTATAAAACTGGTGAGCCGATTCCGGAAGATTTAGTTGAAAAAATTAAAAAGGCATCTACCTTTAATCAAGGATTTGCAACTACCGAGTATTTAGCATCTGCCATTATGGATATGAAATTGCACTTGGCAGACCCCACAAATATTGATATTGCAAAATTTGAGCGTGAGACTTTAGCCGAATTGAACATGCCTAAAGAATTACCAATGCGCCACAGAACACCGCATTTTGGACACGTATTTTCCGGCGAAGGCTATGCCACTGCCTATTACGGTTACATGTGGGCCGATGTTTTAACCAGTGATGCATCGGAAGCTTTTAAAGAAGCTCCGGGTGGTTTTTACGATAAAGAGGTTGCGGACAAATTGGTAAAGTATCTGTTTGCGCCAAGAAACTCGATGGATCCTGCTGAAGCTTTTAGAAAATTCAGGGGACGTGATGCCAAAATTGAAGCGCTATTGAGAGATAGAGGTTTTCCTGTACCTAATAATTAGAAATAGAAAACCTTAATATTTTGAGCAAAAGCCATACATCATAGTATGGCTTTTGCTTTGCAGTACGTTTGCGTTAGGGATTGTAATGGAAATCCTTTTTAAAACAGTATAAGCCATACATTATGTTTTAAACTAAACGTGTACAGGTTGCCACGACGCCTGTGTTTTTGAATGTTGTTTTTAAAAAGATTGTATTGGAAAGCCCGACCGAAGCGATCCTGCAAGGTTTTGTCCGCACTGAGCTTGCCGAAGTGGAAACCTTGTAGGTATGAGCGTAGGGAACGCCCAAAATTAATTAATCTTTATAAATTGTTGGTAAAGCGATTTTGAACTTAACGGCCAATAATCTGGTAATAATCACAACGGAACCGGCAATGATAAAAACAACATTATTATCAATGGGCAATTTTCGGATTAAAAAATAAGACAACCCGCCCAATATACAGGCTGTGGCATAAATTTCCTTTCTGAAAATGACCGGTATTTCGTTACACAGAATATCGCGTATTACGCCTCCAAAGCAGGCCGAAATGGTACCCAACGCAATACAAATAATGGGGTTTAAACCTGCTGAAATCCCTTTTTCTACACCAACTACGGTGTATAAACCAATACCAATGGTATCGAATAAAAGCAGCGAGGTGCGCAGGTAGTCGATTTTGCTTTTAATAAGAATGGTAACAACGGTTGTAATTAATATAACGTAAGTATAGGTCATGTCTCGCATCCAACTTACGGGTGTGTTTCCTATAAGTAAATCGCGTAATGTACCGCCGCCAATTGCCGTTACGAAGGCAATAATTAATATACCGAATAAGTCCATTTTTTTACTAATGGCAACGAGAACGCCGGAAATGGCAAAGGCAATGGTTCCTATAATATCTAAAGTATGAAACATGGTTTTACTAAATTAATTAGGTTTATCGATTGGTTAAAATTAGATTAGTTTCTTTTAAAAAACCCCTTCGACTCGCTCAGGGCAGGCGATTCGCGCACTTTTTCAGAAAAGGAAAAAGTGGCTCTCTGAACCATACTCTTCCTTTTAAAAAGACCCTTCGACTCGCTCAGGGTAAGCGATTCGCACACTTTTTCCGAAAAGGAAAAAGTGGCTCTCTGAACCATACTCTTCCTTTTAAAAAGACCCTTCGACTCGCTCAGGGTAAGCGATTCGCACACTTTTTCCGAAAAGGAAAAAGTGGCTCTCTGCTTACATATCTTGTGTGTAATAATTATAATCTTTTAAAATAACATCAATAAACTCGATATCTGTTTTTTGCTTTACGGTTTTAATCCCAACCACTTCAACTAATTTATTCCTCAACTTTATTAAGGTTTGATAATCTTTTGAGGTCCTCGCCACGGTAAAGGTATCCTTTATAATACGGGCATCGTTGTCGGATAGTTTAATAACATTGGGATAGGTTGGTTTGTAATCTGCTTTTAAGTTTTCTAGAATGGTATGGCTGATGTTTACTTTATCCTTTAAAGCGATAACGGCCGTTCCTGCTGCCATATCGCCCAATCGCTGTTGTTTTTTGCTAAACATGATTACGAAAAAACCGAGGCCGAAAATATAGACATCTACAATTCTGAAAAACCATCGTACCACATAATCGGCTAAGGACGCTTGGTATCCATCAATTTTTACAACCTTTATTTTTAAGGCGCGTTTGCCAATAGTTTGCCCTTCTAAAAGCGATTCTAAAGCCAAGGTGTAAAACATAACCGGAAAACTCAACACCGTATTAATGGCAATTTGAGACCATTCATCCATGTTTTCAAAAGCACCGAAGGTCCAATTTAAAACCAACAAATACCCAACTTTTATGGCGGTATCTATGATAAATGCTAATAAACGTTCGCCTGCACCTGCGGCAGTGAATTTTATTTTTACATTTTGGGTCGTGTTAATTTGTAACTCTGACATTTTATATTTTAATTTATCAAATATATGAGGGAAGTTTCATTCATCAAACAAAATAAGGAAAAATGGTTGAGTTTCGAGCAGGCTATTTTTAATAATGACTTTAAAGACCCCGACGAACTCGCCTCGCAATACATCCATTTAATTAACGATTTGGCTTATGCACAAACCTATTACCCTAAAAGTAAGGTGATTGTGTATTTAAACCAGTTGGCAGCCAAGGCATTCCAAAAAATTTACAAAACCAAACGCGAAAACACCAACAGATTTGTCGAGTTTTGGAAAACCGAAGTGCCATTAATTTGTTATCAATATCGAAAATTTATTTATATCGCTTTTATCATTTTTTTCACCTTTACGTTTATTGGTGTGATTTCGGCCGCCAACGATGGCGAATTTGTCCGTTCCATATTAGGCGATAATTATGTAAACATGTCGTTGGAAAATATTGAAGCTGGCGACCCTGTTGCGGTTTATAAAAGCGGCAGCAATTGGGGTAGTTTTATTGGCATTACCATTAACAATCTGCGGGTGGGCATTATTGCTTTTATCTTAGGGGTTTTTGGTGGCGTTGGCACACTTTATATTATGTTTAAAAACTGTATTATGCTGGGTTCTTTCCAGTATTTCTTTTATGAAAAGGGCGTGTTTTGGGAAAGCGTTCGTGGGATTTGGATTCATGGTTCTATGGAAATTTTTGCCATTGTTATCGAGTGTGCCGCAGGATTGATTCTCGGTGCCAGTATTTTATTTCCGGGTACGCATTCCAGATATACCTCGTTTAAACACGGTGCAAAAATTGGCGTGAAAATTTTAATAAGCACCTTTCCGTTTACCTTTTTTGCCGGTTTTTTAGAAGGATTTGTAACGCGCTATTCCAATATTATGCCGCATTGGTTATCGGTTGGCATTATTATAATTACCCTCGGCATCATCAGTTTTTACTACTTAATTTACCCGTTTAAGGTGCAAAGGGAAATCACGCGTGTACCACTTTTAAAACCTTCGTTTGCTTGAAAATAAATCGATTATATATTATCATTTTCTTGCTTTTGAGTGTTACAAGTTCTCAAAGTGTTTTTGGGGTTTCCACGGTTCAAGAACCGGAGTACATTCGAAAATTCGACGACGATTTCAAAGCACGCTATTCCAGCAGAAAATACAATTACGAAGGCAGGGAAATTGTAAACCAAACACCAAGTGGTTCGGGTAAATATGAAGATTATAAAAACGGCAAACCAACACAAAAAGATGAGAATAACGCCGATGGTTTCAGCATCAACCTTGGCCCTTTTGCTTGGTTGTTTTATTTGGCATTAGCTGTTGCCGTAATCTATTTGGTTTATGTTTTGCTTAACGAAGGTGGCACCGGTTTGTTTTCTACAAAACAAAACAGAAAACTTACCCATTACGAAGATATTACTGCCGAAAATATTGAAAACGCAGATATTGACACCCTCATCTTAAATGCTGAAAAAGACCATGATTTTAGGCTGGCCATCAGGTATTATTATTTGCTCGTTTTAAAAACATTGAGCATAAAAAACCATATAAAATTTGAAGACGACAAAACCAATGCTGAGTATTTGAATGAAATAAGCGAAAAACCATTCAGTAAAAAATTTGCTTACGCCTCGTATTTGTACAATTATATTTGGTATGGCGAATTCCCTTTGAAAACCGATGAATACAACAAAGCAAAGCATAATTTTACAACGCTTTTAAATCAGGTTAAATAATGAAGTATCAATATCTTAAAGTTAATTCTTAAAAATAAATGACCCCATTAATATTACATCAGTCCAATAAAAAAACAGCAGAAACTATCTGATGAAAAAAACCTTTCCCATACTTTTCATTATCGCCGCTTTAATAATTACGGCTGCTATTGCTTTTGGTATCAAATCGACCAAAACGGTGGATTGGGAAGAATCATTTAACGAAAAAAGCAACAAACCCTACGGTGTTAGCATATTTTACAAAGAATTACCTAAACTTTTTAAAAACCATAAAGTTAGAACGGTTTACCACCAACCGGCGAGTTATTTGCAAGCACATTCCGAAGATAGCTTTGGCGATCATATCGCCGAAGGCAGCTTTATTATCATCGGGAATTCGGATTATATAGAAGACGATTCTATTGATGAATTATTGCATTTTGTCGATTCGGGCAACACCCTTTTTATATCGGATTATTACTTTGCCCAAAAAATTCACGACACCTTAAATATTGATATCGATTATATTGAAAATACGAAAGACAGCATATCGTATCAATCTTTAAAGTATTTTAATTTGAACGATATTGCTATCGACAGAAATGAAGGCGACAATTATTTTTCAAAAATCGACACTGGAAATCACACCGTTTTAGGGCATTCTAAAATTGATTACAAACACGTAAACTTTATCCGTGCGCCTTTTGGAAAAGGCAACATATACCTGCATTTAGAACCCAAAGCGTTCACCAATTACAATCTTTTAAAAGAAGACCGATACAAATATGCCGAAGGCGTTATTTCCTATTTACCGGAAAACGATGTGTATTTTGACTCGTACACCAAAATACAAACGGGATATGATGGCAATGTGGAAAAAGAATCAAATCTCAGTTGGTTTTTAGAGCAATTATCCTTTAAATGGGCGTGGTACACCGCTTTAATCTTTGGGCTTTTGTTTATGGTTTTTAACGCCAAACGCAGACAGCGCATCATAAAAATTATAAAACCCTTGCAGAATACCACCGTGGCTTTTGTTAAAACGATTTCTAATTTATACTTTGAAACCCAAGATCATAAAAACCTAATTGACAAAAAAATAACGTATTTTTTGGAGCGCATCCGTACCGATTTTAATATGGACACTGCTGTTTTAAACGAAGATTTTATAGTAAAATTAGCTTCGAAAACAGGAAAGAAAAAAGAAGACGTTAAAAAACTAATCGATTATATCAATTGGTTGCGCACAAAAAACGAGTTTTTTGAAGACAACTTAATACAACTCAACAAGCTTATTGAAGCTTTTTATTTAAAATAATTATGGACGAAAACAAAGACCAAAAAGACCATCAGAACCTAATGCCCAAACCTGAAAGCACAGTATCATCAATAGACGATAGTGTTTTGGAAGACAGTAACGATTTACAATTTAAAAACCGATTGGATTTAACCGCGCTTCAAAGCAGTGTTGAAAAAATAAGGCAAGAAGTTGGTAAAGTCATCGTTGGGCAAAAAGATATGGTAGATATGTTAATCGCCTCGCTTTTGGCCAAAGGGCATTCGCTTATCGAAGGTGTTCCCGGTGTTGCCAAAACCATTACTGCAAAACTGTTGGCTAAATCGTTTAGTGTCGGTTTTAGTCGCATTCAATTCACACCCGATTTAATGCCAAGTGATATTTTAGGTACCTCGGTTTTCAATTTAAAAGATTCCGAATTCGAATTTAAAAAAGGACCTATTTTTTCAAATATGATTTTAATTGACGAAATTAACAGAGCACCGGCCAAAACCCAAGCGGCCTTGTTTGAAGTGATGGAAGAACAGCAAATAACCATTGACGGTAACAAGTATAAATTAGATGCGCCATTTATGGTTCTGGCAACACAAAACCCCATAGAACAAGAAGGCACATACCGATTGCCCGAAGCGCAATTAGACCGTTTTTTGTTTAAAATTGATGTGGATTACCCAAATTTAGATGAAGAAATTGAAATCCTTTCGAGAGAACACCAATTAAGAGACACCGAGAAAACCGATACCATTTCCTCCTTTTTAACAACCAAACAAATTACTGAGTATCAACATGTAGTTACCCAAATTTTGGTTGAAGAACATTTGCTAAAATACATCGCGGAACTTATTGTCGCCACACGTAACAATCGGTTTTTATATTTGGGCGCATCGCCACGGGCATCCATTGCCATACTAAAATCCAGTAAAGCATTTGCCGCCATGAGCGGTCGCGATTTTGTGACACCGGAAGATATTAAACGTGCCGCAATTCCTGTGTTGCACCACCGGGTTATTGTAACACCCGAACGCGAAATGGAAGGCGTGTCGAGCAAACAAATCATCAAACAAATTATTGAAACTGTTGAGATACCGCGGTAATTAGTTGGCAGTACACAGTCAACAGTTTTCAGCCATAGTTCGCACCAACTTCTAACTTCTAACAAAATTGAAACTCTTTAAACCATTCTATATACAACCCCGATTCTTTTACGCAGGCATTGGCATTGTGGTATTGTTTGGTTTAAGTTATTTTGTGCCGTTGTTATTTAACATTGCACAGCTCTCCATTTTAGTGCTTGCTTTACTTTTTGTTTTAGATTTTATCATTGTTTTTATTGGAAAAAATAAAATCGAAGCCCGCAGGATTTTACCCGATAAATTTTCAAACGGCGATAAAAACATTATCGATTTAAGCATCAACAACAACTATCCGTTTTCCATTTATTTGGAAATTATTGACGAAATCCCCGAGCAATTTCAAGTGCGGGATTTTAAAATAAAAGACACGATTGCCCCGAGAAAAACAAAATCAATTCAATATCATTTAAAACCAACGGAGCGAGGCGAATATCATTTTGGTGATTTAAACGTTTATGCCTCTTCTGCTTTAAAATTGGTAGCAAAACGCTTTACTTTTAACCACGGTGCCATGGTGCCAACATATCCGAGTTTTAAACAATTAAAAAAGTTTGAACTTTTAAATATCAATCAAAATGCACTCGAATACGGCCTTAAAAAAGTCCGCCGACTGGGACACACCATGGAATTCGAACAAATAAAGGATTACGTTTTGGGCGACGATCTGCGCACTATAAATTGGAAAGCCACGGCAAAACGCAACCAATTGATGGTCAATCAATTTCAAGACGAAAAATCGCAACCCATCTATTCCATCATCGATAAAGGCCGTGTTATGAAAATGCCTTTTAACGGCTTAAACCTTTTAGATTACGCCATTAACGCCACCTTGGTTATCAGCAATGTGGTTCTAAAAAAACACGATAAAGCCGGCATGCTGTCGTTCTCCAAAAAGATTGAAAACATCGTAGTTGCCCAAAGAAGAAGCTCTCAAATGCAGCTTATTTTAGAATCGCTTTACAACGTAAAAACAGATTTTCACGAAAGCGATTTTAGCAGACTTTACGGCAATATCAAAAGGCACATTACCCAACGAAGCCTCATTTTAATGTACACCAATTTTGAAACCCTCGACGGATTAAACCGCCAACTGCCCTACTTAAAAGCCATTGCCAAAAGCCATTTATTGGTGGTTATTTTCTTTAAAAACACCGAGTTAAACAGTTTAATTACCCAAAAAGCCGAAACCGTACAGCAAATTTACGATAAGGTGATTGCCGAGAAATTCGATTTCGAAAAACGTTTAATCGTCAACGAACTCAAAAAATACGGCATCTATTCCATACTAACCACACCCGAAAACCTCACCATCGACACCATTAACAAATATCTGGAAATTAAGGCAAGAGGACTGCTGTAAATTCGGGCGTTACCCCGTCGGTCGCTGAGGCTTCCGAAGCGGGGTCGGGCTTTCCATTACAATCTTTTTTTCGTGTCTCAAAAAAGGATTACCATTTCAATCCCTAACGCACCTGTTTGCCAAAGCTGTTGCAAACTCACAACTTCAACCCCTTACCGTTCGCCAGACTCCTGTCTTCTGTCTTCTGTCTTCAAGCAAAAAACAATTCATCATAAAAAATCTACAGTTGGGTAACAACAATTGTTAAAACCTGCTTTACAATTGGATATTTGAAGTGTTAAACCATTAAAACCATGAAATCATGAAGGCATTATCACTCATCATTACTTTACTGTTAACCGTTACATTAACACAAGCCCAAGACAATCAAGAAGGAAAAGACATTACCGTAACCATTGAAAATATTAAAAACAACAAAGGCAATGTGCTGCTATCGCTTCACACAGAAAACACGTTTATGAAAGGAAAAGGCATTAAAAGCGAACAAAGCAAAATTGTAGACGGAAAAATAACCGTGACTTTTAAAAATGTAGAACCTGGCCCTTATGCTGTTATGGCATTGCACGACGAGAACGAAAACAATCAAATGGATTTTGAAGATAACGGTATGCCTAAAGAATCGTACGGCATGTCAAACAACCCAGCAAGTTATGGTCCGCCACAGTTTGCATCGGCAAAGTTTGAATTAAAAACGGAAGATTTAGGTATAAATATTATGTTTTAATAGCCACAAAAACAAAGCGACTTACCTAGGCTACAACCCCTAAGTAAGTCGATTAAAAACTAACTAAACTAAACTATATCGTTAAACCGAGCTTATATAATTCTAACTGCTTTTCTCGCTCGGTTAAAAAATCAAATCAATAATTCAATAACTTGTATGTTAACCAATTAAACCAAATCCACTGTTTGGTATTTGCATATTGATCTTTTATTTACCACAAAAATAACTCATAATTATCAGGCTATTTAATAAATATTATTGATAGTTTTTATATTTTTATAGTCTAAATTGATACTTATGACGATTACTCAATTATACTACGTTTTGGCAGTAGCCGAAAATCAAAATTTTACAAAAGCCGCCGAAAAATGTTTTGTTACCCAACCCACTTTGAGCATGCAAATTCAAAAGCTCGAAGAACAGCTTGATGTGCAAATATTCGACCGCAGCAAAAAGCCAATTGAGCTTACCGAAATCGGCAAAAAAATTGTGAAACAAGCTAGAAATATCGTGAACGAATCGTATAGAATACAAGATATCGTAGATCAGCAAAAAGGCTTTATTGGCGGCGAGTTTAAGCTGGGAATCATTCCAACCATAATGCCAACGTTGTTACCCATGTTTTTAAAAGCTTTTATAAAAAAACATCCCAAAGTAAAGCTTAAAATAGAAGAATTAACGACCGAAGAAATTATAGAGCGCATCACCGATGGGCATTTGGATGCCGCCATTGCCGCTACACCCCTTGAAAACGAAACCATTAAAGAACGCGTACTTTATTTTGAACCTTTTGTAAGCTACATTCCCAAAAGCCATCGTTTGCATTCCAATAAAAAAATCAAGGTATCCGATTTGGATATAAGCGATATGCTGCTCCTTGAAGATGGACATTGTTTTAGAGATGGCGTAATTAACCTTTGTAAGGCATTTAAAAACCAAACCAACGACCAGTTTCAATTGGAAAGCGGTAGTATTGAAACGCTAATAAAACTATCGAACGAAGGTTTGGGCATGACGCTTCTACCCTATTTACACACGCTGGATATAAGGGAAAACGAAAAAGAAAACCTGCACCATTTTACCGAGCCTACACCTGCGCGGGAAGTGAGTTTAATATACCATAAAAACGAATTGAAAATACAGATTGTTGAAGCCTTACAAGATACCATTTCGGGAATTATTCGTGGGGCAATTGCTTTTCAGGATGTAGAGATAATTAGTCCGCTCGCTTCAAATCAATAAAACTAAAAAAGCGACCAAAAGGCCGCTTTTTTTTATGCTTTTAAATAGATTAAACATTGATTTAATTCTGGGTTCTGCTGCACAAGGGATTGAATAAAAATTTTAAGCTCTTCAATCTCATAGGGTAACAATCTGTTAACTGCCTTTTGTACTTCTCTGCAAAACAACGTTGTATCAAAACTAACTTTATTAAGTACAGTTTTAGTATACTCTAGCATTGCTCTTGCCATAATTACTATTAGGATTATTGGTTTAAATTATAAGTAGATTTGTGTATAGGCTTTCTATATTTTATTAAACACCTAAAGTTAATAAAAAATTGCATTGTTTCTTTAAATTAAACAAAGTTTAACACTTAAAATCTATTATCACCATCCAATAAATCGCCTAACCCACCAAGTATACTGCCTTCGCCTTTATCTTTGCCGCCACCTTTTGCAGCGGATGCCAAAACACGACCTGCCAATCGGCTAAATGGTAAAGATTGCACATAAACGGTTCCGGGACCTTGAAGCCTTGCAAAAAACAAACCTTCGCCGCCAAATATGGTGTTTTTAATGCCACCTACAAACTCAACATCGTAATCCACAGTTTGGTCGAAACCTATAATACAGCCGGTATCAACACGTAATGTTTCGCCAGCTGCCAACTCTTTCATGGCCATGGTGCCGCCAGCGTGCACAAACGCCATACCATCACCTTCTAATTTTTGCATAATAAAACCTTCGCCACCAAACAAACCGCGACCCAGTTTTTTTGAAAACTCAATACCTACACTTACCCCTTTTGCTGCACATAAAAAGGCGTCTTTTTGGCATATAAACTTGCCATTGAATCGGGTTAAATCTATTGGGATTATTTTTCCCGGATAGGGCGATGCAAAAGAGACATTTCGTTTGCCTACCAAATCGTTATAAAAAACCGTCATAAATAAGCTTTCGCCAGTTAATATACGTTTTCCCGCGCCTAGAATTTTACCTAAAAAACCAGAATCTTTTTCTGAGCCATCACCAAAAATGGTTTCCATTTTAATGCCATCGTCCATCATCATAAAGCTTCCTGCTTCGGCCACAACGCCTTCTTGTGGGTCGAGTTCTATTTCTACGTATTGCATTTCTTCGCCGTAGATGCGGTAGTCAATTTCATGTGCTGTCATAATATTGTATGTTGTTAAGTTGTTTGCTATTTAGTATTTTATATGTTGATTTGTTTTGCGTTTTGTTACAATGTTTCAAAAAAATTACAATTTCCAACGGGTGTTAAATTTATTTCACAGAGTTTCACGGAGTTTACACAGAGACAAAGCTCAACGTGGCTCACTGCCAACTGCGACTGCGACTAAAATTGCGACTAAAAACTAACTTTTCACTTTTACACTCCACTCGAAATTAAAGGTTGACACCACGACGCCATCTGCATTGGTGCCCACAGATTTCATCCAAATGGTTTGCCCTTCACCGGTTTCAATGGTTCTTTGCAAGGCTTTATCTATTAACTCGCCATCGTTACAAACAAAGGTTATCCGGCCTGTTGCCTTTTTGGTGAATGTGGCGTTATTGGTGGTTACCAACATGGAAATCTTTTTACCGCTTTCTGCAATTTTTGCCATAACAATTGCGCCGGTTGTAAGTTCGGCAGCCATACCTTGCACCGCCCAAAACAGTGATTTGAATGGGTTTTGATTAATCCATTTATGTTTAACTGTTACCGTACAGGCTTCGTTGTTTATAGATTTTACGCGAACACCCATTAAGAAAACCGCAGGCAGTTTAAATATATTGAATGTGTTTATTTTACTAGGTGTTAACTTCATTTTAAATTGAATTTCATCAAAATTATTGAAAATAATTGACATTTCAATTCGTTAAATTTTTGTTAAATTCTAGTACTATGCGTAACAAAGTACCTTCTTTTAGACATATATTTGCATAAGAAACTATTATACGTTTTAGAATCATGATAGACAATCATCAAAAAAACATCGCCACTTTTATTCACTTATCGACCTTTAGCCGGTTTATTATTCCGTTTGGAAACTTTATTGGCCCCATTGTATTATGGAGCGTAAACAAAGATAAATCGGAGTTTATAGATGCCCATGGCAAGCAAGCTATAAATTTTCAGATGAGTATTTTACTGTACGCCATTATTTTAGGAACCTTGACCATTCCGTTTTTTATTTTCAAGATTTTTAGCGGTTTGGATTTTATAGATTTTAACGGGTTCCATAATTTTCATATAAACATTGGCAAGCCATCGCCCCTGCTTTATATAGGCGGCGCATTGGGCGCTTTGGCCGTAGTGGGTTTTATTTTAGAGCTGGTTTTTATTGTAATTGCCAGTTTAAAGGCACGCGATGGCGAACTGTATCAATATCCGTTAACCATTAACTTTTTAAAATAGCATTATGGCTGCGGACGGCGTACTGAAAATGGCGGAGTGTCCCGCGTTAGGGATTGCAGAGGAAAGCCCACAGCGAGGCACGAGCGAGGACTTGTAACGGAAAGCGCGACCCCGCTTCGGGAGCCTCAGCGACCAACGGGGTAACGCCCAAATTCTCGGTACAATTCCGATAAAAAAAAAATAGGAATCACTCGAAGTGACAAAATAAAAATTTCATCAATAACAATCATCGAATCAATCAAAAAATGAACAGTTTCACCATATTAAATCGCTTAAGAACATGAAGATAGAAAACACAAAAGCACAGATGCGTAAAGGCGTATTGGAATTCTGCATACTATCGGTCTTAAAGGACGACGATGCTTATGTAGCAGAAATTTTAAGCACCCTAAAAGATGCTAAGTTGCTAGTGGTTGAGGGCACCATTTACCCTTTGCTAACACGACTTAAAAACGCAGGTCTTTTAAATTACAGATGGGAGGAATCGACCTCTGGACCACCACGTAAATATTACGGATTAACCGAAACAGGGAAATTGTTTTTAAAGGAATTAAACACCACCTGGAGCGAATTGCACAATGCAGTAACAATAGTAACAAGCCAAAAAACAACAAAAAAATGAATAAAACAGTCAACATAAATTTAGCAGGTATATTTTTTCATATAGATGAGGATGCATACTTAAAATTGCAGCGCTATCTTGAGGCTATAAAACGTTCATTTACAGACTCTCAAGGACGCTCTGAAATTATAGCGGATATTGAGGCGCGTATTGCAGAACTTTTTAACGAGCGTGTACAAAACGACAAACAAGTTATACGTATTAAAGAGGTAGACGAAGTGATTACCATAATGGGGCAACCTGAAGATTATTTGGTAGACGACGAGATTTTTGAGGATGAGCCGCAAGCGACGTACAGAAGAAAAACGGCGCCATCTAAAAAATTATTTAGAGATACCGACAACTCGTATATTGGAGGGGTATCGTCCGGATTGGGGCACTACTTTGGCATTGATACGTTATGGGTGCGTTTGGCTTGGATAATTTTAATTTTTGGAGCCGGAACCGGTATTCTGTTATACATTTTGCTTTGGATTTTGGTTCCGGAGGCTAAAACGACTTCGGAAAAAATAATGATGACCGGTGAGCCGGTTAACATTAGCAACATTGAAAAAAAAATAAAGGACGGCTTTGAAAACGTATCTGGCACAGTTACCGATGTGGCAAAAAACGTAACCGAATCTGTTTCCGGTGCGGCTAAAAACGTGAGCGATTCGGTAACCGATGCTGCAAAAAAAGTGGATTTCAGCAAACAGGGGAATAAAATAAAATCGTCTTCCCGAACTTTTTTTGATACCATTGGAGAAGTGATTATGTTTTTCTTAAAGGTTTTTGCAAAATTTATTGGTATTCTTTTAATTTTTATAAGTGCCGTAACCCTTATTGCCCTAATTGTAACATTGCTTTCTTTAGGTGTTGTAGATGTTATTCATTTACCAGGTCTTGACCTTGTAGAGATTGTAAACGCCGGAAATACACCCATATGGCTCGTATCGTTATTAACCTTTTTTACGGTTGGTATTCCGTTCTTTTTTCTGTTTTATTTAGGATTGAAAATTCTAATTAACAACTTAAAATCGATTGGAAGCATTGCAAAATTCACGTTGTTGGGGGTGTGGCTCATGTCTATTATCGGATTGGTGGTTATTGGTGTGCGACAAGCCAGCGAACATGCTTTTGATGAGCGTGTGGTTGAGAAAAAGGAGTTGCCCATTATGGCTACCGACACTTTAAATGTTAAAATGGTAAGCAACGATAATTACAACAATCGTTTTTACAGGAACCATAATAATTTTAAACTGGCGCATAACGAAAAAGGTGAAAAAGTTATTTATTCATCGGACATCAGGATTATAGTAAAATCTACCAACGATTCGTTAGCCACCATAAGTATTGACAAGAGTGCCGACGGGAGAAATTATGAAACCGCCATTGAACGTGCTAAAAACATCAATTACAATTATGCCTTAAAAAACAACAGCTTGCATTTAGACTCTTATTTAACAACGGATACTAAAAACAAATTCAGCGATCAGGAAGTGGTAATTATTCTTTATTTACCTGAAGGCACAATTGCCAACTTTAACACGAACACGAAATCGTTTTTAGACTATCACCGATATAACACCACCATTGTTACCTCAAAGGACACCAATCAGTATTTAAAAATTTTAGAAGATGATATTGAGTGTTTGGACTGCCCTGTTGAGGAAGATTACAAAATAGATGTGGACATCGAAGATGAAAACTCCAGCCTAAAAATAAACGAAAAAGGCCTAAAGGTAACCATGGATAGCTCTAGCGTAAAAATTGATAAAACCGGAATAAAAGCCAAAGACGACGATGTTAAGGTAAACATTGATGGCGATGGTATTTCGATAAAATCTAAAAACAACTAAAACAATTCATCATTAAAAAACTACAATTCAGAAATGTATATTTAAAAAAGCATAATGCTTTTTAGATATTTGAATCATCAAAAAGTAATTAATCAAAAAACGAACAACTATGACAACACTAACAAAAATTATCGTAGCTACTTTATTGAGTTTAACCCTGGTATCATGTAATTTTGATATTAACATGAACTCTGGCGTTCGTGGCAATGGTAATGTACAAATTGAAGAACGGGCTATTAGCGAATCATTTTCAGCTATTAAAGCCACCGAAGGTTTAGATGTGTATTTAACACAAGCCGACCATGTGAGCCTAACGGTTGAAGCCGACGAAAATTTACACGAACTTATTTTAACCGAAGTGGTTGACGGTGTATTAAAAATTCACACCAAAGAAAATATTGGTAAAGCTACAGCCAAAAAAGTAATGGTTAGTTTTAAGGATATTTCGGCCATCACCTCAACAAGTGGTAGCGACGTATACGCAACAAACACCATTAGTGCCCACCATTTGAAATTGAAATCGACTAGTGGTAGCGATATGAAATTAGATGTAAATACCTCGATTTTGGAATGTAAATCGACCAGTGGCAGCGATTTAAAACTATCCGGTAAAACCGAAAAACTCATTGCCGAAGCAACCAGTGGCAGCGATATTAAAGCATCGAATTTAATTGCCGAATCCAGTCAGGTTAAAGCAACAAGCGGCGCAGACATTTCGGTAAACACCGTAAAAGAGCTTACTGCAAAAGCCACCAGTGGCGGCGATATTAAATATTATGGCAATCCGGAAAAAGTGAATAAAAACAAGAGCTCGTCCGGCAGTGTTAGAAAACAGTAGGCCCAATAATCCAACCAAAAAATGACCAACCAAAAAAACCCCGGAATTAATCATTCCGGGGTTTTAAATTAATTTCTTAATGTTCTTGGATTTTCAGTTGAAAATGAATTTGTATCCAGTCATCAACAACTATAAGTCCCAATGCTTTTTTAGGAGGCTCTAGGTTAAAATCGCAGATATTTACATCTAAAACCCCGGAAACGTTCATCGTTTTATCGCCTTCAAATTTTAAGGGCAAATCATACGAATTTACTATCCCCGCAATAGCTATATCTATATTGGCATGTACTATGTTGTTTTTTGAAAGATGACCTTCTATTTTTTTTAATTTGAGAGTTATGTTGGGGTGTTCATCGGAATTTAACAAGTTATAAAAGTCCTTATTCATACCTCTATTACCACAATCGAAACAAGAATTATTCAAAACAAGCTGGGTTTCCTTAAAAACCATTATACCATCTAAAAGCTCAAATAAAACCGGAATTCGGCTTTCTAAATTCTGTACATCAAATTCGCAATCAAATTTATTTATATTAGTTTTTCCTTTTATAATCAGACTACTTTCGGGAGTTATATGTACAGCTGTTTCTTTTACGGTTTCAATATATGTAAACCCCAAAACAATTAGCATCAGAAAAAATAATAAAATCTTTTTCATCATATAGGCCTTTAACAAACAAGTCTCAATGTTAGTTATAAATTTAAAAAATTAAATTCAAACGTAAACACCGAGACTTGATATAATCTTTTAAAAAAACTATTTAGAAACTAATTACAGCCTCTGCCATAAATCCGTTAAACTTTCCTTCATCAAAAATACTGCTGGTATTGTATCCGTCGTGTTTTTGAGAAACATATTCAAGTTTCAATAAAATATTATTGGTCATAAACCAACCTGCGCCTAATTGGAATCTTGATATTTCAACATCATCTCCATTGGCTTCCTCGGCGTCAACTTTATTGTAACGTGTACCTAAATAAAAGTTTTCGGTAGCACCAAATCTATAAATAAGCTCACCTGCAAACTGTTTAGCTGTTCTTTCTTCTGCTTCAGAATCTGCTTTTCCTTTGGCAGTTTCAATAGTTCCGAAAAACTCTAAACCTTGGTACTTCAAGAATGGGTTAAACATAATAGCCGTAATTTTATTTCTTAAATTCGGGTTATAACGTCCAGATCTGAAATTACCTTTTGTTGAAGCATCTTCATCTTCCAACACTAAATAGTATCTAGAACCTGCTCTATCTGCACTGTATAAGTACGATGTTCTTACAGCTCCTGTGTTGTATAACGATCCTGTTAATCTGAATCTGAAATCATCATTAAACTGCTTATCGTAACCTAATTTAGCTAAGAAAGAAGCTCCGCCAGTACCAGGATTGTCAACAGCTTGGTTTAGTTTACCATTGGTAAAACCAACCATTCCTAAAAATCCACTATCGCATTGGTAGTACAATTCGGCACCAACCTCAGTTGTAAATGCATCCATAATTAAGTTGCCCACAAACGGGTTGTAAATGGCTTGTGCGTTATCAGATCTTCTAAAATGAGCATCACCGTAGTTGTTTTCCATGTGTCCAACTTTAATGGTTGCATGCTTCATAAAATTACTTAAAAACCCTTCGCTGATAAAATCCAGTTTATCTATTTGAAAATAACCGCCTTTTACATATGGTTCTGGGTGATGACGTGATGATAGGTATGTACGTAAATGCATTCTAACACCATCATATAATACAACGTCTAAATCTAAATTGGCGGTGGCTAAGTTAAAGTTGCCTCCTATTTCCTTTAAAGGAACAGCTCCTGAGTTTTCATGGCTCAAATCCTGATATTGAAGCGTTGATGAACCGCCTATTCTTACTTTTACACCATCAAAGGTTGTTATTGAGTCTTTTGGCGCCTCAAATACATTTAATCCGCTTTTATCGGGTTGCCTAAAATTATCAAGCTTTCTACTCTGAGCACTTATGCTAAACCCTGTTAGCACTAATGCTATAATTAATGTGTTTTTAAAAATTGTTTTCATACTTCTAAATTTTTGTTTTATTTATTGCTTTACTATTTTTTAAAAATTGATTTAAATTTTATGGTTATGTCGTCTCCTGTTGTTATGGTTCCGAGTAATGCTTTTGGAGGGTCTATATTAAAGTCTGTCATTTTTATACTTTTTTCTCCGTTCAGTTCTATTTTATTGCTATCGATTTCAATATCAAATTTTAAAGTAACCTTGTTGGTTTTTCCAGAGATTGTTAAGTTCCCCACAACCTCCACTTTATATTTAGATTCTGAAATTTGGCTTAAAACCTTGGCAGTAGTTGCACTAAAAGTTATTTTTTTAAATTCGCTTGTGTTTAAGGCTTTATAGGTGTTTTTATCCATGGCCCTTTTTCCACTCTTTAAAGATTCTGCCATAATCTCAACATTCAGTTTATCAATTTCGCCAGTGTTTATATCTTTAAATGTGATGTGTCCTGTGTGTGATTCGGCTTTTATATCCCAATCATGTAAACTTGAAGTTCCGTGTACAATTACAGTAGATTGGCTGTTATCAAGTTTAAATTCCTGCCCAAAACATCTTTCGGTAGAAAAAGCCGTAAGTATAAATAATGTTATAATACTCGTTAAATTTAAAATTCTCATAATTTCTGTTTTTTTATTGCTTCATTTATTTATGCAAAGTTCTATTTAATAAGTCTGCTAAAACATGATTTTTATCATACATTAGATTAACCACATGCAATTATGACATTTATTATATTATCTTTAATAGCTACAGCGATATGCAGCCGTTTTTTCAATACAAACCCGAAGATTTTAGGTTTTAGCAAAACAGCTTTTAAGTTTTTAGGGCCGTTTTACAATATCTTTGTTAGTGACCGAGTGTATTAAGCTGTGTCCAATTGATAATTACAAGCCATTTAATAATTAATCCGTAAATAAAATGAACAAAACACTGCTCTCATTACTTTTTACATTTAGTATTTGTTTCGCAACCCAAGCCCAAAATACAGAGAAAGTGAAAGGCAACAGAAATGTAACCGTTTTACGAACACCTATAAATTCATTTCACAGCATTATTGTTGATGAGGATTTTGAAATTGAAATAATATTTAACAAAGAACCATCGGTTTTAGTTGAAACGGATGAAAACCTCCATGAGTTTATCACTTTTAATGTGCGCGATAGTGTCCTTACTTTTAATAAAACAAAAAGAATTACTTCGAAAAAACGATTGAATATAAAGGTGAATTACGATGGTGCTTTAAGACATATTGAAACTCGTGAAAATGGCGAAATACTCTCGTTAGCCACAATGGATTTAAATAATGCCAGCCTTAAAACCATTGGAAGCTCTAAAGCTGGATTAACCATACAGTCCAACAATTTTAATATGGAAAGTCTGGACAAATCTAAGGTTAAACTTAATTTAACTGCCGATAGCACCCAAATTGTTTTAAATGGTTACAGTAAGTTGGAGGCTTTAATACAATCGCCTGTTTTAAAAGCCGATTTGTACCAACGCACCAATGCCACCATTGAAGGGGATTGTGATAATTTGTTGTTGAGAACGGATAACAACTCGCAGTTTAACGGCAAAAACTTTACGGTTACAAACTGTAGCCTTTCCTCTGAAACGTCGAGTGATGTTACGCTTGAGGTTACCGATAACATATCGGTTTCACTATCGGGTTCGAGTGCGCTTTATTTATATAACAACCCTAAAATAATTATAGAAAAGTTTGCCAATACCTCAAAAATTCAAAAAAGGGAAAAATAACGGTTGTTAAACTTTAAAAATAGAATCAAAAAAAACGCGATGTTTAAATTTTAAACATCGCGTTTTTCAATTTTATAATTTAATTTTTAGCTTACTTTTTTCTCCTTCATTGTTTCAACACGCATGGTATTAAGCCTTTCGTTATTGCGTTTCATTTCTTCAAGCAATTTAAGCTCGTGTTTAATTTCTTCGCGTCTTTTATTTTGCTTTCTTAGTTTTTCATCTCTCATGGCTTGTTTTCTTTTTCTTTCTTCAAGTCTCATTTCTTCATTCATCAATTCTTTTTTTTCAGCTTTCTTTTGTTTGATCTTTGCCAATGCCACAGAACCATAAGTATACCCATATATACTTAAAAACAATAATGCTACTATTGATAATATTACGAAACCATTTTCCATAACGTTTTCTCTTAGGAAGTTTATAAATGCTATATTCAGTTTATTTCAAGTAAAAATATAAAAAAGCAACGGTGCCAAAAAATAAAAAAGGTAAAGTACCCAAAAAGAAGTTGAACGAATTATTAAATATAAAAAACCTTTGAAATGCATAAATGACACCAAAGGTTTTTTTATTTTAAGTAAGTTGAGAGCCTTATTAAAAATGGTTGTTAATGACCGCTCATTTTAGGATTATACATCCATATTTCGTCCCAGGAATCGGCAAAAGTTCTGTTGGCCATATCTAAAAACATTTGCCAATTTCCTTCGCCGTGTACTTTTTCAAAAGTCTTTTTGAAATTGTTCTCATCTTCGTCAAATTCGGTCCAGTTTTTATAAAAACTTACCGAAGCCACATGGCGCCCTAAATTACCCTGTCTGAACTCGTTATAATACAAGCCCCAAGGGTTATCGCCTTCCATAGCTTTAACGGTTTCACTTACATATTTGTAAAACTGATTGACCGATGACACGTGATCCTTTTCAATCTCGCCAACTCTTACAAATAAAAGCGGATGAGTAATACTTTCTCCTGCTAACATGCTGGTATTAGATAATTTATCGTTTTGGGTCCAATACTCAATGGTATGCATTTTTTTTATGTACGGCATCACGTTATCCCTCCAATCTTCATCGTGTCCGCCTTCGCCTGGGCGTGTATCGTTATGCTTAAAATTCATTGGTCCCATTTGCCAGATAATCTTTCCCGAATTGGGTCCGGAAACTATATTGTAAACGGTGGCATTATACGGTGCTTTTTTATGGTATTGCGCATTGTGTTTTCTCATGTTTTCCGATAATACTTTTAATTTAGTATTATCAGGTGTTAACAAAATGTTTTCCCACATAGTATACGATTTGTCTTCTTGGGCATTTGCTGTTACCGCGGCACTAAATACCATGGCAATAACAGCCAGTACTGAAATTGTTTTTTTAATCATAATTAAAATTATTTGGTTGGTTAATAACTATATATCTATTATATAGTGTGCTATTAAAAATGATTTAGGAGAGTTTGATTTTTATAATAAATGAAATAAATCATTTAAGATGAAGGCTCACTATTTGGAGTGAAGTAAATATACTAAATATTTGTGTATGAATAGATTTTATAAAAAAGAGGCTGTCTAAAAAGTCTATTGAATTTAATTTGTCAGGTTGAGCTTGTCGAAACCGATCTTGATTATCAATAAGTTAAAATATTTCGACAAGCTCAATATGACATGGAAAGAGACTTTTTAGACAGCCTCTTTAAAAGCTTACTGTGTTTTAAAACCTTCTTGTTTCCATTTTAGTATGCCGCCCTCTAAATCGTATATTTCGGTAAAACCGGCTTCCTGTAGCTTTTTAGTGCTGTTGGCACTTCTTTTTCCCGAACGGCAGTAAACAATGATTGGTTTTTCTTTGTCTAACGTTTTTATGTCTTCTGTAAAAGTAGATGACAAAAAATCTATGTTTTGAGCATTCTCAATATGACCTTCTTTAAATTCCTTTGGGGTTCTAACATCAATTAACTGCACGTTATTTAACTCTAAAAGGGTTTGCACCTCTTTTGCCGAAACCACTTTGGCTTCAGTTTTTTTATTACACCCAATAAGCGTTACTCCCAGAAATAGAAATACGATGCCGACTATTGCTTTTTTCATTTTAAAATTTTTAATCTAAATCTACCAGATCGCCTTCCCATTCCAAAATACCACCTTCAAGATTATAGGCGTTCTCAAAACCCAATTGCCCCATAATACTACAGGCTTGCCCGCTTCTGTTCCCAGACCTGCAATACACGTAGTAGTTTTTGTCTTTGTCGAGTGCTTCAATCTCATTAACAAACTCCTGTCCTTTATAAATATCGATATGAATGGCGTTTTTAATAACTCCATCGGCTACCTCATCATCTGTTCGCACATCAATAATAACTGCATTATCATCGTTCTCTAATTGCGATACCCACTCGTCTTGACTTAAATGTTCCATTTCTTTTAATTTAATTTCTGCAAATTTAATACATCCGATTAAATAATGATTGAAAAAAAAATCCGAAGTACAAAACCCCGGATTATTATATTTTTATTTTCGCTTTCGCGGAAATCTTAATTATTCATTTAAGCTTTAATTGAACAACCAATCGCTTTGGTTTCGGTGTGCAATATCTCTTCACCGTTTAACAACGCATCAACAGCATCCTCAACATATTTGGTTTTTACTGCCGAAGCATCTTTGTAATTGTCATCAATGGCTCCTATGTATTCAACAATGTTTAAACCATCTCCCTTTTGCAAAATAAACACATGGGGCGTTTTTGTGGCTCCAAACTTTGGGTAAACCGTTTGCTGCGCGTCAATTAAGTACGGAAACGTAAAGCCTTTTTCTTTGGCACGTTGTTTCATGGCCTCAAAACTATCACCGGGTTGCACGCTGGTATTGTTGGGCATAATGGCAATTACGGGGTAACCTTTGCTGGCGTATTTATTGTTTAAGGCATTAATTCTATCTTCGTACATCACGGCGTATGGGCAGGTGTTGCAGGTAAATATAACAATGAATCCTTTGGCGTCTTCGTAATCTGCCAAGGATACCATATTGCCATCAATGTTTTTAAGTGAAAAATCTTCGGCAACATCACCTATTTTATAGCCCGTATCATTATTTGATTTTGCCAGTGTAAAAGCACTCACAATAAGCACAACGACCAATGCCGAAATTAATTTAATAGTCTTTTTCATCTTATTCTATTTTAAGAATTTATTTACTTCTGCCTCTAGTTCTTCATAATTAAAAGGTTTCTCAAAAAATTTACGCTCCTCATTTTTATACATAACCGTTGCCGGAATTGATCCGGACCAACTCTCATCTACCTTTGGAATCCATGAATTCATATCGGCATCATCCAAAGCAATCACTTTAGATTGTAGTTGTTTTTTCTTAATGAATGGCTTTAATTTTTTTTCGTACAAATGCGGAAAATCCAAACTCACCAAAATAACTTCAACATTTTTATTGCTGTATTCCGTATTTAGTTTTTCAAAATATGGCAACTCTTTAATACAGGGCGCACACCAAGTTGCCCAAAAATTTATCACGTAAATTTTATTATCTTTTTTATGTAAAAACTTCTCGAAACCCGCAAAGTCATAAACTTCTAAATTTATGTCTTTTTCATCCGAGTTACTTACCACTTCATTTTTAGCGGTATTAATAGCAACTTGGGATTTCTTGTTTTTATTGGCACAACTAACCGTTATTAGTATCGCAAAAATTAGCACTTTAAATTTCATAAGCATAAAAATAAATAATTGTTTGTTGTAAATATTACAGTTTAACAAACATTTAAATAAAAAATCGACCAAAGTTTTGTGTAATATTATTTTCATTTCTATATTTGACCTCCCGATAGCCATTGGGATAAAACAAAAATAATGAATACAATTTTAAATCATACTTGGTGGTGGTGCTTTTCAAACTTACGTTCGTGAAGTAAATCCTTAGTGTATTTAAAATTTAAAAATATCAAAAAAAGGCTTGTCGTTCACGACAAGCCTTTTTCAATTTAAAACTATGTACCAGCTAACAACACATTACAAAAAAATTCTTGCAGACACCATTACACCTGTGAGTATTTATCTTAAAATTAGAGATAAACACCCAAACAGTATTCTGTTGGAAAGTAGCGATTACCATGCCAACGACAACAGTTTTTCGTATATCTGTTTTAACCCCATAGCGTCGATTAAAGTTGAAAACGAGGTTATTTCTCAAACCTTTCCCGATGGTAGTTCGGTATCAAAAAACATAGACAACACAACAAATGTATCAGAGGAAATCCATCAATTTACAAAACGATTTAAGGCAGATTCTTCTGAAAAATTCAAATTCATTAACAACGGGATTTTTGGCTATATCGCTTATGATGCCGTTAGGTATTTTGAAGATGTAGATATTTCAAAAAAAGAAAATTCAATCGCAATCCCCGATGTTTATTATGCGGTATATCAAAACATAATCGCTATAAATCACTTTAAAAACGAAGCTTATATTTTTGCACATTGTTTTAATAACGAAAGCAATATCGATGCTATTCTTCATCTGATAAAAGCTAAAAACTTTGCGTCTTACAACTTTAAATCAAACGGGGAAATCACATCAAATTTAACCGACAACGAGTATAAAACCCATGTGGAATTAGCCAAAAAGCACTGTGCTAGGGGCGATGTGTTTCAATTGGTATTATCAAAAAACTTTCAGCAGGAATTTAAAGGCGACGAGTTTAATGTGTATCGCGCATTACGCAGTATAAATCCATCACCATATTTGTTTTATTTCGACTACGGAAACTTTAAGATATTTGGCAGTTCGCCCGAAGCACAACTCATTGTAAGCGACGGAAAAGCCGAAATCCACCCCATAGCCGGAACTTTTAAACGCACCGGAAACGATTTAAAAGATGCCGAATTAGCAAAACAATTGGCGGTTGACGATAAAGAAAATGCTGAACACGTGATGCTTGTAGATTTGGCACGAAACGATTTAAGCCGCAACGGCAGCCACGTAACTGTCGATACGTATCGCGAAGTGCAGTTCTTCTCGCACGTTATCCACTTGGTAAGTAAAGTTACGGGGCAAAAGCATAAAGAAACCTCAACCATGCAAGTGGTGGCGGACACGTTTCCTGCCGGTACTTTAAGCGGTGCTCCAAAGCACCGTGCGATGCAACTTATCGAGCAGTACGAAAAAACAAGTCGTACCTTTTACGGTGGCGCCATTGGGTTTATGGATTTTGAGGGCAACTTTAATCACGCCATCATGATTCGTACATTCTTAAGTAAAAACCATAAATTACATTGGCAAGCAGGTGCCGGATTAGTATCAAAATCCAACCCGGAAAACGAACTGCAGGAAGTGTACAATAAATTGGGCGCGTTAACAAAAGCTATCGAATTGGCTGAAAATATCTAAAATTAGAAGTTAGAAGTTAGAAGTTAGAAGTTAGAAGTTAGAAGTTAGAAGTTAGAAGTTAGAAGTTAGAAGTTAGAAGTTAGAAGTTAGAAGTTAGAAGTTAGAAGTTAGAAAGTTGGAGCAATTTTTGAAATAAAAAAATAATTTAAAAAGATTTCCGCCTTTGTGGAAATAAAAAGAGGCTTATGAAAGTATTAGTTATAGACAATTACGACAGTTTTACTTACAATTTGGTTCATTATTTAGAAGATTTAAACTGCGATGTAACCGTAGTTAGAAACGATAAATTAACCTTACAAGATGTTGAACCTTTCAGCAAAATCGTATTATCGCCAGGTCCAGGGATTCCGGACGAAGCAGGTTTGCTAAAAGCCATAATAAAAAAATATGCACCTACAAAAAGCATCTTGGGCGTGTGTTTAGGACAACAAGCTATTGGCGAAGTTTTTGGTGGTTCAATTATTAATTTGGACGAAGTTTATCATGGTGTTGCAACCAAAGTGAAAATAACTGTTGACGATGAACCTTTATTCGCTGGTTTAGAAAAAAACATGGAAGTTGGTCGTTATCACTCATGGGTAGTTAATCCAAATTTACCTGACAGCTTAGAGGCCACTTCTTTTGATGAAAACGGACAAGTCATGTCGTTACGCCACAAAGTATACGATGTAAAAGGTGTACAATATCACCCAGAATCGGTGTTGACTCCAAACGGAAAACAAATTCTTAAAAACTGGATTAAATCTTAGGCTATGAAACAACTATTAAACCGGTTAATAAATCACGAAAACATATCCAGCGAAGAAGCCAAACAAGTCTTGGTAAACATATCAAACGGTATGTATAACCAAAGCCAAATCGCTTCATTTTTAACCGTTTTTATGATGCGCAGCATTACCCTCGAGGAGCTTCAAGGTTTTAGAGATGCCCTTTTAGAATTATGTATTGCCATTGATTTAAAAGATTTTAATGCTGTGGATTTATGCGGAACGGGTGGCGACGGAAAAGACACCTTCAACATATCCACGCTATCTTCATTTGTATCAGCCGGTGCAGGTATTAAAGTTGCAAAACATGGTAATTACGGTGTGTCTTCCGCTTGCGGTTCTTCAAACGTTATGGAACATTTAGGGATTAAATTTTCAAATGACGAAGATTTTTTAAAACATTCCATCGACAAGGCAGGAATTTGTGTTTTACACGCACCATTATTTCATCCAGCTATGAAAAACGTAGCGCCCATCCGCAGAGAATTGGGCGTAAAAACATTTTTCAATATGTTAGGTCCCATGGTAAATCCATCGTTTCCAAAAAATCAAATGGTTGGTGTTTTTAATTTGGAATTGCAACGTTTGTATGGCTACTTATATCAGCAAACCGATAAAAATTACAGTATCGTGCATGCTTTGGATGGTTATGATGAAATATCTTTAACAGGAAAAACCAAGGTGATTTCAAATCATTCCGAAACCCTATTTGCACCTGAGGATTTAGGCGTTTCCCAAATAAAACAAGAATCTATTTTTGGAGGTAACACCGTTGATGATGCCGCTAAAATATTTGTGAATGTAATTAGCGGAAAAGGCACCGAAGCCCAAAACAATGTTGTTTGTGCCAACGCCGGTTTAGCCATTGCCACCACAATCCAAATAAGCCATAAAGAAGGGTTTGAATTGGCCAAAGAATCGCTGCTTTCCGGTAAAGCAAAAAATAGTTTAGACACATTAATTGAATTAAGTAGGTAAAAGTAAGCAGTTTTCAGTACGCAGTATGCAGTTATTTATATTGCTGAAAATTTAAGATTAAAACAATGAATATATTAGATAAAATAGTAATCGATAAACGCAAAGAAGTTGATTTAAAAAAAGAATTAATTCCTATTGACATATTTGAAAGAACACCTTATTTTGAAAGAAAAACTATTTCACTATCAAAAAAATTAAGAACAAGTCAAACGGGGATTATTGCAGAATTTAAAAGAAAATCGCCTTCAAAATCTGTAATTAACAATACGGTCAAAATTGAAGATGTAGCTATGGGTTACGAGCATGCAGGCGCTTGCGGAATGTCGGTTTTAACCGATGAAATCTATTTTGGCGGTTTCCTTGACGATTTGATTATTGCCCGCGAAAACTGTAGCTTACCATTGCTGCGCAAAGAATTTATTATAGACGAATACCAAATTCTCGAAGCCAAGGGTTTTGGTGCAGATGTTATCCTTTTAATAGCTGCTATTTTAACGAAGGCCGAAATCAAGCAGTTTTCAGAATTGGCAAAAAGTCTAAATCTAGATGTACTTTTGGAGGTGCACAACGAAGAAGAATTGCATAAATCCATCATGCCCAGTTTAGACATGTTGGGTGTTAACAACAGAAATTTAAAAACCTTCGATGTCAGTTTAGAAACAAGCAAAACATTAAGTACACTCATTCCCAACGATTTTGTAAAAATATCAGAAAGTGGCATTAGTAGCATTGAAGCTATCAAAGAATTAAAACCTTATGGTTATCAAGGTTTTTTAATAGGCGAAAACTTTATGAAAACCAATAATCCCGGAGCGAGCGCAACAGAATTTATTAAAAGCCTCCTCTAACTCCTCCAAAGGAAGAGAACTATTACTTTTATGAATAAAAAGAAAAAACATATCGCGCAATCAATTCCCTCTCCTTTGGAGAGGGCTAGGGTGAGGCTTAAGGTCTGCGGTATGAAATATCAAGATAATATCACACAAGTTGCGGCATTGCAACCTGACTATCTTGGGTTTATTTTTTATGAAAAATCTGCAAGGAATTTCGATAAAGACCAAATTCCGGAATTACCTCAATCAATAAAAAAAACAGGTGTATTTGTTGATGCCGAATTAGATTTTGTATTAGAAAAAATAAAAGCACATAACTTACAGGCCATTCAATTACATGGTAACGAATCGCCGGAATATTGTAACGCTTTAAAACGTCATTACGAAGAGAGAAACGACGAAGTAATCTCATCAAAAGAAACAGATGGCTTCCACTTAGAAAAAAAGTCTCGCAATGACGAAAGTTTCGAAATCATCAAAGTATTCTCAATCAAGGATGAGTTTAATTTCGATATATTAAAACCTTATGAGGCTGTTTGCGATTACTTTTTATTCGACACCAAAGGCAAGTTACCAGGAGGCAATGGTTACACTTTTGATTGGAATGTTTTACGTGATTACCCTTCAACCAAACCCTTCTTTTTAAGTGGTGGCATAGGACTGAATCAAATTGCAGACCTTAAAAAGTTTCAACAAAGCGAAGCCTCAAAATATTGTTACGCAGTAGACCTAAACAGTAAATTTGAAATAGAACCCGGATTAAAAGATATTGAAAATTTAAAAGCATTTAAAAAGAACTTGTCATTCCGTACTTGATACGGAATCCATTATAAATTGAAG
The DNA here is from genome assembly GCF_048381975.1 of Hwangdonia sp. Classification (NCBI taxonomy): domain Bacteria; kingdom Pseudomonadati; phylum Bacteroidota; class Flavobacteriia; order Flavobacteriales; family Flavobacteriaceae; genus Hwangdonia; species Hwangdonia sp. The sequence continues at coordinate 222,607 of NZ_JBLWYT010000002.1, read as the reverse complement.
TAAAATTAAACAGATTCCCGCCTTCGCGGGAATGACAAAAAAATATGAAAAATTACAACGTAAACGAAAAAGGCTATTACGGCGAATTTGGAGGCGCATTTATCCCAGAAATGCTATACCCAAACGTAGAGGAATTGCGCCAAAATTACCTTAAGGTCATGGCCGAACCAGAATTTCAAAAGGAATTCAACCAATTGCTTAAAGACTATGTTGGTCGCCCATCACCGCTGTATTTTGCAAAGCGTCTTTCAGAAAAATACAATACCAAAATCTATTTAAAACGTGAGGATTTAAACCACACAGGCGCACATAAAATAAACAATACCATAGGCCAAATCCTTATGGCCAAACGATTGGGCAAAACCAGGATTATTGCCGAAACCGGTGCAGGACAACACGGGGTGGCAACCGCTACCGTTTGTGCCTTAATGGGTCTTGAGTGCATTGTATATATGGGCGAAATCGATATTGCGCGACAAGCGCCAAACGTTGCCAGAATGAAAATGTTGGGCGCCAAAGTGGTTCCTGCTCTGTCTGGTAGCCGCACCTTAAAAGATGCCACCAACGAAGCCATACGCGATTGGATAAACAACCCCGTAAACACGCATTACATTATTGGTTCGGCTATTGGCCCACACCCTTATCCGGATATGGTTACGCGATTTCAAGCCGTAATTTCGGAAGAAATAAAATGGCAACTCAAAGCGCACGAAGGCAGAGAAAACCCCGATTATGTCGTGGCCTGTATTGGCGGTGGCAGTAATGCGGCTGGCACGTATTACCATTATTTACATGAAAAAGATGTTAAGATAATTGCTGTTGAAGCTGCTGGTTTGGGCGTTGATTCTGGCGAAAGTGCCGCTACTTCGGTATTGGGTAAAGAAGGCATCATCCACGGGTGCAAAACGTTATTGATGCAAACCAGCGACGGCCAAATCACCGAACCCTATTCCATTTCGGCAGGGTTGGATTATCCGGGTGTTGGCCCCATGCACGCGCATTTATGTAAAACGGGACGTGCCGAATTTATGGCCATTACCGATGATGATGCGATGAAAGCAGGTTTGGAACTATGCAAACTGGAAGGCATTATTCCGGCTATTGAAAGCTCGCACGCTTTAGCTATTTTCGAGCAGAAAACCTTTAAGCCAAACGATGTTGTTGTGGTGAGTTTGTCCGGTCGCGGTGATAAGGATTTAGAGAATTATATTGATTATTTCAAAATATAAATTGTTTGTCATTATCCGCGAAGGCGGAAATCTTTTTAATCGAAAGTGGATTTACATTACGTTTACATATTAACAAATAAAAATCATACTGTTCTTTATGTAGGTCGTTCAAAACAATTAAAAGAACGATTGAAACAACATAAAAACAATAGTTTAAAAACTTTTTCGGGGAGATATAATGTAAACAAACTCGTTTATTTTGAAACTACTAAATATGTAAACAATTCAATAAATGAGAACGCCAAATAAAAAAATGGAATCGTAAATGGAAAGAGAGTTTAATAAATGATATGAACCCAGATTGGAACGACTTATCATATTTATTATAAATAAAATTACAGTTAGCATTTAAAGATTTCCGCCTTCGCGGAAATGAAAGAAACATATTATTATGAACCGTATTCAAACCAAGTTACAAGAAAACAAAAAGTTACTATCTATATACTTTACGGCAGGTTACCCCAACCTTGACGATACCGCTCCCATTATTCAGGATTTAGAAAAAAATGGTGTGGATATGATAGAAATCGGGTTGCCCTTTAGCGACCCATTGGCCGATGGCCCCACCATTCAAGCCAGTTCTACACAGGCTTTAAAAAACGGCATGACCACCAAAGTGCTTTTTGAGCAATTAAAAGACATTAGAAAAACGGTTAATATCCCTTTGATTATTATGGGGTATTTTAATCCCATATTTCAATATGGTGTTGAAGCGTTTTGTGAAAAGTGCAAGGAAATTGGAATTGACGGTTTAATTATTCCGGATTTGCCGGTTGATGTGTATCACGAAAAATATCAGGCGATTTTTGAAAAATACGGATTGATAAATGTGTTTTTAATAACGCCACAAACCAGCGAAGAGCGTATAAAATATATCGATTCCATTTCAAACGGATTTATATATATGGTAAGTAGCGCCAGTACCACGGGTGCGCAATCGGGGTTTGGCAACGTGCAAACACAATACTTTAAGCGCATAGCGGATATGCGTTTAAAAAATCCACAAATTATAGGTTTCGGGATAAGCAATAACGACACATTTACTCAAGCTACGCAATACGCCAAAGGTGCCATTATTGGGAGTGCTTTTGTAAAGCATGTTACCCATGAGGGCATAAAAACCATTAACAAATTTGTGAATTCTATTCTAAATTAAAAACATTGAAGATTTTTAAGGATTTTAAAATCGTGCTATTACTCTGTTTAACATTGGGGCTTGCACCTTTTTTTTCCTGAGCCACATATTTGGGGAAAATTAAAATGGTTGATTGGAGGTGCACAAGGTATGCAGCTCATGGATTGGTTTGACGTATTATTACATGGCTTCCCGTTTGTATTATTAATTAGGTTAATTGTATTAAAAATCATCAAAAAATAATGCCACTTAACATTGTTTTAATAGAACCCGAAATACCCAATAACACAGGTAATATTGGCAGGTTAGCATTAGCTTCATGTTCAAATTTACATTTAGTAAAACCTTTTGGTTTTGAGATTGACGATGCGCGGTTAAAACGGGCTGGTTTGGACTATTGGCAACATTTATCGGTTACTTATTACGACAATATTGAACAATTCTTCGAAATAAATAAAGATGAAGACATGGTGTTTTTATCGAGCCATGGCACCCGAAACCATTGGGATATGCCTTTTAAAGATAATCTGTTTTTAATCTTTGGGAAAGAGTCGGTTGGTTTGCCACAATCTATTATTGAAAAGCATAAAAATCAACTTTTTAAAATACCTTTATATAGTGAACATGTTAGAAGCTTAAATTTAGCAAATGCCGTAAGTATTGTGGTTTATGAAGGCCTTAAGCATCTACAATAATTTAGGTTTGAGCTTGTTACAAAAAAACGTTGTCTTCGGTAAACGTTGAATATAAACCACTTGATTTTCAACCCAACAAATCCTCCAAAGCAGGTTGTAAATGGTATGCTTCAAATTGGAATCCTTTATCCTCAATTTTTTTTGAGCTTACACGCTGGCTATGAAACAATAAAGTATGCATGTCGCCTAAAACGAGTTTCATAAAAAACTTAGGGATATTTGGTAAAAACAAAGGCTTGGCCAATACGTTAGCCATAGTTTTTGTTAACTCTAAATTGGGAACCGGGTTTGGCGCCACACCATTATAAACGCCACTCAATTGGTGCTCGATAACATATAAAAATATGCGGGCCAAATCGTTAATATGTATCCACGATTGCCATTGCTTTCCACTGCCAAAAGCGGCACCCAAACCAAATTTTATAGGTTTTACCATTTCTTGTAAAGCACCACCTCTGTTTGATAATACCAAACCAATTCTAACTTTTGAAACATTAATGTTCACTTTCGAAAATCCATCAACGGCAAATTCCCATTGTTGCACAACATCGCTTAAAAACGAATCATCAAAATCTTTAAAAGATTCATCGTAATAATTAATCAAAGAATCGGGATAAATACCAACAGCGCTTGCCGAAACTACTTGTTTTATACTATGTGTTTCGCCTTTTAAAGCGTTTATTAGTAGTTGTGTGCCATCAATTCTACTGGAAAGAATTTCTTTTTTATATGCTGGTGTCCATCGTTTTGACACGGTTGCACCGGCTAAATGGATAATGGCGTCAACCGCATCAAAACAATTTGTGTCTATATCTTGTGTTTTAGGGTTCCAATAAAACCCTCGATAATTTTCGTTGTTTTCTATTTTGGATTTACTGGTGGTCAAGTAGTTTACGGCAATATTTTTATCATGACAAAGCTTAACAATCTGCTGCCCTATTAATCCTGTTGCTCCTGTTATTAAAATGCGCATATATACTTTTTATATAAATTTACAAAATGTTAATCCTATTGACTATACATTTATATTTGGTTTAACAGATTTAACGGGGCTTTAACTTTTAAACCTTGCTAAGTGGGGTTCCGTCAAAATAGCTGAATCGTTTTTTAACATCGTAATTGCGAATATACAACGAAGCTTTCTGTCTGAAATGGCATTAAAGCTTAAGTTTGGTTCAGGCGGGTTTTAATAAAGGTACTGCCGCATGGCATAACGCAACACCTGCATAGTTAGCAAAAAATTATAATAGATTAACTATGGTATATTACAAGGTAAAGCTATAAATAAAATTATCTTTGCCTTTTTAACTCATATTTATGGAATACATTTTAAACCCATGGCCTTGGTATGTATCGGGCCCGTTAATTGCCATGGTTATGGCATTATTGCTTTATTTTGGAAAGACATTTGGTATGTCGTCAAACCTAAAAACCTTGTGTACCATTGGTGGCGCAGGTAAGTTTTCAGATTTTTTTAGGTTCAATTGGAAAGATCAAATTTGGAATTTAGTTGTTGTATTAGGCGCTATTATTGGCGGGTTTATTGCTACACATTACCTATCAAACGATGCGGTTACCAATTTAAATCCGCAAACCATTTCCGAACTCCAAAGTATGGGATTTCAAAATGCCGGAGCCACATTGGTTCCAAACGAAGTGTTTAGTTTAGACACATTAAACACAAAAAGTTTACTGCTTTTAATTGGGGGCGGCTTACTTGTTGGTTTCGGTACGCGTTATGCCGGTGGCTGTACTTCTGGGCATGCTATAACCGGATTGAGTAGTTTACAAAAACCTTCTTTAATTGCTGTAATTGGCTTTTTTATTGGCGGATTAATTATGGCTAACCTGCTTTTACCTTTAATTTTTTAGTTATGAAATTTTTAAAATTTTTATTGATCGGTGTTTTCTTCGGAATTGTGTTAGTTAAATCCGAAGCCGTATCGTGGTACCGTATTTACGAGATGTTTCGCTTTCAGTCCTTTCACATGTATGGCATAATAGGAACCGCCATTGCATCCGGTATTCTGTTTTTGCAAATCTCAAAAAAAGGATATATCAAAAGCATTAAAGGCTCAGCTATTTTTGTAGCTAAAAAAGACAGCGGATTTATCAGATATATTATTGGCGGAACCATTTTTGGCTTAGGTTGGGCGCTTATTGGCGTATGCCCAGGGCCCATGTACATATTATTGGGCACTGGTGTTTACAGCATGCTTATTGTAATTGCTGCAGCTCTATTAGGCACATTTATTTACGGTGTTTTAAAAGACAAACTACCGCACTAAATGGATACGACACAAATCCTAGGATACATTGGCGCTTTAATAGTTGGTTTGGTTTTGGGACTAATTGGTGGAGGCGGCTCTATACTTACCGTACCTTTATTGGTATACCTTTTGGGCTACAACCCTATTATTGCCACGGCGTATTCTTTATTTGTTGTGGGCACGACTTCTATGGTTGGCACCTATCAAAAATTCAAGGAAGGACTGGTCGATTTCAAAACCGGATTAGCCTTTTCGTTCCCATCGTTTATTGCGGTGTATCTATCGCGTAGATATTTGGTTCCTGGAATTCCAGATACCCTTTTTAGTTTTGGCAATTACACTTTAACCAAGGAAATGGGCATTATGGTTTTTTTCGCCATCATTATGCTATTGGCTTCCTATTCAATGATTACAAACAAAAAGGAAGCGGACCTGATTGCCGAAAAACAAGCGTATTACAAAACCTTTATTCAAGGGTTGGTCATCGGAACCATAACAGGAATAATCGGTGCAGGTGGAGGTTTTCTGTACGTGCCTGCGTTGGTGCTTTGGGCAAATATTCCAATGAAAAAAGCTGTGGGAACCTCCTTGATCATAGTTACCATTAATTCCTTAATCGGGTTTACCGGCGATATTCAAACCATCGAAATCGAGTGGCTGTTTTTACTCACTTTCACTTTTATTTCGGTTATCGGGATTGTTATTGGCGTGTTTCTTTCAAAATTCATAAGTAGCAAAAAGCTTAAAAAAAGTTTTGGTTTTTTTACGTTAATTATGGCTTTTTATATCATCTATAAAGAGACCAATTTATAAAAGTGACATAAGTCACAATTCAAATCATTTAGGTTTTATATTTTTGAATGATTTTTTATATTGAAATAATATTCGCAGAGTTTATCTCAAGCGATGGCCGAAGGGCAGAAATGAAAAGTTAATAAAATGAAGATAGAACAAATTTACACGGGCTGTTTAGCTCAAGGTGCCTATTATATTGAATCTGATGGCGAAGTAGCCATTATTGACCCCTTGCGCGAAACACAGCAATATGTTGATAAAGCCAATAAAGAAAACGCCAAAATCAAGTATGTTTTTGAAACGCATTTTCACGCGGATTTCGTTTCAGGGCATATCGATTTGGCAAAAAAAACAGGAGCCACAATTGTTTTTGGTCCTAGTGCAAAAACCGATTACGATGCCTATATCGCAAAAGATAACGAAACGTTTAAACTAGGTAAGGTAACTATAAAAGTATTGCACACTCCGGGGCACACTTTAGAGTCTGCCACCTATCTTTTAATTGATGAAGACGGAAAAAACCATGCTATTTTTTCGGGAGACACTTTGTTTTTAGGCGATGTTGGACGACCGGATTTAGCCATAAAATCAGACCTTACAAAAGAAGATTTGGCAGCCATGTTATACGATTCGCTTCGCCATAAAATCATGCCTTTAGAAGATGATGTTATTGTTTATCCAGCGCACGGTGCAGGTTCGGCTTGTGGTAAAAATTTAAGCAAGGAAACCGTTGGCGTTCTTGGCGAACAGAAAAAAACCAATTACGCTTTGCGTGCAGACATGACCAAAGAGGAATTTGTAGAAGAAGTACTTGATGGCATTCCGCCGCCACCGCAATATTTTGCAAAAAACGCAATGATGAACAAATCGGGATACGATGCTTTTGAAACCGTTTTACAGCAGGGCGATGTGGCTTTAAATGCCAAAGATTTTGAAACGATTGCCAATCAAGAAGGCGCATTGGTACTTGATGTTAGGCATGAGAAAGATTTTGTAAAAGGCCATATTCCAAACTCTATTTTTATTGGTATTCATGGTGGATTTGCACCATGGGTTGGGGCGTTGATTACCGATTTAAAACAACCCATTTTACTGGTTACCCCAAAAGGCAAGGAAAAAGAAACCGTAACGCGACTCTCTCGTGTGGGCTACGACAACACTTTGGGCTATTTAGATGGCGGTATTGAAGCTTGGCAAGCAGCCGGAAAAGAGGTGGAAACCATTGCATCTATTTCAGCGGAAACATTTTCAAAACATTTTAAAAATGAAAACACAAACACGCTGGATGTTAGGAAAGATGGTGAATACAAATCCGAACATTTAAAAGGCGATAATGTACAGCACTTCGCATTGGATTTTATCAATGATAACATGAATGCCATTGACAGCAAAAAAACCTATTACATCCATTGTGCCGGGGGTTATCGTTCGGTAATTGCGGCATCTATTTTAAAAGCCCGCGGATTTAATAATTTAGTTGATATTGCCGGTGGTTTCGGAGCGATTAAAAACACCGATTTACCAACAACAGATTTTGTTTGTCCCACTACCTTATAAAAAATGAAATCAACTTTAAAAATACAAAACCTTAAATGTGGCGGTTGCGCCAGCACTATTGTCAATCGATTGGGTGACTTAAATGATATATCAGAAATCAAGGTTGATAATACCAACGATTCTGTTTCTTTTAATTACGAAAACGAAGATAATCTTGAAAAAGCAAAAGCTCTATTAACTAAACTTGGCTATCCAGTAGTTGGCGATAAAAACGCCTTAACTACCAAAGCGAAATCTTTTGTGAGTTGTGCAGTAGGGAGGATGGGTAAATAACAAAATAAGGCTGTGTAAAAGTCAAATTTAATGTCATATTGAGCTTGTTGAAATATTTTTAACTTATTGATAATCGAGATCGGTTTCGACAAGCTCAACCTGACAAATTAAATGGAAAGGACTTTTTAGACAGCCTCTTTTTTATACAATTTCGGCGCTTAAACCCGCTTCCAAAAGTAGGGAACAGCGTGGTTTTAAGTCATTATACTCCCCTGTTTTAACAGTGCATTTGCCTTTGTAATGTACAAGTATTGCACATTGTTCGGCCTGTTCTGGTGTATGCTCACAGGCATAGATAAGCGTCTCGATAACATGATCGAAGGTATTAACATCGTCATTGAACAATACAATTTCATTTTGAGTAACTACTTCTTCCTTTAAAAGTAATTCTTCTAATGTTTTTTCTTTTGTACTCATAAGTCTGTTATCTCGCAGGCATTTCCCTTAAGGGAAAGCATTGCTTATTTATTGATTAATTTATACTACTAATTTAAAAATTTTAATGAAACCCAATTGTTTCTTTCCAATTTTTCTGCAAATTTTAACATATACTTTTCGCACTCTGCCTGTATAATAGAAATGTCATCGGCATAAAATCCGCTTAAAAACAGCATCCCGTTTTTGTTTAAACATGCCGTGTAAGTTTTCATGTCTTGCAACAAAATATTCCGGTTGATGTTGGCAATAATTATATCGTACTTTTTGTTTTTTAACAAATTCGCATCGCCTTCTAAAACGGTAATGTTTTTACAATTATTACGCTCGACATTCTCAAGACTGTTTAGGTAACACCAATTATCGTAGTCTATCGCGTCAATGGGTTTTGCGCCTTTTATTTCGGCTAAAATGGCCAAAACGCCCGTACCACAACCCATATCCAAAACCGATTTATCTTTAAAATCGTTGTTTAAAATATGTTGAATCATCATGTGCGTGGTTTCGTGATGCCCAGTGCCGAAACTCATTTTGGGTTCTATAATGATATCGTATTTGGTATTGGGTTTTTGGTGAAATGGTGCACGAACCGAACACAAATTATCAACAACAATAGGGTTGAAATTCTTTTCCCACTCTTCGTTCCAGTTGGTTTGCTCGATGTCTTCGAACGTATAAGAAATCTCGAATTCATCGGAATTCAATATTTGAATATCATCAAGAATATCTTTTTGCCATTCGTTTTTTTGGATGTAGGCCGTAACGCCGTCTTCGTTTTCCACAAAACTTTCAAATCCGGCGTAACCCAATTCTGCAATTAGGATTTCGGTTGCTGGCTGCAATGGTTGTACTTTAAAGTAATAGCCTATATATATTGAATTTGACATTGACATTGGTGTTTATTTTGGCGGACAAGCGCGTTAGCGATTGCAGTGGCATCCTTTTTTGAGGCACGAGAAAAAGATATAACGGAAAGCGCGACCCCGATTTTTGATCGGGGTAACGCCTTAAAAAAATATTTTAAAACGCATTCACAATAGCAAAAAAATCGTCGGCATTAAGTGCCGCACCGCCAATTAAACCGCCATCGACATCTGGTTTTGAGAAAATTTCTTTGGCATTGTTGGGTTTACAGCTTCCGCCGTAAAGGATAGATACACTGTTGGCTAAATCGTTTCCGTATTTATTTGCTAATGTTTTTCTTATATAGGCGTGCATGTCCTGTGCTTGCTCTGGGCTTGCCGTTTCGCCGGTGCCAATGGCCCAAACGGGCTCGTAGGCCAGCACGACGTTTTTAAACGCATCGGCATCTAAATGAAATAGGGCGTTTTTAATTTGGTTTTCGACCACGTGCTCTTGGTTGTTGGATTTTCTATCGGCCAACTCTTCACCAAAACAGAAAATAACACGCATGTTGTTTGCCAAGGCCGTATCGACTTTTTTGGCCAATGTTTCGTCGGTTTCGTTAAAGTAGGCACGACGCTCGCTATGACCCAAAATAACCGTTTTAACACCCACACTTTTTAACATAGAGGCACTGATTTCGCCCGTGTATGCACCACTTTCGGCAAAGTGCATGTTTTGCCCTATAACCTCGATATTGAAATCTCTTAAGCTGTTATAAGCTTGCCATAGGTTGGTTGCCGCTGGAGCAATCATAACTTCGGCGTTGGTTGTTTTGTTTTGTGCTTTTAAGGCTGTGATTAGAGTTTCGGTTTGAGATAAATCGTTGTTCATCTTCCAGTTTCCTGCTACAATTTGTTTTCTCATCAGAATGTGTGTTAAATGTTATATTTTGAAGTGATTGTATTTATTGTCTGAATAAAATCATATCGTTATTTAGGCAAAAATACTATTTTTTTATGGCTACAATTAATTTATCGTCGTCTGCTTTTACGGCTTTAAATAATTCTATGTTTCCTGTTTTATTTATTACCATATATCTAGGAATCCAATCTAAATTTACAAAATCGCCAAAAGGGCCTTTCCAACCGGACTGCATAAAGTAGTGTTCGCCGTTAACATTGTATTTTTCAATACCTTTTTTCCATGCATTCTGGCTTTTATCCAATGATAAAAACACATAAACCGCCTCTTTGTATTCGGATTGCAATGCCTTTACTTTTGGCATGCCTTCTAAACAGTCTTTACACCACGATGCCCAAACATCGATAACGATTGTTTTGCCTTTATGGGTTTCCAGAATGTCGTTGAATGTTGTATTGTTGCCCTCTAAGGTTACGAAGGTATCGTTTAACGCTTCTTCTGAAAATTGTGTTGGCACCTCTGTATTGCAACTAAACACACAACATAATAGGATTAGGGTATAGATTGTTTTTTTCATTTTATTTGGAGAATAACTTATGGTTTTAAAGGTGTTTTAGATTTGGTTTTGTTGTCACTAACTCACGAATGTTCTTTAATGACTTTGAATTACTTAATCTTTTTCTAACTCTACATTCATAAAACCATCGTAATTGCTGTTATTGGCTTTATTTATCGAATCCAGAAGTTCTTCATCTATGGAATATAAATAGTTTTTATAAGTTTTACTAGCCAAAACAGAGTCTAACTTTTCTTTAGTGGAAACCTCACCACCTACCACGTAAAGAATGTTTTTTATTTCAGCCCTTTCTTGTTTGGGTTCAATTTTCCGTTCTACTTCGGGCAACTGCAAATCGTCTATATCGTTCCAGTGGAGTTTTTGTTTTACCGTTCCAGCATCCAATTCTAAAATACCAGGGTTCGAGCGCACTACGGTTTTTAGCGCTTTTTCGTCGCATAAATACCACTCGAAATCTAAATTATAGGCTTCGTTAATACGCTGTTTTGCATCGTTACCAGAGGCTGTTATACCGATAACCTTATAGCCTTTTCTAACAGCTTCATCGGTGGTTGCCTTTAATTTTAAAGCGCCTTCTCGTTCAATTTTTTCCAAACTGTAGGATACAATAACGATTAGATTTTCCTGACTTAAAAAGTGTTCGGTTAAATCTTCATCATCCGTTTCAATTGAAAAATCTAAAATCGGTGGCTGATAGCCCTCCCTGATAACTTTGGTTTCTACGCCAACGTATTCGCCATCAACGGTTGGATAACTGCCATCGGTTACAATTTCTGTTTCTTCGCCGTTGACGTTAAATGTCCACGTAAATTCTTGTATGGCTTTTGGCGCATCGTCTGGAATACGCATACCTTCGGCTATATTGTTTCCAATTTTATAAGCTCTAAAATCGATTGCTGGTAAATGCATAAGCACATGGTACCCAAACCACAAACTGAAAATAAAGCTCAACAGAGCCAAAATTGTTGTTGGGAGTTTACTGAATATGGGTTTTATATGTTTTAATCCGAAGAATAAAATGAGAATAAAAAACAGCAAAATAAGGTCTTTTGTAAAGCTTTCCCATGGTGTGAGTTTTAAGGCATCGCCAAAGCAACCGCAGTCTTTTACCTTATCGAAATAGGCCGAGTAAAAGGTGAGGAATGTAAAAAAGACAATCATTGCCAACAGGCTCCAAACGGTAAATTTTGGTTTGTAACCAATAAGCAAAAACACGCCTAAAACCACCTCGAACACCACAACGATTACCGAAATACCCAAAGCATACGGAATTAAAAACTCCATATTTAAAACGTCTGCGCTAAAGTATTCCTCTAGTTTATACGAAAACCCTAACGGATCGTTTAACTTAATTAACCCCGAAATAATAAATAAAACACCAACGAATATTCTACTTAATGCTACTAATATTTTCATAAATTTTGTCATTCCTGCGAAAGCAGGAATCTTTTTAATTGAACCTTAATTTTTATAAAGTGAATTCTTGCATTCGCAGGAATAACAGTTATTTTTCTTTCAAATGAATTAAAGCAAAAACCGCATAATTAATCATATCTTGATAATTGGCATCAACGCCTTCGCTTACCAAGGTTTCGCCTTTATTGTTTTCAATGGTTTTAACGCGTAACAATTTTTGCAAAATCAAATCGGTTAAACTACTCACGCGCATATCGCGCCATGCTTCGCCGTAATCATGGTTTTTATCCTCCATGAGTTTTTTGGTAATTGCCGCTTGTTCGGTGTATAATTTTGTGGCTTCTTCGGTAGTCATATCAGGCTGTTCAACCACGCCTTTTTCCAACTGAATAAGTGCTATAATACAGTAATTTACAATACCGATAAATTCGCTTACTTCGCCTTCATCAACCTTTCTTACGGCATTTTGCTGCAAGCTTCTTATACGCTGTGCTTTAATAAAAATCTGGTCGGTTAATGACGGTAAACGCAGTATTCTCCATGCACTGCCGTAGTCGCCCATTTTTTTAACAAATAAACTTTTACAGGTATCCATCACGGCATCGTATTGTTTTGAGGTATCTTGCATCTATAATATCAATTTTGCGTAAATTTCGCTTAAATTGTTCAAAGTTCAAAGTTGAATGGTCAAAGTTTTAAAAGTTGCCACGAATACACGAATAATTTTTTTTGTATTGATGCTATACTCTGGGATTTGCTTTTTATTTTTGATATAAATTTGATATAATTATTTAACCAAAGAAAAAGCATTCGTGTATTCGTGGCAAAAAAACTATGACTATAAATTGCAAACGCCAACTCATTGATTTATCATCGCCAAAAGTGATGGGTATTTTAAATATCACGCCCGATTCGTTTTACGATGGCGGTAGTTATAAAAATGAAAAAGATATTTTAAATCAGGTTGGAAAAATGTTAACCGAGGGCACTACATTTATTGATATTGGCGCATACAGTTCGCGACCAAATGCCGCCCATGTAAGTGAAACCGATGAGTTAAAACGCATATTGCCCATTGTTAATTTGATTTTAAAGGAATTCCCAAAAACATTACTTTCTATTGACACCTTTAGAAGTGCGGTGGCAAAACCCTGCATTGAAGCTGGTGCTTGTGTGATTAACGATATTTCGGCAGGGAAATTAGATACTAACATGCTGCCAACCATTGCCCATTTAAAAGTGCCGTACATTATGATGCACATGCGCGGAACACCACAAAACATGCAGCAGCACACCCAATACGATAATTTGATAAAAGAGATGTTGTTTTATTTTTCTGAACGCATTGCAGCGGCCAAACAATTGGGGATTATCGATTTAATTGTTGACCCTGGTTTTGGTTTTGCGAAAACCACCAAACAAAATTTTGAAGTTTTAAGCCAATTGGAATTATTTCAAATATTGGACAAACCCATACTTGCCGGAATATCCAGAAAATCGATGATTTACAAAACTTTAGAAACCTCGGCTAAAGATGCTTTAAACGGTACCACGGTTTTAAATACGGTGGCGTTGCAAAAAGGGGCATCTATTTTACGGGTGCACGATGTGAAAGAAGCTGTTGAAAGTATTAAATTAATTCAAAATTTAGAAGTTAGAAGTTAGAAGTTAGAAGTTAGAAGTTAGAAGTTAGAAGTTATGAAACATACTTTTTTATTGATTGCGATTCTTTTTTTCTTTTCCTGCGGAAAAGATAAAGTGGTTTTGCTCCCCGAAATAAGTCATTCTGAAATCACTGAGATCCTCGATGTTTCCCCGGCCTATTTATTTTATGATGAAACTCAAAAAGACAGTGTAGAGCTGAATAGAAAAAATTTAATCGTCACCACAAATTGGTTGGTAAATGTCGATAAGCGACTAACGCTAAAACAAGCCATTCCGCATATTACATTCCTTCAAGAAAAAAAACGAAATTCCAGCCATAAAAACGAAAACGCTAAAAACTATTTTACATGTAATGATATTAGTAGAAAGAACTTAGGGTTTATTGAGTTTACGGATGTATTTTATCATGTGGAATCTTCAAGTGATTATTTTAATAAGAATTCAAATTTAAAACCTTCGGAATCCTCAATCGGAATCAATGTCGATTTTAATAATAGCATTACAATCATAACCCCGGATTCTGATCCCTTTATAATTCAAACAAATAAAGAAAATGTAATCAATGATTTAAAAAAGGTGATTCCCAATACAAAAACGGTGTATCTGAACTTCAATAGCGCATTGACTTTTCAAGATTATATTTCATTGAAATCATTAATTTTATCACTGGAAAATAAATCCATCCACATTTCAAACAACGAATTTATTTATTAACCCTTTTTTACTAAATTTACCAAAACCCACTTGCCTTTGGAAATTTTTAAAGACCTTTTAAAATTTACGGTTGTCGATGTTATCGATGTTATTTTGGTCGCACTACTACTCTACTACATTTACAAACTTGTAAAAGGCACTGTTGCCATCAATATTTTTATTGGTATCATTATTATTTACTTGGTTTGGCGATTAACGGATTTTCTGGAAATGGAACTTTTAACCAGCATTTTTGGTGGTTTTATTAAAGTGGGTATTATTGCTTTAATAGTGGTGTTTCAACCGGAAATCAGGAAGTTTTTGCTCATGGTGGGCTCCACAAATTTTAGCAGGCGGCGTAAATTTTTACAGCAATTCAGCTTTATAAAAACCGAAACGGGTGACGAAACAAATGTCGATGCCATTGTTTCGGCCTGTGTTAAAATGGGCGCTTCAAAAACGGGTGCTTTAATTGTTTTTGAGCGAAATAACAATCTGGATTTTTTATCGGCTTCCGGCGACGAAATGAACATTAAAGTCACGCAACCCATTATTGAAAGCATATTTTTTAAAAACAGTCCGTTACACGATGGTGCGATTATAGTGAGTAATAATATTGTAAAAGCAACGCGAGTTATACTTCCTGTAAACAACGAAAAAAGCATTCCCAAACGTTTTGGTTTACGCCATAGGGCCGCTATTGGCATTACCGAAAAAACCGATGCCCTGGCATTGGCTGTTAGTGAAGAAACCGGACATATCTCCTATTTTAAAGATGGTGAATTTGTGGTTTTTAACAATACCAACGAGCTTAACGGTATGATTAAAAAAGATTTAGCATAAGTGAATTGTAAAAACTGCAATACAATATTATCCTCAGAAAGTGACTATTGCTACGTTTGCGGTGGCAAAGTGATTAGAAGCAGACTTACAATTAAAAATTTATTTGAACACATTAGCGAAACATTTTTTAATTACGACAATAAACTTTTGAGAACGTTTTTATCGCTTTTTTCAAAACCCGATGATGTTATTGGTGGTTACATTAATGGTACGCGTAAAAAATACGTTAATGTTATTAGCTACTTTGCATTGGCTATAACAATTACTGGATTCTATCTTTTTGTTTTAAAGAAATATTTTCCTGAAACCATTGATTATTCCATATTATCGCCACCTGGACAGGAAGAATTTCAGAAAAAGAATGTGAGCTTCGTACAAGAGAATATGTCGCTTTTTATGATGCTATATGTACCGCTTTATGCATTAATGACACGCATTTCGTTTGTTGGCTTAAACAAATTTAATTACACCGAACTTCTTGTGGTTTTTTTGTATCTGCAAGCTCAAATGTCTATTGTTACAGCCATAGCTAGCATCTTGTTTTCTTTGTTTGGGATTCACCAAGGCATTTTAAGTTTGGTTTTTACACCATTAATGGTTTTATATACCGCCATATGTTTAAAACAATTGTATGGCATAAATACTAAAACCATAATTTTAAGAACACTTTTGTTTTTTGCTGTTCTCATTGTGGTTTTTATAATAATTTCGGTAGTTATGGGAATATACATGTTTTTTAATGGCGATTTTCAACAAATGATCGATGCCCAAAAAGCCGCTAAAGGTAGTTAAGCCACTTCCTCTTTTAAAAACTGTACTTCGTAAAGGTTTCTGTAATACCCGTTTTCTTTTTTGAGTAGTTCGTCGTGCGTCCCTTGTTCAACAATTTCACCAGCATCCATAACTAAAATTTTATCGGCTTTTTTAATGGTTGCCAATCGGTGTGCAATAACAATTGACGTACGCCCTTTGGTAATTTTATCGGTGGCATTTTGAATGAGTTGCTCTGAATATGAATCGACCGACGATGTCGCTTCATCCAACACCAAAATACTCGGATTGGTTACGTAGGCGCGCAAAAACGAAATGAGTTGGCGCTGACCCGAAGACAGCATCACACCTCGTTCCTTTACATTATAATGATAACCTTTTGGCAAGCTCATTATAAAATCGTGGATGCCAATATCCTTTGCAGCTTGTTCCACATCGGCTTCGGTAATTTCGGGATGGTTAAGTGTAATGTTATTCAAAATTGTATCGGCAAATAAAAACACATCTTGTAAAACAACCGCAATTTGGGTTCGCAAAGATTCTAAAGTCACTTCCTTTATGTCAATCCCATCAACCGAAATGACACCATCCATAATCTCATAAAACCGATTTAATAAATTTATAATGGTTGATTTTCCTGCGCCAGTGGCACCCACTATGGCCACCGTTTCTCCAGCTTTTACATTAAAGGAAACCCCTTTTAAAACGGTTTCGTCTTCAACATAATTGAAATACACATTTTTAAATGCAATATCACCGTTAAAATTTTTAGCTATATGCGTTCCGGTATCGTCAATTTGCGAGGTGGTATCAAGCACTTTAAACACGCGGTTTGCGGCTACCATACCCATTTGCAACGTATTAAACTTATCGGCGATTTGCCTAAGCGGTCTAAACAACATGGGGATAAACATGATAAAAGCGATTAAGGTTCCTTTGGTTACGCTGCCTTCCAAAACCACATTCAATCCGCCGTACCAGGCTACCAAACCAATGGTGATAGAACTTGATAAATCTGCTAAAGGAAAAAAAATGGAGTTGTACCAAACGGTTTTTAACCAGCCTTTTTTATGGCGTTCGTTTATGGCTTTAAATCTTTTATACTCTGTGGTTTCGCGGGTAAATAATTGCAAGATTTTCATGCCCGTTAAGCGCTCTTGTACAAAGGAATTTAAATTAGAGACTTCGTTCCTCACTTCCTCGAAGGCTTTTTTCATGTATTTCTGAAAAATACGAGTGGCGTATAACAGCAAAGGCAGCATGATAAACACGATTAAACTTAATTTTACATTCGTGTAAACCATAAATCCGAAAACAACAAACATGGTAAGTAAATCCCTGAAAATCATAAACAAACCCTGCCCGAAAATATCGGCAATACGCTCCATATCTGTAACGGCTCTTGTGATTAAAACACCTACCGAAGAATTATCGAAATACTTCATTTTAAAACGAAGTAAATGGTTAAAGAGTTTTACACGAACGTCCATCACCAAATTTTGCCCCAACCACGCCGCATAATAAATAAAAGACAGTTGAAATACCGTTTGCAAAATTAAAACCCCAAGCATAATAGCTATGTAAAACAGAAATTTATCCGGGTTTGCACCTGCAATACTATCGTCAATGGCGAACTGTGTTAATTTTGGCGTTGCAGCTCCTAAAATAGCCAGCAATATCACCATCAATAACAACCCAAAAAACACCACTTTATAAGGTTTTATATATTGAAAAAGACGCTTGAATAATTTTACGTCGAAAATATGTTCTTTCTTTTTAGTCATTTACAATTTTATATCGTCCGGATATTCAATTTTTGTTAAATATAAGGCATGTGCAGGTACCGAAAAACCAGCTTCACTCCTATTTTTAGATTTTATAATTGCATGCAAATCATCAATAGTCGTTTTGCCCAAACCAATGTTAACCATCGTGCCAACAATGGCGCGCACCATGTTACGCAGAAACCTATCGGCTTGTATCGTAAAACGAAGCTCGTTATTTTCCGTAACCCAAGCCGCTTTCATAATATTACAATAATACGTTTTTACATCGGTATTACTTTTCGAAAAGCATTGAAAATCTTTATAATCCAATAAAATTTTCGAAGCTTCATTCATTTTTTCAATATCCAAATCCTGCTTCACATAAAACGTATCGTTAAAAGTAAAAACGTTTTTTTCCAAAGTTATTCTGTATAAATAAGTTCTGCTTAGGGCATTAAAACGCGCGTGGGCATCGTCTTTCACCCTAAAAATGTTATGGACGGCAATGTCTTTTGGCAAAAACGAATTGAGTTTAAAAATGAAGTTACCATCAAGCAGCACTTCATTAAAATCAAAATGCGCAAACAATTGTGAGGCATGTACGCCTGTATCGGTTCGTCCCGCGCCCATAACAGAAACGGGGGTTTTCAACAAGGTGGATAAAGCGCGCTCCAAAACTTCTTGTACCGATATGGCTTTAGGCTGGTATTGCCAACCATGATAAGCACTGCCGTTATAAGAAAGTTCAATAAAATACCGCAATTTATCTATCGTTTTTTTGAAATAACAAAGATAGACAGATTTGTTATTCCACCGAAAACAGTTGTCTTAATTAAATATTAAAAGATGTTTAGTTGTTACTTCGAGTGATTTCGATTTTTATCGAAATTGTATCGAGAAGTTGGGCGTTACCCACTTTTGCTTTTAATGGCAAAAGTGCGTCGGGCTTTCACTACTCGCTTCCTCCTAACGTCGGCGAGCTCAAACAGTTAGCCTGCGGTGAGCGCAGTCGAACCGTTCTATCCCTAACGCGCTTGTTTGCACACTTTGTGCTTTTAGAGAAGACTTCGTGTTTACCAATTACACTTTGCAAATAGCGCAATTAGATTCTCCAATTAACTTACCGTTTTTATCGAGTTCGAATTTGCAACATTGGTTAAATTTATTCTTTAAAATACCTTTCGCTCTTTTAACGCGGGCTTTTACGTTTTCAAGGCTTATATCCAATGCTTGGGCAACGTCTTTTTGTTTTTTGCCCCGTATATAAATCAGTTCAATCACTTGTTTGTAAATTTCGGGCAAATCATTTATAAACTTGTCAAAGCAGCAAATGTGCTCGTATTGTTGCAAATCAATATCCTTAACAGCGCCCAATTTGGTCGCGTCACTGGATTCTTTATTAAAGTGATTGTTTATTTCGTTTCGAGCAATCTGAAAAACCCAAGCCTTCACTTTTTCCTCCTTTTTCAACTTGGGTAAATTAGTGTGAATTTTCAAGAATGCATTTTGGAAAACATCGTTTGTAACCTCTTTATTTTTCACTTTTTTAAGAATGAAAAAATAGAGCTCATCACTGAAATTATTCCATATATTTTGAGTTTCCATATTCAAAAATAAGTAAAGGCTGGTTTAAAAACCAACCTTTATTAAATTTAGCAACAGGTGCATTTATCACATTCGCATTTCGTACACGGGCAGTTGTTTTCCAAGCAATTTCCGCAATTGCATTTTGTACAATCGCAGTTTGTGCATTTACAATTATTCATAATTTTTACATTTTATGGTTCATTATGTAGACTAATAAACATCGTAAAAGATACATTTTTTTATAAATTATTTTTGGGCGGCCAATGGGTTTAACGCTATCTTTTTTTATACCAAAACAAGGTGAGTTAAAATGCTTTGTTTCAATCGTTAACCGGAATAAACTGTTTTCTCTGACAAAATCAACAAAAATTCCCCCGCTCATTAAACCAACTTATTCTTGGCTTTATACCGTTGTTTTTGGTTAAGCCTTCTTTTAGCTTTTATTAATCGATACCTTATATTGTTATAAAATAAACTCATCAGCAAAATCAACGCGCCAAAGAGCAATGTGTTTAATTTCCAATCAAGTTCGGAATAAAAAAACCCACCAACCAACCCACCGGCAAAAAAGAATGAAATAATATAAATCCTTAGTTTAATATTGGCTTTTAGTTTTTCTCTGTGCGGATATAAATTCGGAAAGAACATTTGCGAAATTTCAATCCCTAAATCGGTAAAAAGACCTGTAAGATGCGTGGTCCTTACTACGGCATTTGAAATTTTAGTAACAAATGAGTTTTGAAGCCCCATGGCAAACAGCAGCAGGCACACGACTAAATCTGAAGATACCATTTCAATAACATTACTTAAAAGCCCGATGGATGTTAAAATTAAACATTCAATTAATGTTGGAAGAAGAAAAACGTTTAGCTTTTTATTTTTTCTGAATTTTATAATGAGAAAACTGGATGAAAATGACCCAAAGAGAAACGAAAAAATGTATAGAAAATATACGGTGCCTCTCCAAAATTCAAAATCTGCAACATCATTTATAAACTGTGAAAAATGCCCCGTAACATGTGTTGTTAACTGTTTGAAAAACAAAAATCCTGTAACATTTACAATGCCCGCAACAAAGGCCAGAAAAGTGGCAATTCTCAGATTGTGTATTAAAGTCCTGCTTCTCCCTTGATGTCTAAACATTCTGTCTTCATTTAGTTTGGTGCTTTCAAATGGCACACGATGTCTCTTACGGAATAAATTGCAATAAAATTATTTATAGCCGACGGTAAACGAATTTAGAGTTTTTTTCTGATAAAGTCAATAAAGAACCTTCATCAAATAAAACAAATAGTTATAACTTTACAGCTGTAACACGATTTTTATCAATGACCAAAATATTGCTTCTTTCCGATACCCACAGTTATATGGACGACACCATTTTAAAATACGTAAAACAAGCTGACGAGGTTTGGCATGCCGGCGATATTGGCGATTTAAAAGTTACCGATGCCATAAAAAAACTAAAACCTTTACGGGCGGTTTACGGCAATATTGATAATACAAAAATTAGAACGGAATTCCCCGAGCACAACCGGTTTATGTGCGAAGGTGTTGATGTTTGGATAACCCATATTGGCGGTTACCCAAAAGCGTATAACGTTAGGGTTCGCGATGAAATAAGATTGAATCCGCCACAACTGTTCATCTGCGGACATTCGCACATATTAAAAGTAATGCCCGATAAAAAACTGAATTTACTGCACATGAATCCGGGGGCGGTTGGCAAGCATGGGTTTCATAAAAAACGTACCATGTTGCGTTTTACCATCGATGGAAAAAAAATAGATAACTTGGAGGTTGTAGAATTTCCGTCGTAAATACAGTATCATAAAAAGCTTCTCGTTTTACCTCCTATGTACAAGTGTGTTTATGTTAATTTTTTCACAAACCCCAGCATTTATTGATTAATAAATTGGCAGACGATTCATAAATTGTAGTTTTGCAGCAATTGAAAAAAAGTAAACAAATTATGAGTCAAGTAAAAGAAAATGATACTGTAAAAGTACATTACACAGGAAAATTAAATAATGGTCAAATTTTTGACAGTTCGCTGGAAAGAGAGCCTTTAGAAATTACTTTAGGGCAAGGGATGCTAATTCCTGGTTTTGAAAAAGGTATTGTTTCTATGGAATTAAACGAGAAAAAAACCATCAATATTCCTGCAGCAGAAGCCTATGGCGATGTGAGGGAAGACATGTTCCATAAAGTACAGAAAGACCAATTACCACAGGAAATTACGCCGGAAGTTGGTATGGGGCTAGCTTCAAAAAATCCCGATGGATCTGAAGTACAGTTTCGTGTTGCCGAAGTTAATGACGATTATATTATTGTTGATGCCAATCATCCATTTGCAGGGCAAGATTTAACATTCGATTTGGAACTTATCGAAATAAAATAATCATCTGTTTTTAGTAAAAAAACCAAAAAGCTTAGATATTAATCTAGGCTTTTTTTATGCTGAAACCGGATAAAAAATCTCCTTTCCAAAATCCTTACCAAAGGGGAAGTCGCCACTTTCTGTCATGGCAAAAATTTACACAATTTAATATAAAGTTGAGTATTTCCTTCCTTTGGAGGGATTAAGGGAGGCTATAAAAAAAGCCCAAGGTCTTCACCTTGGGCTTACGCACTAATACTACTAAGATATTAGGTTTTTATCGCAATCGATCTACAGATTTTACAAGATCTTCATCCTTCTTAATGGCCTTATTGGCTAATGCCAAAAACACGATAGAAACGATAGGAAGAAGCATCCCAATACCTTTCTCAGAAACCGCCGTTTCTCCAGATACGCTTAGAGATTGATACACAAAAAATCCTATTAAAAAAAAGTTTAATATGATGTTCAGTCGCCCCAACACAAATTGAGACTTCCTGTTTTTATATCTAAATATTGCTACAACTGATAAAAACGCCGATGTTAAAAAGGCTGCAAACACATAATTAATATCGGTTGCAAACACTTTAACACCATCGGATGTCATCCATAATTCAAACACAAAAATCAGTCCCGCAGATACGCCTGCGGCAATTAAAAGATATATGGTTTGTATGCGTTGTAACATAAGTAATTGAAAAACTAGACCGCAAAAATAATAGTTTCTTTTTTAAAATAAGTCCAAAAAAATAAAATAAAGTTGTATAATTGCAGTAATGATTCCCAACAACCACTATTGCAGGTTGTTAATTCTTCAAATTAAAGAAATCATTTTCAGAATATTATCAAAATTATACTCAACATACTTATTCAATTAAACATCAATGTTTGAAATTTCACAATTAAAAGAAAAGAAACTCACTGATTTACAGGAGATTGCAAAAAAATTGAACGTCCCAAAATACCGTTCTCTAAAAAAATTAGATTTAGTTTACCAAATACTCGACCAACAAGCTGCCGACCCAAAAGCAGTAACCGCCGTGATAGAACCCAAACAAACTTCTGAGGCCGACACCAACAAAAAGCCCGAACCAAGAAAACCCAGACAGCGCGTGCAAAAGCCCGCTAAAAACGAGCCTGCGAAACGCGAAGAAAAACCACAAGAAAAAAGCAAAACACCGGAAGTAAAATCAACGGAAGCTTCACCGGAGAAAAAAGAAGAAAGAAAACCAGCCCACAAGCCTAATCCCAGGCCTTCTTCCGATAGCAAAAAGGACAACCCACAAAAAACACATCAAAAAAAAGACAGCAACCAACCGCATAAAAATCAGCATAAAAACCAGAAAAACGGCAATATTGACAAAGGCAATAAGGATAGCAGAAACCGCTATCGGGAGCCAGATTTCGAATTTGATGCCATTATTGAAAGCGAAGGTGTTTTAGATATTATGCAAGATGGCTATGGGTTTTTACGCTCATCAGATTACAACTATTTATCATCACCAGACGATATATATGTATCGCAATCGCAAATCCGTTTATTCGGTTTAAAAACCGGAGATACCGTTTTAGGGCATGTGCGCCCGCCAAAAGAAGGTGAAAAATATTTCCCTTTAATTAAGGTAAGTAAAATTAATGGGCAGAATCCAAATGTGGTTAGAGACCGTGTGTCTTTCGAGCATTTAACACCGTTATTCCCACAGGAAAAATTTAATATAGCCGAAAAACAAAGCACCATTTCAACACGTATCATGGATTTGTTTGCACCAATTGGTAAAGGGCAACGTGGTATGATTGTGTCGCAACCAAAAACAGGAAAAACCATGTTGTTAAAAGACGTGGCCAATGCTATTGCGGCAAACCATCCGGAAGTGTACCAAATGATTTTATTGATTGACGAACGCCCCGAAGAAGTTACCGATATGCAACGCAACGTACGTGGCGAAGTGATTGCTTCAACCTTTGATAAAGAAGCGCACGAACACGTAAAAATTGCAAACATCGTTTTAGAAAAAGCAAAACGACTGGTAGAATGCGGGCACGATGTGGTAATCCTGTTAGATTCCATTACACGTTTGGCGAGAGCCTACAATACCGTGCAACCTGCCTCCGGAAAAATACTAAGTGGTGGTGTAGATGCCAATGCACTGCACAAACCAAAACGCTTTTTTGGTGCGGCCCGTAATATTGAAAACGGCGGCTCGTTAACCATTATCGCAACGGCACTAACCGAAACAGGCTCTAAAATGGACGAGGTGATCTTTGAAGAATTTAAAGGTACCGGTAATATGGAACTGCAATTGGACAGAAAAATATCCAACCGTAGAATTTTCCCGGCAATCGATTTAACATCGTCAAGCACGCGACGTGATGATATCCTATTGGACGACAACACCATTCAACGCATGTGGGTAATGCGCAAATACCTTGCAGACATGAACCCTGTTGAAGCCATGGAATTTATTAACGAGCGTTTCAAACAAACCAGAAACAATGAGGAGTTTTTAATTTCCATGAACGGATAACACAATTAAACAACAGACTAACTCAAATTCAAAAAACCTTAGCACATTAGTGTTAAGGTTTTTTTTGCTATTACCTCGAGTGATTCCGTTTTTTACCGATATTATATCGAGAGGTTGGGCGTTACCCCGAAAAAAATCGGGGTCGCGCTTTCACTACTCGCTCCCTCCTTCGTCGGGGAGCTCAAACAAACCGTTCAATCGCTAACGCGGATTAGCAACTCGTTTTAATATTTTAATAACATTTCAAGTTTAACATTAAAATATTAAATGTATTATCTTGTCGCAATCAACTAACCAAAACAACATGAAAAAAACCATATGCATTCTCACCATCCTTTTTGGTTTAAATGCCGTTAGTCAAAATTTGGAATGTCGAGATTTTAAGAATGGAACATTTATAATGACTATTGAGAAGCCATTACCGTCTGTAACTAAAATCACCCGACGAGGCAACAATCAGACCGAAGTTTTATTGGAAAAGCCAAAAGAGTTAGAAGACATGGACATGCCCAGTAAAGTACATATTACACTTAATTGGATAGACGACTGCACCTATACAGGCAAATTCAACCCAGCCAAAAACAAACTTCTGGATTACCAAAAGTTTATAAATGATAACGGTGGAATTTTGGTCGAAAAAATTAAAATTGAAGGCCGATGTTTCTTCTATCGTTCCACTTTAAAACTTAAAGACGAATCCATAATCATCGATGGTAAAATATGTAAAGAATAAATAATGGTTTTAAAACAAAATCAATAACGATTCAAAAGATCTCTGTATTCTTTCAAGTCCGCAACATTCGATTTATTGTTTAGATTTCCAATAAGCGAAATTAAATATTTAAAACTTTCTACAGGAGTGGTATCGGTTGTTTCAACAGTGCCATCTTCTTCAATTGGCTCATCATTCGGAATGGGTATAAAAAACGAGTTGTTGGCTTCAATATGCTCGTAAGATAACCTAAGCACCTTAACCACTAAAGGGATTTGCTGCTCTAAAGCATACGTTCGCAATGTTTTAATATCATCTATTAAGGTATCCGAATCAAAACCTGTTTTGTCAAGGTCTTTAAGAATTTTATCTATTAATTTAATGGCGTTTTTATTTTCCAAAGGGCTATAATTGATTAACTTTTAATACCTGCAAATTTATATCTTTAAAATGCTTTTCACACTATAACCGCATAAAAAAATCACAAAAAAAAGCTTCTCATTTCTGAGAAGCTTTCAAATATTATAAACCTTTAAAACTAATTAAAGCGCAGCAACGTGTTTTGCCAAACCAGACTTTAAGTTAGCCGCTTTGTTAGCGTGAATTACGTTTTTCTTAGCTAATTTATCTAACATAGAAACTACAGTAGGAAACAATTTCTCAGCTTCCTTCTTATCTGTTGACTCACGTAACTTTTTAATAGCACTACGAGTTGTTTTATGCTGATACCTATTAACCAAGCGTTTCGCTTCGTTACTTCTAATTCTTTTTAATGCTGACTTATGATTTGCCATTTTGTTTTTTTCTATTATTAAAATATTGTAGCCCGTAGGGGAATCGAACCCCTCTTACCAGGATGAAAACCTGGCGTCCTAGCCGATAGACGAACGGGCCATTTGTTTTTAAGTGCGCAAAGATAAGTACTAATACTTAAACTTGCAATACCTTTCAAATAACTCACAATGTTTTCCATTGCGGATGCAAAAATACAACTATTTTCCACTCTTGCAATACCTAAATAAACTTTTTTTAAAAAATTTTATTTAATACGCTTTTGCGAACAATACTCTACGTTTTGAAGGCTTTCCGCTATACACGCAAACCCCGTCTTCGTTTACCGAATCCAACGGAACACATCTTATGGTCGCTTTTGTAAGTTCTTTTATTTTATCTTCTGTTTCCGTGGTGCCATCCCAATGTGCCGAAATAAAGCCTGTTTTGGTTTCCAAAACGGTTTTAAAGTCTTCAAAGGTATCCACTTCCGTAATGTGGTTATTTCTAAAATCTAAAGCTTTATTAAACAAGGATTCTTGAATTTCGACCATTAAACCTTCAACCGTTTCGGTTAAATCACTTATTGCAATGGTTTCCTTTGTTAATGTATCGCGTCTTGCCAATTCAACCGTTCCGTTTTCCAAGTCTCTCGCACCAATGGCTATTCTTAGCGGTACACCTTGTAATTCGTGCTGTGCAAATTTAGCTCCGGGTCTGTGTGTTGTTCTGTTGTCGTACTTTACAGTAATTCCTTTTGCACGCAAATCACCCATAATACCATTTACAACATTGCTAATCGCTTCCAGTTGTTCCTCACTTTTATAAATAGGTACAATTACAACTTGATTTGGCGCTAAACTAGGAGGCAACACCAACCCGTTATCGTCACTATGTGTCATAATTAAAGCGCCCATTAATCGTGTGGAAACGCCCCATGAGGTCGCCCAAACATAGTCTTGTTTACCTTCTCTATTTGCAAACTTAACATCAAAAGCTTTGGCGAAATTCTGACCTAAAAAATGTGACGTTCCTGCTTGTAACGCCTTCCCGTCTTGCATTAAGGCCTCAATACAAAAGGTTTCCTCGGCGCCCGCAAAACGTTCGCTTTCCGTTTTTAAACCTTGTATTACTGGTATGGCCATAAAATTCTCGGCAAAAGTGGCGTACACATTATTCATTAATTTAGCTTCAGCCATGGCTTCAGCTTTGGTTTCGTGAGCCGTATGGCCTTCTTGCCATAAAAATTCGGCTGTGCGCAAAAATAAACGGGTACGCATTTCCCAACGCACCACATTTGCCCATTGGTTGATTAACAACGGTAAATCCCTGTAAGACTGAATCCAGCCCCTATAGGTGTTCCAAATAATGGCTTCGCTTGTTGGCCTTACAATCAACTCTTCTTCTAATTTGGCTTCTGGATCAACTCTTAGTTTCCCCGGTTTATCAGGGTCATTTTGAAGTCTATAATGAGTAACAATAGCACATTCTTTTGCAAAACCTTCAGCATTTTTTTCTTCAGCTTCAAACAAACTTTTGGGCACAAATAATGGGAAATAAGCATTTTGATGTCCTGTCTCCTTAAACATTTTATCCAATTCTGCCTGCATTTTCTCCCAAATTGCATAACCATAAGGCTTAATAACCATACAACCTCTCACGGCAGAATTCTCTGCTAAATCAGCCTTAACAACAAGTTCGTTATACCATTTTGAATAATCTGCTGCTCTACTCGTCAATTTTTTGCTCATATTAATGTTTTGGCACAAATATTGTGATTATGTTAAATAAAAGAAATAGTTCGGCAAAACTAACTATTTTTGTTATGTTCAACAATAAAATTCTGGAGATATGCAATTTAATAACTACCTAAACAGAAAAATACCAATCTTAGCAAGCTTTGTTTTGCTACTTGGTTTATCATCGTGTGGTTCTTATCAATACGTAGGCGTTGACAATGATGGTATTTACGGCACTGTGGAACAACCTGTACAGCAAGAGCAACCTGTTGTAGCGGTTAATGATAATTCGCAAAACAATTATTACCAAAACTACTTTAAGACCAAGGCTTTAGAGTATGAAAATATGGCAAACGATGAGGTGTTTACAGATATCGATTCTTATGTAGGCAATAATTATGTTGAAAACGACTCCATTAATAACAACTATCAAGGCTATGCGGGTTGGGGACAGGATATCAGCGAAATATCGATAAATATTTATCCGAGCTATGGGTATAATTATTGGTGGCACAGACCGTATTATAACCATTGGGGCTATAATGGATGGCGTAATTATGGTTATTATGACTCTTACTGGCACCCTTCTTTTTATATTGGCGGTTTGTATGGTGGCTTTTACAATCCTTATAGATACGGCTACGGCTATTATGGTTACCCCTATAGAAACTACAGATATTACGGAAACAATCGCTACTACAACCGAGGTTTAGCTTATAACGCAAGCAGACGCGGTAGTTTTTCAAACCGTTCAAGTGGCATCAATTCGACCAATTCAAGATATTATAACTCAAGAAGAAGCAGTTCAACCTCAACAATAAATAGAAACAATTCAACAAATTCGCGCGTAGGCACTAATGTGGTTAGACGACGCTCTACAGCAGCTCCGGCCAGAAATTCAACAACAAGGTCGTCTACACCGGCTGTAAGAAGAAACAGAACCTCAACCAGACCTTCAAGCACTTATAATTCTGGAACGAGTAGAAGAAGCTCCAATTCCTCTGCCTCAAGATCATCGTCTAGTAGCAGAAGTTCGGGAACAACTACAAGGTCATCTTCATCAAGTAGCAGAAGTTCTAGTGGCACTAGTAGAAGTTCAAGTAGTTCATCAAGAGGAAGACGCGGATAAAATCTAAAAAAAGAAAAATTCAATAGATATGAAAAAGTTACATTTACTATTCATAGGTATCCTATCTATGTCTACAATATACGCTCAAGACATAACAGATGCTATACGTTATTCGCAAGATAACATACAGGGAACGGCTCGTTTCAGGGCTTTAAGCGGTGCATTTGGTGCGCTTGGTGGCGATATGAGTGCGGTGAGCCTAAACCCTGCAGGATCAGCGATTTTTAGTAGCAGTCACGCCTCGTTTACACTATCTACTTTGGAGACCACCAACGATACGCAATATTTTAATGGCTCCGGAAGCACCAATGATTCTAATTTCGACATCAATCAAGGTGGTGCCGTATTTGTTTTTGCGAGTAGAAATAATTCGCCTTGGAGAAAATTCACAATGGGCGTGGCTTACGAAAAAACCAACGATTTTGATAACAATTGGTTTGCCTTCGGAACAAACACCAACAACCAATCCATAGACCTCTATTTTTTAAATTATGCCGACGGTTTAAGATTAGATGAAATTTCGGCATTAGATGGCGAATCGCTTACCGATGCCTATGCAGATATTGGCAATGTTTATGGTTTTGCTCACCAGCAAGCTTTTTTAGGGTTTGAATCCTATATTTTAGAACCAGACGATATTAATAACGATGCCAATACAACTTATTTTTCGAATTTAGCAAACGGCGATTTCAATCACGATTACACCTATACCTCTACGGGTTACAATGGCAAACTAACCTTTAATATGGCTGCCCAATACGAGGAAAATCTATATTTAGGTTTAAACCTTAATTCGCACTTTATAGATTTCCAACGTTCAACCTTATTGTTTGAAGACAATGCCAATTCAGGCTCACTAATAAATGATATTGAATTTGAAAACACGTTATCAACAAGAGGAAATGGGTTCTCTTTTCAATTGGGTGGTATTTTAAAACTTAGTCCGGAATTTAGGGTAGGCTTCACCTATGATTCACCAACATGGTACACCATGGAGGAAGAAACCACACAATATTTAGCAACCGTAAGGGATGATGCCGGTACCATGGAAACGCAGGTGATAAATCCGCAAATAATCAATATCTATCCACAATACAAGTTACAAACACCTTCAAAAATCACGGGTAGTTTAGCATACGTTTTTGGGCAACAAGGCTTAATAAGTTTCGATTATTCGCGTAAAGATTACAGCAGTACAAAGTTTAAACCGGAAAACGATTACACCAACGTAAACAACAACAGTAGCAACATGCTTGCCGATGCTGCAACATATCGATTGGGCGGCGAGTACAAGCACAAGCAATTCAGTTTTAGAGGCGGTTATCGTTTTGAAGAAAGCCCATACAAAAATGGCGTTACGGTTGGCGATTTAACAGGCTATTCTTTCGGAATTGGGTATAACTTCGGAAACACAAAATTAGATGTTACTTACGATCAATCAAACAGAACAAACGAAACCCAACTATACAATGTTGGCTTAACCGACGCTGCTTTGGTTGATAGAACAAATTCCAACCTAACCTTATCGTTAAGTTTCAATATCTAAAAAATAATAAATCTATTTTTAAAAAAGCTTGAATACAGTCTATTCAAGCTTTTTGCTTTATTTGTAATTTAACCCGTAAAAAGCAGACAAATACACAGATTCCCGCGTTTACGGGAATGACAGTTTATATTTGAAACCACGATTTAAAACCCTAGCGTTCCATTGTAATTAATTGTTTGTTAATACAAAACATAACAAAAGTGTTTTGTTTATCTTTGCAGACTTATAAATAAGATTTTTTTAACTGATGAAAATTGAAAATAAAATAGAAGAATTCGAATCTTTAGGAGACGACCATATTGGAACTTCATCAAATACGCCAATGCGCAATGATGCCTTTAAACTTTCAAACGAAGAAAAAATAGACATCATAAAAGACGACGTGCGCCATATTATGGAAACTTTAGGCTTAGATTTAAGCGACGATAGTTTAAACGGCACGCCAAATCGAGTAGCAAAAATGTTTGTTAAAGAAATTTTTGGAGGCTTAGATCCGAAGAAAAAACCAAATGCTTCAACCTTCAAAAACAAATATAAATACGGCGAAATGCTGGTTGAAAAAAACATTACGGTGTATTCAACCTGCGAGCATCATTTATTGCCCATCGTTGGGAAAGCACACATTGCTTATATTTCAAACGGCACGGTGGTTGGACTATCCAAAATGAACCGGATTGTCGATTATTTTGCAAAGCGCCCGCAAGTACAAGAGCGCTTAACCATACAAGTTGTAAAAGAATTGCAAGAGGTTTTAAACACCAAAGATGTGGCTTGTGTTATTGATGCCAAACATTTATGCGTAAACTCAAGAGGCATTAGAGATATTGAAAGCAGTACCGTTACTTCAGAATTTGGAGGTAAATTTAAAGAAGAAGCTACACGTAGGGAATTTTTAGATTACATTAAATTAGACACGAAATTTTAAATTAAGTTCGTTTAAAATAAACCAACCAAAATGCAGTTATATCAAACCCAACAGATAAAACTATACAACTCACTTTCTGGTAAAAAAGAAACCTTCAAACCCATTAACGACGGTTACGTGGGCATGTATGTTTGCGGTCCTACCGTTTACAGCAATGTGCATTTGGGCAATGTAAGAACCTTTATGTCTTTCGATATGGTTTTTCGATACTTAAAGCATTTGGGATATAAAGTGCGTTATGTTCGCAATATTACCGATGCGGGGCATTTGGAAAATGATGCCGATGAAGGCGAAGATAAAATCACTAAAAAAGCACGTTTAGAACAAATTGAACCGATGGAAGTGGTACAGCGGTACACCGTTGATTTTCATAACGTACTAAGAATATTCAATTTTTTACCACCAAGTATTGAGCCTACGGCAACGGGCCATATCATTGAGCAAATCGAGCTGATTGAAACCATTATAGAAAATGGTTTTGCCTACGAAGTTAACGGATCGGTATATTTTGACGTTCACAAATACAACGAAACCAACCATTACGGTATTTTAAGCAAACGAAAGCTTGAAGATTTAATACACAACACTCGTGAATTGGACGGCCAAAGCGATAAAAAAAATCCACAAGATTTTGCCCTTTGGAAAAAAGCCGAACCGCAGCATATTATGCGTTGGCCTTCGCCTTGGAGCGATGGTTTCCCAGGTTGGCATTTAGAGTGTACAGCGATGAGCACGAAGTATTTGGGCGAACAATTTGATATTCATGGTGGTGGCATGGATTTAAAATTTCCGCACCACGAATGTGAAATTGCACAAAACGAAGCAGCAAAAGGAAAACCGCCGGTAAACTATTGGATGCACGCCAATATGCTGGAAATGAACGGACAACGCATGTCCAAATCTACCGGAAACACTATAAATCCCGACGAATTACTATCTGGAAATAACAGTATTTTCAGTAAAGCCTATGCGCCAAGTGTCATTCGTTTTTTTAATGCACAATCGTCGTATCGCAGTGTTTTAGATTTAACCGATGCCGGTTTATTGGCAAGCGAAAAAGGTTTTTTCCGATTAATGGATGCGGTGAATTTATTAGACGATTTAAAACCCTCCGAAACCTCATCGGTTGATATTAACGGTTGGAAACAAAAATGTTACGATGCGATGAACGACGATTTTAATTCGCCCATTTTAATCGCGCATTTGTTTGAAGCCGTTAAATACATCAACCAAATAAAAGAAGGATCGGAAACTATAAACGCTGAAGACTTAACCACATTAAAAGACACCATAAATGCCTTTGTTTTTGATATTTTAGGCTTAGAAAACATCACAAAAAACGACTCCGGAACCGATAAACTTTCTGCTGCCGTTGATGTGTTGATTAAATTACGACAAGACGCCAGAGCGAATAAAGATTTTGCTTTATCGGATAAAATCAGGGATGAATTAGCCGCTGTTGGCATTCAGCTAAAAGACGGTAAAGACGGCACCACGTTTACTGTAAATTAATTTATGTTGTGCCGTCTCATTCTGAACTTGTTTCAGAATCACATAAAGTGTGTACAAACCTAATGGGAACCTAATACAAGTTCAGGTAGACGCCACACGATTTGATTCCATAAACATGGAGACAAATCGAAATGTGATGCGGCATCCATTTTACAATAATTGAGGCTCAAATAAAAGACTCCCTCCTCCGAGGGAATGACAAAACTAATGTTAAAAAAACTACTCATTGCACCGTTTTTGTTTTTAATAAAAGTGTATCAAACCCTGATATCGCCATTAACGCCTGCCACCTGTAGATTTCAACCAACCTGTTCGCATTACTCCAAAGAAGCCTTGCAAAAACACGGGCTTTTAAAAGGCGGTTGGTTAGCCATAAAACGCATATTTAGTTGCCATCCTTGGGGCGGCTCTGGGTACGACCCTGTGCCTTAATATTTTTGCTAAAAAGTTCCGATAACTTCCGTTACCATACAAAAATCTGTTTATTTCGTTTTACTAATTTTGACTTTGTCAGAAAAAAAGTATAATTTCGTTTACTGCATTTACTATTACACGCATAATTAGTGTATAGTTAATATTAACTTTATATAATTGTTAGCCACAAGTTGAATGAACAAACTAATTGAAAAACCACATCTAATTTTCTTACTTGCGATTCCAATAATAATGCTGATTGGAATTTTGAGCGGAGACACAATGTTGGACATAAATATTCACGACACTTATTATGTTATTGCCTATTTCCATTTGGCAATTCTGATTTCAATACTTTTTGGAGTAATCGGAATCGGATATTGGATTATGCTAAAATCTGACCGAAAATTATCAAAGTGGCTGAATTGGACTCATATTGGACTGACTTTTGGCGGAACTTTTATTGTCTGGATTTTGACCAAATTTTATCGGACTGAAATTATGGAATATGAATTCAATAATAATCTGACTTTAATTATCACTCTGATTCTTTTGCTAATGATTATTGGACAATTAATTTTTCCGATTAATATAATTTACGGACTGATAAAAAAGAAAAATAAAACCAGTGGCTAACACCGGCTATAGTTCATTGCTTCTGACTTTCCTCTCGGAAAGTCCTCGCACTTATACTATCTGCGGTTTACGGCGGAAAATCCTCGCGGATTTTCACGCAACGAAACTATAGCCAAACACGTTGGCATACATTTAGAAATAACTCAAATACACAATTATTGGAAATAAACAAAAATAAATTATTGGGCTTTATTGCTATAGGAATATTTGTATATAAAATTACATCTAATATTTCTTATTTTCTTGGTGATTTCACTAAAGATCTTTTCATTTATATTGGAATCCCAAATTTATGGAATTTCTGGCTTTCTCAAATATTTGAACTTTCTCTATTCCTCATATTAGTTTATTTCCTTGTTAACTATGTATTAAAAAAGTATAACTCTATTAATGAAAATGTTCTAAAATATTTTGTCTGGAGTTTTTTGATTTATTTCATACTTCAAATTTTTCAAATTGCATTTCCTTCGATTAAAACTTTATTTGAACCTGATTCTTTCAATGAAGGATTCTTATCATATCACGAATTTTTAAAGAATAGTATCGATTTGTATTTTGTACAATCATTTTTTTATTATTTGGGAGAAGTTTTAGCTATAATTTTTATTTATAATAAGATAAAAAACGTAAGCCAACAAAGAACTGAGTTAAAAAACAAATATTATTAAGCTAATTTTGAAACATAGTTCTCATCATAAGGCAATCCGCTTTTTGCAATGGCAAGTACCTGTTTGCAATTGTCCGTGAAGAACCACGCAACAATCCTTACACAAACAAGTTAAACAAACCCCAAAAAAAACATTTTATTTCTTAGGTATCGCCTTTAAAATCTCCAAAACAAATGTCCAATATTTTTGCGCCGATGATATTTGGGCACGTTCATCGGGTGAGTGTGCGCCTTTTATGTTGGGTCCGAAACTAATCATATCCATGTCTGGGTAATTTTGCCCTAGAATACCACATTCCAATCCGGCATGACATGCCGCTACATGCGGTTTTTCGCCGTTTAAATCTTCGTATAACTTCGTCATTACCTTTAAAATCGCAGAATCCATATTGGGTGTCCAACCCGGGTAATCGCCAGAAAACTCCACCTCGCAACCTGTTAACTCAAAGGTGGCGCGCAGGGTATTTGCCAAATCCAGTTTAGAACTCTCCACCGAGCTTCGTGTTAAGCACCCTATTTTAATGTTACCGTCTTTTACAATAACGCGTGCGATATTATTTGAGGTTTCCACCAAATCGGGTATATCGGCACTCATGCGGTACACGCCATTTAAGGCTGCATACAAAGCCCGTGTTAAACCTTCTTGAACGCCCAAATCCATAATTTTTGGTGGTGTATCGGTTTTAGAAACGGTAATTTCCAAATCGGGTTCCATGGTTTTAAGCTCTTTTTTTATGGTATCGGCCTGTTGTTTCATTTCCAACACAAACGCATCTTCATGAATGGCGTCAATAGCAACAATGGTTTTGCTTTCTCGTGGAATGGCATTACGTAAACTGCCGCCATCGATTTCTGAAATGCGCAATCCGAAATTCTCGAAACCATCAAACAACACCCTATTCATTAGTTTGTTGGCATTACCCAATCCTTCATGGATTTGCATTCCCGAATGGCCGCCTTGTAAACCTTTTACATTAATTTCGTAACCTATTTTAAACTCCGGTGTTTCTTCTTCGTTGTAAGTTCGGGTAGCCGTAACATCTACACCGCCGGCGCAACCCACGCCTATTTCGTCATCTTCTTCGGTGTCCAGATTTAAAAGTATTTCGCCAGTAAGCAATCCGCCTTTTAGTCCCATGGCGCCCGTCATTCCTGTTTCTTCATCAATGGTAAACAATGCTTCAATGGCCGGATGCGGAATATCGGTACTTTCTAAAATGGCCATTATGGTGGCAACGCCCAAGCCGTTATCGGCGCCCAAAGTTGTGCCTTTGGCTTTTACCCAATCGCCCTCAACAAACATCTCGATACCTTGGGTATCAAAATCGAAAACCGTGTCGTTGTTTTTTTGGTGCACCATATCTAAATGCGACTGCATCACAATGGTAACGCGATCTTCCATTCCTGCTGTTGCCGGTTTTTTTATGATCACGTTTCCCACTTCGTCCTCGATGGTTTCCAAGCCGAGGTTTTTTCCAAAATCTTTCATGAATGCGATAACGCGTTCTTCTTTTTTCGAGGGTCGCGGTACGGCATTTAAGTCGGCGAATTTATTCCAGAGTTGTTGTGGTTCGAGTTGTCTTATTTCTGAGCTCATTGGTTTTTGTTTTTTAAAGCCTCAAAGATACGAATAGTGAACCGGAATACCTTGCGGGTTTTAAAAACCTAAAAGGAAATTTACATAATAAATAAAGACAGACTTTGGCAGCTACTCCTGATTGCAGCGGCATCCTTTTTAAAAAAGAAAGTAGACTTAATTTTATGCAGAATAAAATATTGACAGATTGCCACGTCTCGTGCTCCTCGCAATGACTTTTTAAAAAGATACAGCGGAAAGCAGGAAGAAACCTTAACACATAAACAACTGCCGTTGGGTACAAATTTTTATTACTTTTCTTCTGTACAAAATTTAGTTTCACCATAGTAACCACTTTGTTAGTCCATATAATTTTTTTCATTTGTCATTGTAAAATTTCAAATAAAAAAATTCATGTACTTTTGAAAGATGCCAAAGAATAAGAAAACGATTATTGCACTTTTATTGATTCCGCAGTATTTTTTAATCAAATTATTATCAAACAATCCGGAGTTTGTTGAAACCTATTACAGCAATGGTTTGTACCCTTTTATTTCGAAAATTTTTAGGTATGTTTTGGGTTGGTTGCCGTTTTCGTTTGGCGATTTTATTTACGCATTTGCCATTATTTACGCGGTGCGATGGCTGTATAAAAACAGGAAGCGTTTGCGAAAGGATACCAAGCAATGGTTGGTGGATGTGGTTGCGGTTTTGTCGATTTTTTACTTTGCGTTCCATGCGCTTTGGGGCTTGAATTATTACCGGCTACCACTACATAAAAACCTGAATTTAAACCACGATTACACCACCGAACAGTTGGTTTTGGTGACTAAAAACCTGATTGAAAAATCGAACGCATACCATTTAAAAATTACCGATAACGATACGGTAAGGGTGGCGGTGCCGTATAGCAAATCTGAAATTTTTAAGCGTACCCAAAATGGTTACGACCATTTAAAGGAGACGTTTCCGCATTTGGAATATCACCCGAAAAGTGTTAAAAAATCGTTGTTTAGCTACCCTTTAACCTATATGGGTTTTAGCGGTTATTTGAATCCGTTAACCAACGAAGCGCAGGTGGATGGCTTGATTCCGGTTTATAAATTCCCCACAACTACGGCACACGAAATTGCACATCAGTTGGGTTATGCCGCCGAAAACGAAGCTAATTTTATTGGGTTTTTGGCCACTATAAATAACGATGACATTTACTTTAAATACTCTGGCTACACCTTTGGACTGCGGTTTTGTTTGAATGAAATTTACCGACGCGATGAAGCCTTATACGAAACCATTGTTGCCGATGTAAATATTGGTATCTTAAAAAATTATGAGGAAGTGCGTTTGTTTTGGGAAGCGCACCAAAACCCAACCGAGCCTTTGTTTAAGCTTTTTTACGGTAATTTTTTAAAAGTTAACAACCAAAGTAAAGGCATGGAAAGTTACAACTACGTTGTGGCCTTGTTGGTTAATTATTTTGAAGACGCTACCTTGTAACAATGTTAAAAAATTCTTAATACGCCACAACTATCTTCTTAATTTATATCTTTAGAAATTAAACTTTTTAACTAACCATTATAATGATAAAAAAGCAGTTTTTAATCCTGACTCTGTTGTGTAGTTTGTCTGTATTGTCGCAAGATTATTTTCCAAAAAATGATGGCGTAACGGCAAAAAACACCAACTTCACCGCATTTACCAATGCCAAAATTTATGTAACGCCCACACAGGTTATTAATAAAGGTACCTTGCTTATTCGCGATGGTAAAGTAGTTGCCACGGGAACCTCTGTAAGCATTCCTAAAAACGCTGTAATTATAGACGTTTCGGGCAAAAGTATCTATCCGTCGTTTATTGATATGTATTCCAGCTTTGGAGTTGAAAAACCGCAACGTTCGTCAAGCAGTAGCCGAAGCGCCCAATACGATGCCAGCAGAACGGGCTATTATTGGAACGACCACGTTATGCCTGAAAACAAGGCCACTACTGCCTTTAAATACGACTCTAAATCGGCTACCGAATTACTTAAAGCTGGTTTTGGTGTTGTAAACACACACATTCAAGATGGTATTGTAAGAGGTAGTGGAACGCTTGTAGCGCTCAACGAAAAAGATGGTAACGAAACTCGGGTTTTGGATGCGAACTCGGGGCAATATTTTTCTTTTAGAAAAAGTGTAACCTCAAGACAGGTCTATCCCAACTCTTTAATGGGTGCGATGGCGTTGTTGCGCCAAATGTATTTAGATGCCGATTGGTACGCTAAAGGATTGAGCAAAACCAAGGATTTATCGCTTGAAGCATTAAACCGCAACCAAAATTTAGTTCAAATTTTCGAGGCTGGAAGTCGGGCCAATATTTTAAGGGCCGATAAGGTTGGCGATGCTCACAACGTGCAATATGTAATTGTTGGCGGCGGCGATGAATACGAGCGTATTAACGAAGTTAAAGCCACAAATGCAGCGCTAATTATTCCCATTAATTTCCCCAATGCCTACGATGTTGAAGATCCTTTTTTAGCATCAACTTTATCGTTGGGTGATATGCGCGCATGGAACCAAAAACCTGCCAACCCAAAAGTTTTGGCCGAAAACAACATCAATTTTGCTTTAACAACCCACGATTTAAAATCGCCTAAAGATTTTAAATCCAATCTTTTAAAAGCTATTGAATATGGCCTTTCCAAAGAAAAGGCGTTGGAAGCTTTAACTACGATTCCGGCACAACTTTTAGGAAAACCCAATGTCATTGGTTCTTTAACAAACGGAAGTTTTGCTAATTTCTTAATTACTTCCGGAGATATTTTTGATAAAAAAACGACGCTTTACGAAAATTGGGTTCAAGGTAACCCACATGTTTTAGAGCCTTTAAACACCAAGGATATTAGAGGTACTTACGAATTTACAGTTGCCGGAAACGACTACAACATGAAGATTAAAGGCGAATTAAGCAAACCTAAATCTGAGATTACCAGCAATGATAAAACGCTTGGTTCTAAAATAACATACACCAACGATTGGGTTAATATTGCCTTTACAACTGCCGATTCTACAAAACAGGAATTTATAAGGATTGCCGCAACTATTGACGCCAACAAAAACCTAAGCGGTAAAACCATTATGCCAAACGGCAATGAGTTTTCGTTTTTTGCAAAATCATCTGATGCAGAAAAAGACCCTTCAAAAGATGACACGAAAAAAGAAAAAACAGAAACCGAAAAAGTGTTGC
Source organism: Hwangdonia sp. (assembly GCF_048381975.1). Classification (NCBI taxonomy): domain Bacteria; kingdom Pseudomonadati; phylum Bacteroidota; class Flavobacteriia; order Flavobacteriales; family Flavobacteriaceae; genus Hwangdonia; species Hwangdonia sp. The sequence goes on along the minus strand of NZ_JBLWYT010000002.1, from coordinate 183,376 downwards.
CTATAACCTTCCCTAACAATTCGTATGGATTTGAAGCATTGCCAAAAGCCGAAACACTATTATTTAAAAATGCTACCGTTTGGACCAGCGAAAAAGAAGGTGTTTTACAGAATACCGATGTGTTAATTAAAAACGGAAAGATTGCCAAGATTGGCCAAAACTTATCCGATAGAAGTGCTAAAATTATCGATGCCACGGGCAAGCATTTAACCGCTGGAATTATTGATGAGCATTCGCATATTGCCACATCATCAGTGAATGAAGCCGGACAAAATTCTTCAGCCGAAGTAAGCATTGAAGATGTTATTGACGAAACCCATATTGGCATATACCGAAACCTAGCTGGCGGCGTTACTTCCATTCAAATATTACATGGTTCTGCGAATCCCATTGGCGGTCGGTCGGCCATCATCAAATTAAAATGGGGCGAATCGGCAGATAATCTCATCTACGAAAACAGTCCGAAATTCATCAAATTCGCATTGGGTGAAAATGTAAAACAAACCCGTGCCCAGACCAATGTTCGTTTTCCGCAAACACGTATGGGCGTTGAGCAGGTTTTTATTGACTATTTTAATAGAGCTAAAGCCTACGACGCCTTAAAGAAAAGCGGCAAACCGTACAGAAAAGATATTGAATTAGACGTGCTGGCAGAAATTTTAAATAAAGAGCGTTTTATCTCATGCCACTCGTATGTACAAAGCGAAATAAATATGCTTATGAAAGTAGCTGAAAAATTCGACTTTAACATCAATACGTTTACCCATATTCTGGAAGGCTACAAAGTGGCCGATAAAATGAAAGCACACGGGGTTGGCGGCTCGACGTTTAGCGATTGGTGGGCCTACAAATACGAGGTTAACGATGCGATACCGTATAACGCGGCCATTATGCACAACGCCGGTGTAACGGTGGCTATTAATAGCGACGACGCCGAAATGTCCCGCCGACTAAACCAAGAAGCCGCAAAATCTGTAAAATACGGCGGTATCAGCGAAGAAGAGGCTTGGAAATTTGTAACGCTCAACCCTGCAAAACTGCTACATATTGATGATCGAGTTGGCAGTATTAAAGTGGGTAAAGATGCCGATGTGGTGCTATGGTCAGACCATCCGCTTTCCGTTTACGCCAAGGCTGAAAAAACCATTATCGAGGGTGTCACCTATTTCGATTTAAAGCAAGATGAAGCAAAACGTACTAAAATAAAAGACGAAAAAAGCACACTTATTAATATGATGATGCAAGCCAAAAACAAAGGTTTAAAAACGCAGCCTATTAAAAAGAAAGTGAAAGAACATTTACACTGCGATTCAATCGATAACGAAGAACACCAACACTAAAAATTTATCACGATGAAAAATTTAAAACTATCATTCTTACTCATTATTATGTTGTGTGTTTCAATGGTAATGGCACAACAAACACCAGCTGCAAAACAAACTAAAGATTTTGCCATTGTTGGTGCAACGGCTCATATTGGCAACGGCAACGTTATTGAAAAGAGTATTATTATTGTTAAAGACGGAAAGCTTCATACAGTTGCAGATATGACTGTTGCTAATATAGATTTAGCGGGTATGCACGTAATTAATGCCAATGGGAAACATGTTTATCCCGGATTTATTATTCCTAATTCCACTTTGGGTCTCGTTGAAGTTAGTGCTGTGAAAGCTTCAAAAGACGATGAAGAAATGGGTTTAATGAATCCTCATATTAGAAGTTTAATTGCCTACAATGCTGAATCCAAGATTGTTGAGTCTATGCGTCCCAATGGGGTGCTTTTAGGGCAAATTACACCACGTGGCAGTCGTATTTCGGGCACCTCGTCAGTAGTTCAATTTGATGCTTGGAATTGGGAAGATGCGGCTGTAAAAACCGATGATGGCATTCATATGAATTGGCCGAGTAGCTTTACCAGCGGACGTTGGTGGCTTGGTGAAGACCCAGGGCTTAAGCCAAACAAAAAATATGGGGAACAGGTAACCGAAATCGCCAATTATTTTAAAGAAAGTAAGGCCTATAACCAAGGAAATAAACCAGAGATAAATCTACCTTTCGAAGCCATACAAGGCATTTTTGATGGTTCTAAAACGCTTTACATCAACGTAAACGACGAAAAAGGCATTACCGATGCCATTCATTTTTCAAAAGAAAACGGGGTTAAAAAGATGGTGATTGTTGGCGGTAGCGATGCTTATAAAATTCCGGGGTTATTAAAACAACACAACATTGCCGTACTATTACGACGTGTACACGCTACACCAAATAGTGATGACGACGATTACGATCTGCCCTTTAAAACCGCCAAACTATTGGTAGACAATGGGGTTTTAGTGGCGTTACAAGTGGCTTCTGGCGGAAGAATGGAGCGTATGAACTCAAGAAACCTGCCATTTTATGCCGGCACAACTGTGGCACACGGTTTAACCAAAGCGCAAGCTTTACAGCTTATCACCCTAAACTCTGCTAAAATATTGGGTATCGATGCGAAATACGGAAGTTTAGAACCTGGTAAAAGTGCCACCCTATTTATTAGCGAAGGTGACGCTTTGGATATGCGAACCAATATTATAGAGCATGCCTTTATTGATGGCAGGGAAATTAGCCTAGAAACGCATCAAACCAAACTTTGGAAACGCTATTCGGAGAAGTATAAAAATCAATAATAAAAAAAGCTTCGTATAAATTTATACGAAGCTTTTTTTTAAGCTAAATGTTATTCCACAATCGTAGCACCTTCAACCATTTCAAATAAAGCATCTGATGGTTTTTCTTTTGATAAAACCACATCCGTAAATTTTAAATCGTTGCGCTTTGTTGTGGGTTTATTGTTTTCATAATTATACCAAGTTAAGGTTTCTGGCAACAACAAACCTTCAACCGTTTGCCAATTGCTATATTTTATAAAATGAAACTCCTTGCTTTTTTCATCTGTAAAAAAGGTTACCGTATAGCCCAACCAAACCATGTTGTGTATTTCAGCATCGTAATACAAAATGTATTCGTCTTCAGGTGATTCGCCTATTCCAGTGTTATAAGAGATTTTAATTCCAGGATAGGTTTTACCCTCAAAAACCAAAGGATCTGTATCTTCATAAACAATACCATCATCCGCTAAAACAAAAGGCATGGCATAAAAATAAAACATCAAATTGTAATAAAATTTAGCATTGCCTTTATATGTTGTCGTGTCTTTGTTTTTTAACCAAACATTTTTTCCATCAAACCCAACGATGTGATGTGGCATTTCAATTAAGGATTTTCTGTTTTTTAAATGGGTTGTGGTCACCTCGTTCCCATCTTCTTTTGGCATCGTGAATTTTAAGGTGTTCATTGTATTCCAAATTTCCAATCCGCCGTGTGCCTTGAAAATTTTTGAAATATTTTCAGGATAAGCTTTTGAAATAGTTGGAGTGTCTTCAACGTTAACATTTTCCTTTTTTGTTTCTGAGGATTGTTTGCAAGAAACAATCAAAATCATTGACATTAATAAATATAGAGCTCTCACAATGGCTTGGTTAAGAAATTAGATTCTTAAGTCGGTAAAAACTCCATTCAATTACATTAAAATAAATTACTTTTGTTATTATTATGAATAAAGAAATTACCAGCATTCAAAATACATTCATTAAACAACTTGCACAGCTAAAAGACAAGTCGCGCGAACGCAAAAAAACAGGCACGTTTTTAATTGAAGGCGAACGCGAAATTTCGCTGGCTATTAAAGGTAATTACGGTTTGGAAACCGTTTTGTTTTATCCAGAGTTATTTACCAAAGAACAACTTAACAACTTAACAACTAATGTCAGGCTGAGCGCAATCGAAGCCCTACCCAATTTCATTGAAATTTCAAAAGAAGTCTATCAAAAATTAGCCTATCGTGATACTACCGAAGGTGTTTTAGCCGTTGCAAAAAGCAAAAACCATACGGTTTCAAATTTAGAATTCAAAACCAAAAACCCATTGATTTTAGTGGCGGAGGCCCCCGAAAAACCCGGTAATATCGGTGCCATTTTACGAACCGCCGACGCTGCCAATGCAGATGCGGTAATCATTGCAAACCCGAAGACCGATTTATACAATCCAAACATCATCCGTTCTAGTGTGGGCTGCGTGTTTACCAATCAAATTGCAACGGGCAGCACCACAGAAATCATTTCCTTTTTAAAAACTAAAAAAATCAATATTTACTGTGCGGCGTTGCAAGCTTCGGTTAATTACCATACCCAAGATTTTACAAAACCCACAGCCATTGTTATGGGAACGGAAGCCACAGGTTTAAGTGAGGAATGGCTAGAAATTTCAACCCAAAATATCATTATTCCCATGCAAGGCGAAATAGACTCCATGAATGTGTCGGTTGCAGCCGGAATTCTTATTTTTGAGGCTAAACGTCAACGGGAGTTTAAATGATTTTTTCTCGCAAAGACGCTAAGTCGCAAGGCAGAATACTATAAATTAGAACTAAAAACAAACAGATTGCCACGTCGCTGAAAAAGCTTCTCGCAATGACAGTAAAGAATTAATATGACATCAACAACACTATTTTACATCATCATTGCCATTATCATCATCAATTTTTTGGTTGATAAAATTCTCGATGCTTTAAACGCCAAACATTTTAACGATGCCCTTCCAACAGAGTTGCAAGATGTTTATGATGAAGCCGAATACAAAAAATCGCAAAATTATAAAGCCACTAATTACAAATTCGGACTGGTTACCTCAACCTTTTCAATCCTTTTAACCTTGGGCTTTTTGCTTTTTGATGGGTTTGAATTTGTTGATAACATCGCCCGAACATACAGCGAAAACCCCATTATTATCGCTCTTATTTTCTTCGGAATTATTATGATTGGCAGCGATATTATCACGACACCATTTTCATATTACAGCACCTTTGTAATTGAAGAAAAATTTGGGTTTAATAAAACCAGCGTTAAAACGTTCTTTTTAGATAAAATAAAAGGTTGGTTGATGATGGCCATTATTGGCGGCGGTATTTTAGCACTGATTATTTGGTTTTACAATATTACCGGAAAACACTTTTGGCTGTATGCTTGGGCTTTAGTCGCTGTTTTTACCTTGTTTATGAATATGTTTTACTCCAAATTAATCGTGCCGCTTTTCAATAAACAAACGCCTTTGGAAGCAGGCAGTTTGCGCGACAAAATTTCGGCGTATGCAAAAACCGTCGGTTTTAAATTGGATAAAATTTTTGTAATTGATGGCTCCAAACGAAGCACCAAAGCCAACGCCTATTTTTCGGGGTTTGGTAGCGAAAAACGTGTTACACTTTACGACACGCTGATTAACGATTTAGATGACGAAGAAATCGTTGCCGTTTTAGCGCACGAAGTTGGGCATTACAAAAAGAAGCACATCATTTTCAATTTGTTTGCCTCTATTCTATTAACGGGATTAACGCTTTATATTTTATCGTTGTTCATTTCGAACCCTTTGCTATCACAAGCTTTGGGTGTGGAGATACCGAGTTTCCATATTGGGTTGATTGCTTTTGGGTTACTCTACTCGCCTATTTCTGAAATAACGGGATTGATTATGAATATGTTTTCAAGAAAATTTGAATACCAAGCCGATGACTATGCCAAAAACACCTATAAAGCCGAACCATTAATCACGTCGCTTAAAAAACTTTCAAAAAATAATTTAAGCAATTTAACACCGCATAAAGCGTATGTGTTTATGCATTATTCGCACCCTACCTTATTACAAAGAATTACCAACTTAAAAAAGTAACCCTATTATTTTGTAAATTTACTGGAAACCAATCTCTTGCCCTCGATATTTAGCTTATTTATGATTTAGTTATGTTTAAAATAACACTATAAAATCATGAATTCATTAAAATTATACTTGGGTGCCATATTAATACTGGCTTGCACATACACAGAATCCCAAACAAATGAAATAGGCAATGCGAATACGGCATACCATGGACCAAAAATCGATATGCACGCGCATGCCTTTGAGAAAATGTTTTTTGGTGGCGTAGATTACGAAAACCCACTAACCGGTAAAAAACACATAGCGTCTTCCTCTATTGAAAAACAAAGGGAAGAAACTTTTCAACAATACAAAAAACATCAAGTTGTTAAAGCCATGGTGTCTCAAGGTGAATTATGGAAAAGTTATGCACCAGATTTAGTATTAATTGGGAATAATCATAAAAACTCCATTGAAGAACTAAGAAAAAGACATGCTGAAGGAAATCTGGATGTACTAGCCGAAATTGCACCGAGTTATGATGGCCTCCTTCCATCTGACGAAAGCTTAGAGCCGTATTACGATTTAGCTGAAGAATTAAATATTCCGATGGGTTATCACATGTATCCCGGCGGGCCCCCAGGTGGCGCGTATTTTGCATATCCAAAAACCAGAGCGCACCAAGGCAAACCGCTTCAGTTTGAAGATATTTTGTTGGCACATCCAAAAATGAAGTTCTTTATCATGCATGCCGGCTGGCCCTATTTAGAAGACATGAAGGCTTTAATGTATGCTCATCCGCAGGTTTATGTAGAGGTAGGTGTTATCGCTTGGGCATTGCCTCGCAAAGAATTTCATAATTTTTTAAAAGGCTTGATTGACGCAGGGCAGGGCAAAAAAATAATGTTTGGAACAGATCAAATGATTTGGCCAGAAACTATTACCGATTGTGTAGAGGCTATAAATTCTGCCGAATTTTTAACCTTGGAACAAAAGGCCGATATATTTTACAACAATGCTGCTGAATTTTTAGGATTATCCGAAGAAGAAATTAAAAAACATAAAACAGATTATTAAGGCAAACCCTTAGTGGTTTGCATCTATTTTGATTTCATAAGAAAAAATGCTAACTTCGTTTACCAGCCGAAAAAGCTCAACTTTACTTAACTTGCTTCTGCTTTAAAATGGCATTGTTTCTCTGCGCTGGCAACAAATGAATAAACTAAAAATCTGACTAATGGAAAAATTTTGGGGAATATTAATAGCGATATCGATTTTTTTAATAGTCACTTTTCTCGTTCGGCAGTTTTTTGATGGTTTTTACAAAAAAGAAAACAGTAAAAAGATGCGGAAAACATGGGTAGCCAGAACTTATTATTGGCACTTTATAATTATGATAAGTGGCTTATTCACCACTTTAATAATACTCTATTTGGCAGCGGTAAAAATTTTAAATTTTTAGGTTTCAAAAAATCAAATTTTTTGTTTAAATCATAGATAAAAATACGCTGAAACACCTTGGTAATAATCACATGTGTAAAAAAGCAAAATACCTTTTGTTACGGATTGGGAATTTGAGTAAATAAATTTTGTCGCGCAAAGGCGCTAAGGCAATGTGATTTTTTATGAGGTAAAATTTGACTTTGTAAGAAAAAATGTTGAAATTCGTTTAGCGTCGGATATAAGTCATTAAAATGACGCATATCCGCGAACGATTATATGGCATTTGAGCCGAACGTTGGCGAAAATGTCATAAGATTGACATAGAAATGACGCAACCAATAGAACAACTTGAAAATACCTTTGCTGAGTAACCATTAAAACATATCAAAATGAATAATCAAAACTTAGCAATCAAAATTAAAGATTTAAGAAACCGAAAAGGATTTTCTCAAGAACAACTAGCGGAAGAATCAAAATTAAGTCTAAGAACAATTCAACGAATTGAAAAAGGAGAGTCAATTCCTAGAGGAGATACTCTGATAAAGTTAACTCAAGCTCTTGGAGTGACACCAGATGACCTTTTGGAATGGACAGATATTGAAGATAAAGGATATTTAACTCTTTTAAATCTAAGTGCTATCAGCATTCTAATTCAGCCTCTACTGGGAATAATAATTCCTCTTGTAATGTGGATTTTAAAAAGGGAAAAGATAAAACTTGTTGATGATACTGGTAGAAAACTAATCAGCTTTCAAATTACTTGGACTTTAATTTTATTTATTGTTTTAATTATAGCATCTAAAGGTTCATTTATACCAATTAATTTTAATTTATTAAATTCATTTCCTTTATTGATTACTGATTTCTCAACTATCGGATTGATGATATTATTTATGTACTTATATAATATAATTTCTATTATCCTGAACATCAGAAAAAGTCAAAAAGGACTGAAAAACATATATATACCTGCAATTCCATTTTTGAAATAAAAAAACGCCATATAACAATGTGTACAAGCAATGGCTTGTCCTTGCCTACTTGGAAATTCCTGCGGATTTCCCAGTGGTAAGTACTTGTTTGCAATTGTCCGTGACGAACCACGCCACTGCCCATACACGAAACGTTAAACGAACCTTTCCAAAAACGAAAAAGCATCAAATTACAACATAAGTTAGCAGATAAGCGCGTTAACGATTGAACGGCCTGTTTGAAATCCTTTTTGCTTTTTCGGCAAAAAGATTGAGTAGTGAAAGCGTGTTAAAACGCCCAAATACAATAAATTTCAAATTCCAAAAGACTAATTCCAAATTGCAGCTCGTTCATTATAATTCCAAAAGCCAATTATTATTCGCTAAATAAAAAAATCGTCAATCAAAAATAATAATGTACCTTTGCCGCTTCAAACTCAGAAAAATGGGTTTAAACTCCTCAGAGTGAGGATGTGTTACTAGAGGTTTAAGGTTAAGTATGTCGATACGCTTCTTTATGTAACACTACATAACATAATCGCATACATAAACAAGAATGAGCACATTCCAAGATTTAGGTCTTAATGACGACCTATTACAAGCTATTACCGATTTAGGGTTTACAAAACCCAGTGAAGTACAAGAAAAAGCAATCCCTATTTTATTAGAATCGGAAACCGATTTAGTGGCATTGGCCCAAACAGGAACCGGTAAAACGGCAGCGTTTGGTTTCCCGATGTTGGAAAAAATTGATATTGATAGCCGAACAACCCAAGGTTTAATTTTAAGCCCAACACGCGAACTTTGTTTGCAAATTACCAACGAAATGAAGCAATACGGCAAGTATTGCAAAGGACTAAATGTGGTGGCCATTTATGGCGGATCGAGCATTACCGACCAAGCACGCGAGGTAAAACGTGGCGCGCAAATTATTGTGGCTACGCCCGGGCGTATGAAGGATATGATTAAAAGACGTTTGGTTGATATTAGTAAAATTCAATATGCGGTTTTAGATGAAGCCGATGAGATGCTGAACATGGGCTTTTATGAAGATATTACCGATATTTTATCGCACACACCAGTAGATAAAAGTACTTGGTTGTTTTCGGCAACAATGCCAAAAGAAGTGGCAACTATTGCTAAAAAATTCATGGACAGCCCGCAGGAAATCACTGTTGGGAATAAAAACGAAAGTACAAACCAGGTTTCGCACGAATACTATTTGGTAAATGCCAGAGATAGATACCAAGCGCTAAAACGTTTATCGGATGCGAACCCCGATATATTCTCTGTGGTATTTTGCCGTACAAAACGCGATACTCAAAAAGTTGCAGAAAACCTTATTGAAGATGGTTACAGTGCTGGGGCATTGCATGGCGATTTAAGCCAAAACCAACGCGATTTGGTAATGAAATCGTTTAGAAACAAACAAATACAAACCCTTGTGGCAACTGATGTTGCTGCCCGTGGAATTGATGTTGACGATATTACGCACGTTATAAATTACCAATTACCTGACGAACCTGAAATTTACACACACCGTTCTGGTAGAACTGGTCGTGCTGGAAAAACGGGCGTTTCCATGGTTATTGTTTCCAAAAGCGAGGTGCGTAAAATAAAAGGCATCGAGCGTATTATTAAAAAGCAGTTTGAGAAAAAGGAAATTCCAGATGGCGCAGAGATTTGCGAAGTGCAACTTATGTCGCTCGCCAATAAAATCCATAATACCGAAATCAACCACGAAATCGATAAGCATTTAAGCAGTATTAACGAATTGTTTGTTGATACCGATAAGGATGAATTGATTAAAAAATTCTTCTCGGTTGAGTTTACGCGTTTTTATAACTACTACAATAAATCTAAAAACCTCAATATTGCTGAAGGCTCATTCGATAGAGATGGCGGACGCGAAGGTGGACGCGATTTTGGTGGAAGCAAAAACTCTACCCGTTATTTTATTAATGTTGGCGGAAAAGATGGTTATGATTGGATGAAACTAAAAGATTTCTTAAAAGAAGTTTTAGAACTTGGTAGAGATGATGTTTTTAAAGTTGAAGTAAAAGATAGCTTTTCATTTTTTAATACCGAGAATGAACAGAAAGAAAAGGTACTTGCTTTCTTTACAGATTACAAACATGATGGTCGTTTTGTAAATGTTGAAGTTTCTGAAAACCGCGGTGGCGGCGGAAGGCGCAACGACAAACGCGGTGGCGGAAGAAACCGTAACGACAAACGTGGCGGCGGGAGGCGCGAAGGCAGAAGGAGTGATTCTGGCAACCGAAGTGAAAGACGCCGTAGTGAAAGCAACTCAAAACCAAGACGATCAGATTCCGGTTCGAAATCCAATGATTTTGCAGCCTCAAGACCAAGACGTTCTAGGCGTTAGTTAATGCGATTAAGTTAAACTTTTTTGTTAATTTTAAGTCAAAATGAAACGTACTAGCTAATGGTTAACGTTTTGTTTAGTACTTTTACAATTAAATCAGTGTTGCCCAATTAATACCGTGAAAATGAGCCTTATTAGTTCTTTGCAACGAATCAACAGTTTTAATTGCGCATTACATCTGACCGTTAGAAAACAATAAAAATTTATGCAGATGAAAAACTACATATTCCTTTTTACTTTTTTATTAGTCGCAGCGTTTTGTACAGCTCAAGATGCCGATAAAGTAATTGGTGTAGTTATTAATTCTGCGGACGACACACCGTTGGAAAGCGTAAACATTGTAAACCTCAATCAGGTTATTGGTACCAGTACAAATAGCAAGGGTGAGTTTAAAATTTCCGCGAAAGCGAACGATACATTACACTTTTCTTATTTAGGTTTTAAATCTATAAAAGTTAGGGTAACCAATGACTGGTTAAAATTCGGGAGTTCTAAAATAGAGCTTACAGAATTGGCATTGGCCCTTGAGGAAGTGGTTGTAAGCCAATTAAAATTAACGGGGTATTTAGAGGTTGATGTTAAACAAGTACCGGCCATTAACAACAATTACCGATACAGTATTTCTGGGCTGCCAAGTACAGGTTACGAAGCCGGAAGACCAACCGCGGTAACCAAAATATTGGGATCTATTTTTAATCCTGCCGATTTTTTATACCGCATGTTTGGGAAAAAACCCAACGAATTGCGCAAGCTAAAAAAGATGAAACAGGATGATGAAATTAGAAACCTTTTGGCTTCTCGTTTTGACAGGGAAATGCTTACCGTTTTATTGCAAGTAGATCGTGTGGATTTAGATGAAATTGTGAGTCAATGTAACTACTCCAAAGGTTTTATACAAACCGCAAACGATTTGCAAATATTGGATGCCATTAGCGAGTGCTATGAAGAATACAAACTATTAAGCCGAGGGCGCAGTAAGCGTTTGTAGACTTAATTTGAATACTAAAATTTAAGAGAGGACGCTAATAGTGTCCTCTTTTTTTATACCTTGGAGTGTAATGCCACACGGTTACCTTCGGTATCTATAAAAGCACCCATAAAACCATGTTCTGGAGAAATTTCGGTTTTAGGTTGGTAAATTTTGCCACCGGCTCCTTCAACCCTATCGAGTTCGTTCTTAACATCATCGCACATAAAGTAAACCAGTGTTCCTTCTTGACTTGGAATATAGGTTTCTTGCTTAATTAACGTACCGGCCGCCCCTTCTTTACCTTCTACAAAAGGAAACCAGCCCATTAACATTCCGCCAAAATTATGAACTTCTATGTCCACTTTAAAAACCGCTTCGTAAAAGGCTTTCGCTCTATCCATGTCCGAAACCGGAATCTCAAACCAACCTACCATATTTTTTTTCATTTGTAAAAAGTGCTTTAATTGTTAAAATGTTTCGACCGCGTTACAGTTACCTACTGTAAACATGGAAAACTAAGACTCTAAAATACCTTTTAAGCTTTCTAAACCTTCTTCAAAATCTTTTCCAACGGATTTTTCAAAATTAAAGAACAGCATAAAAATATTCATCGGTATCGGGTTATTACCCGTAAAACCCCAAGTTACATTGGTTTGATTGGTTTCAATCTCGGTAACTTTAATATATGCTTTTGAAACCGATTTCCAAGGTTTAAAAAATCGCAATTCCGAGGTTAGTTGTTGGTTGTGTTCAACACCTATAATTTCCTGTTCGCCTGTTCCCACCTCTTTATTGCCTTCCCATTTTGAGATAAAACCAACCTCGCCGTCAGTTCCAACAAATTCTTGTTTCATATTGGGGTCTTTCTTTTTCCAAGGCGACCAATGGTTTTGATTTTTGATGTGTTTTATATACTGAAACACCTCCGAAACAGGTTTGTTTATAATGATGCTCCTGTTAACTTCGTACGTTTTTGGCGCAATTAAAGCGAGTAAAAAAATAACGGCAATAAGACCGACGACAATGTAAAGTGCTATATACATGCTATTTGGTTTTTTAGTTAAGGGATTTTAAATTTACGAAAATTATCGTGGATTATAAAAACGCGCCACAATGTCGTCGTAACTTTTTATGGATTTTTTAATCCAATCCAAACGTTTGGCAAGCATTTCTTCTTCGGTTAATTGCCAATTCACTTGGGTTTGTTTTAACTTTTGGGTAACATCTTGTAAAATAATGGCAGCAGAAACCGAAATATTTAAACTTTCGGTAAAACCAACCATGGGGATTTTTAAAAAGCAATCGGCTTCATCAATGACCTCTTGCGATAAGCCCTCGGTTTCCCTTCCAAAGAAAAAACACGATTTTTTTGTAACATCGAATTCATTGAGCAAAGCATCGTTTTTGTGCGGTGTTGTCGCCACGATTTGATAACCTTTTTGCTTTAAATCTTTCAAACAATCTTTTACGGTATGAAACCGATTGACATCCACCCATTTTTGGGCGCCCATGGCAATTTCCCTATCAATGCGTTTGCTGTTTCGTTCTTCAATAATATTTACTTCTTGTATGCCAAACACATCGCAACTGCGTATCACGGCGCTTGTGTTGTGCAACTGGTACACATCCTCGGTAGCAACGGTAAAATGTTTGGTGCGCTGCGATAAAACGGCATCAAAACGGGCTATACGCGATTCGGTTAAGTAGGTTTCCAAATGCTCTAAAAGTTTTAAATCGGTCATATTCAAAAATACAAATGTCATTACGAGGAACAAAGTGACGTGGTAATCTTTTTATTTGAAGTTATATTTAAAAGATGGCCACACTTCTACTACGCTCAGTGCTGGTAAAACACAAAAGTGTGATTTGCAATAACGCTAAAGTTAGTATATTTGAATGGATTCCCGCCTTCACTTCGATAAACTCAGTATGGCACGCGGGAATCACAAAAAAGAATAATTTATGAAACACATCGTTGTACTTACAGGAGCAGGCATGAGTGCCGAAAGTGGTATAAAAACCTTTAGAGATGCCGATGGATTATGGGAAGGGCACGATGTTATGGAAGTTGCCACGCCCGAAGGTTTTGCCGCAAACCCAGAATTGGTATTGGATTTTTATAACCAACGCCGGCGCCAATTACGTGAAGTTTCGCCCAATGCAGCGCATTATAATTTAGCGGAACTGGAAACCGATTTTAAAGTTTCAATAATCACCCAAAATGTAGATGATTTGCACGAACGCGCCGGTAGCACCAATGTGATTCATTTACATGGTGAATTATTAAAAGTGCGAAGTTCTATTGATGAATGGGACATACAAGATTGGAAAACCGATTTGATTTTAGGCGATTGTTGTAAAAAAGGGCACCAATTACGCCCGCATATAGTTTGGTTTGGTGAAGATGTCCCCATGATTCCAAAGGCTATTGATATTTGCGAAACGGCCGATGTTTTAATCATTATTGGCACAAGCATGCAAGTATATCCTGCGGCAAGTTTAATGCATTATGTGCCTCTACATACGCCTACCTATTTTATTGACCCAAAACCGAATATTGATAGTAAACACAACTTAACAGTTATTGCAGAAACGGCTACGATTGGGATGAAGAAGGTTGTTGGGTTGTTGAAAGCCAATAAATAACATCATCTAATTAAACTAAAATGCCCTCGAACGATTTTTGTAGTGCCGCTATTTTCTATTAATTGAGCAACAAACCAATAATCAGTTGCCATGAGTTCCCTCCCCTTTCGCAATCCATCCCAACCTGCTCCCCAAGGGTTTAATTGCTTGATTAAATTCCCGTATCGATCATAAATAGATACCGACGAATTACCACTAAACTCAGTACTTAAACCAATAATATTCCACGTGTCGTTATATCCATCGCCGTTGGGTGTAAAAAACCTTGGGAATCCCATAATAAAAACTTCAAATTCAGAAACGCCACAACCATTAATATCTTTCGTGTACACAATATGATTTCCTGCCGATACATTGGTAAAAACCGGAGTACTTTGGTACGGTCCGGAACTGTTATCTAACGAAAACTCATAATCACCAATTCCCAAATTATCGGGGTTAATTGTAATGGTATTATTGTTTGATAAGCTTTCAACAGTAACATCATCATTTGTAATTATAGCACTGGCAGATTCGTTTACCGTAATTGTTATGGGGAACGATTCGCAACCATTGTTTGAGGTGCCAATAACGGTATATTGGCCGCCCATAGAGACGGTTGCCGTAGGTAAATTGCTAATTATATTTTTACTACTATCCAACCATTGGTAGGTATAATTACCTTTGGCATTAAACGTAAATAAGGTAACGGGCTGTTGATTATTTAAACAGAAAATTTCAGATTGCTCTACTTCAAATTCCGGTCTCGGATGAACGGTTAACCTTAAATATGGCCCGTATCCAAAACAGGCGCCATTATCATCACTTTGAATACGAACGTATAACACTTGCGAAAAAGGTGTTTCGTTCATATACCTAGATTGCGGCAATATTTCGTTTTGCCCAAATTGAGCATCGTATGCATTTCTGAAATAACGCACACTTAAATTTTGTCCTGCAGGAAACTCATTAATAAAGGCAGCAGAGGCTTGAGATAAATCAAAAACCTTAATCCCATCGATTATCCGGTCTTCATCGCACAACTCCAATTCTTGCATATACCCCGCTGGCAATGAGGAAGTGGAAACCTGTAAATTAACCGTTGAAACACGGTAACAGCCATGAATACTTTCAACACGAGCGTACACGGTACTTGCCGTATTGTTATTAAAAGGCGCCGCATTTATCGCATTAACTTTATTATCGGCATCATTGTACGACAGATAATATGTAAAGCTAAAATCGCTCGTATTACCGTTAACAATAAAGGAATTAGCCTCATTTAAATTAAAGTCCGTAAACCCGTCAGAAGCACCATCTTCATCACAATTTGTTAGTACTACCAAAGGTTGAACGGATGGAACCTCGTTAACGGTAGCCACAACAGGAATTCGTATACCTTCAAAACACCCAGCCGGAGCTGCTAAGGCATAAAAGGTTGTGGTAGTCGATATTACTGGTGTATTTAGCACCGTGCCACTTCCTAAAAATCGTCCCCCCGTTAAAGAAGTGAACCAATGTATATCACCTGCCGATGGAATGGCTTCTAATTGTACACTACCTGAACCGCATCTTGCGCCTTCCACTATACTGTCTATTTTTGGGACTGCTATTTTTGTTTCGCCTAAAATTTTAACCAGTGGATCATTAGGCATGCCCCCGTATTCTATAACATACCCCTTAACTTCAAATGGGCCTCCTGTTTGGCTTCCGCTCCTGGGTATGTTATCCCATTCACCTAAATTTCCCAGTTTTGTTATGGCCGCAAAATGTTCTGAAAAAGGACTTGTTCTTGGTTCGCCCGCCATCCAATTGGCAAAATTTGGTGTCGACCCATTATGATTACCTTCCCAAAAAACCGTTCCAGCCTCTGGCCCAGTTTCCCATTGCCAAGTTCCAATGTTGGAGGCTTCACTACCGCCTATCCATGCTAAACCCGAGGCCAATTCCCCTGTTAATTGAGCTTCTTCGGGCGAAAGTATAGTTGCTAAATAACCTTGTAATCCGTAGTAGTTTTTTGCTTCGGTTGCAAACTTTGCATTCGTCCAAATACTTGCTTTATCTGGTACAAACTCATAATAATGTCCGGTTAACGGCAAATACTCCGCAGGTCCAATGGTAATAGTAAACACTTTTTCTCCAGACACGGCAACCGACAAACTATTAAAAACCACACTTTTTACAGCGTTAATTACATCGGTATAAAGCATGGGCGCATTTGCAACACCTTCTAATGTTAGTTTGCCTTTTACAGCATCCCAAGTAGCAACAATATTTGGATGCGACCCAACCAAGGTTAGCACATCTTCGCCTTCAAGATAACCTTCAGAAATTAAAATCTTTAGAATGTCTAATTCTACATCATCGGGGTCGATGATGTCAAAGTCGGTTACAATATTTATTTGACTTAATGGACAGTAAATTTGATCCCCAATAGCAACAAGCTCTGGAGGGATGTTTGTTTGCGTCCAACCTTGATTGAAAAGAAAAACAAAAAAAAATAAAAGCTTATAAACTCTACTCAATTTCACTATGGCAATTGGTTATTTTGAGGTAAAAATAGCGAATATTAAAACCACAGAAAAACTATTAACATTTATGATTATTGCAGCAGTTAAAAAAAAATCATAAAATCGTATTTACAATTAACATTATAAGTAACAATGTAAAGCTAATCATCTTCTGAAAGTTTAAAAAAATCATTTACCGGTTTACCAAATACCTCTGACAATTTTAAGGCCAATACCGTTGAAGGCACATATCTATTAGCTTCAATCGAGTTAATGGTTTGCCGAGAAACGGCTATTTTTTGCGCTAATTCATCTTGCGTTAAATTCAATATGGCTCGTTCTACTTTTATAGTATTTTGCATTATCTAAAGCGCTTTAAATTGTGATAAAACATTAACTGTATCATTAGCATAAATAGTAAGACTTGAAAATCGCCTAAACTTTTAAACTCCTCGCCTCCAGCATGCACAGCATTTGAAACACCAAATTCTATATAGGGCATTACCAAAGCGTATATAACACCTACAACGAAAGCAACCATATAAGATTGAGACCTAAGCTGGATAGTCATCTCGTCCTCAATTTTATCTTTTGAAATAGACATAAGCAATAACCCAACTAAAACTGTTTTTTGTAACATTGTTTTCAATAGCTCGGTATCGCCTTCCATCGCAAAAGCACGAATAAACATACCAATTATTGATAATGCCGTTATAGCTATTCCTACATACATAAATTTATGAGGCAACCTAAAATTAATTAGTTTATCAAATCGTTTTCTTTCACAATCTATAAAACTTTTCGCATTCATATTTTTAAATTTAATTGACAAACATACTT
Source organism: Hwangdonia sp. (assembly GCF_048381975.1). NCBI lineage: Bacteria > Pseudomonadati > Bacteroidota > Flavobacteriia > Flavobacteriales > Flavobacteriaceae > Hwangdonia > Hwangdonia sp. The sequence continues at coordinate 165,904 of NZ_JBLWYT010000002.1, read as the reverse complement.
TGTATAAAGGAAAATTAATTTTCCATAATGACAAATATACTTTACATTTTTGAATTCGACAAATTTTTTTAGTATTTATTTTTCTCCTCAATCCATTTACCCATGAATTTGGTACTTTGATATGCGTGATGCTGTAGCATCTGCCCTGTGAAATTATTTAGTCGTTTTTCTTTTAGTTGATGAGTTATTTCCTCTATTTCATTTATAAACCTTTTTTGGTGTTCAATTTTACTGAAACGCTTATTAATAATCTCAAACCCGTTTTGCTGTTTTGCTTTCCACAGCGCTGCATCATTATATAATTGAACCGCTTTACGTGCAAATTCCTCTGGAATATCTTTAATAAACCCGTTTGGTTCTAAATTACCAAACATGCCTTCTGCCGCTATACCACTCATAATACATGGTGTACCGTTTTGCATGGCATCAACCAATTTCCCTTTTAAGCCTGCACCAAAACGTATGGGCGCTAAACATATTTTTGATTGCTGCATAGCCAAGTTTACATCTTCGGCGAAACCTTTGATTAAAAAACCATCTTTTTCATTGTGCAATTGGTTTACTTTTTGGGTGGCATAAGCACCGTAAATATGCAATTCCGATTTGGGCAATTGCTTTCTTATAAGCGGCCAAATGGCTTTTCTTAAATACAAAATGGCATTATAATTGGGTTCGTGCAAAAAATTTCCAATGGTTATAAAATGTTGTCGCTCTTCAAAATCTGGGAGTTTGCCACGGCTTTCTTTTGAAATTTCATCCAGCATAAACGGTAAATAAATCAATAAAGACACATCGACTTTAAATTGACTTTCAAGGAATTCCATTTCGGCTTCCGAAATAATCAAGCTCAAATCGCTTCGGTAAATACTGGCTATTTCTCGCTTTGCGGTATCGTTAAATAAATAAGAATTATCAAACGCAGTTTCATCTTTAAAAGCTTGCTGTCGCCCTTTTCGCAATCCATGTAAATCTTCGGTATCCAGAATTCTTACAGCCTTCGGGCATTGTTCGGCGACGCGCCAACCGAATTGCTCTTCGGTTATAAAACGGTCAAACAGCACAACAGCCGGATTCAAATCCTTTATAAAATCATCAAAACTGGAATGATTCAATTCAATCTTAACCTGCTCGATGCCCATCGTTTTTAAATCAAAAGCATTATCTGTTTTAGCACACGAACTGGCAAAAGTGATGTGATAGTTTTGCGATTGAAACACGGCAATTAACTGCATCATTCTGCTACCGGCCGCAGAACTTTTGGGCTCTGGCCAAACGAAACCGATGATTAATAATTTTTTGTTTGCCACGAAAGCACGAATGTTAAATTAAAATTATGTGATTGTTCTCTTGTGTTCAAATTGACTGTTTACTGCAAACCGATGGCTGCCTACTGTGGCAAAGGTTCCAAACCGTATTTTAATCTAACTCGTTTTGCCCAATCTACTACTGCTTTTATTTGTTCATCGCTAAGTTTAGCTTCGGTATGCGTCCACGTATAAGAATTTAATGGCATGTCTTTGGCTTCTACCACTTCAATAAGTTCTTCAAATTTATGGTCTTTTCGTTTCGTAGAATTCCCTTCCCAATTCGACATATTGAATTTTTTCTTCCCGTGTTCAATATGATCTGCAAGCCAATAATTTACCGGCGTTATATTATTGTACCACGGATATCGTGTTACATTACTATGGCAATCGCTGCAACTTTCTTTTAAAATAAGCCTTACTTCTTCAGGTGGATTGGTCTCCGCCAAAAACGCATCCATCGAGGCCATATCGCCTTCATTTTTATCAGGCCCAAAAAATTGGGCAATTACAAATACAATAAGCAGCAACCAAAGAATCTTTTTTATTTTTCGCATTTTACTTAATTTTAGATTTTTAAAAATACTAAAATTCATTTGACCACACAGGAACTTTATAACGAATTAAGCAATGTTAACCATTCGCGCGAAAAACGTTTGTATTATGCCAATATGGTTATTAACAACAAAGATTTAATCCCTAAGTTATTGGAGATTATGTTTTGGGTTAACGATAAAGCATCGCCCCGTGCCGCTTGGGTATTCGAGTTTATGTGCAAAAAAAACATAGACGCCATAATACCGTATTTAGATACCTTTACCGAAAACATGCACAAAGTCCATTTGGATTCTGCAGTACGACCCGTGGCTAAAATATGTGAGTTTTTGGCAACAGCTTATCATTCGAAAACCCAGAACAACATACAAACCGCTTTAACCAAAACACATAAAGAACGTATTATTGAAGTCTGTTTTGATTATATGATTAACGACGAAAAAATTGCCCCAAAAGCCTATTCAATGAATACCCTTTTTTTATTTGGAAAGGATTATGATTGGGTGCACCCCGAATTGGCGCTTATTTTAGAGCGCGATTTTCAGATGCAGAGTTCTGGTTTCAAGGCACGAGCCAAACATATTTTAAAAAAAATTAAAAAATAACTTCTGAAAAACTTCTAACTTCACACTTCGTACTTCTAACTTTGTTGACTATCTTTGCGTCTTCTTAAAAACCACACAAAACATGTTATTATCACCACTAAACGCCATTTCTCCAATTGATGGAAGATATCGAAATAAAGTAAACGAATTAGCACCTTATTTTTCTGAAGAAGCCCTTATAAAATACCGTGTTTTAGTTGAAATTGAATACTTTATCGCACTTTGCGAAATTCCGTTACCGCAACTCGAAAGCGTTGATAATGCCATTTTTGAAGATTTAAGAGCGATTTACAAAGATTTTTCCGCTGATGATGCTCAAGCCATTAAAAACATTGAAAGTGTAACCAACCACGATGTTAAAGCGGTTGAATACTTTATAAAGGAAAAATTTGACGCCTTAGGATTATCCCAACATAAAGAATTTATCCATTTTGGATTGACTTCTCAAGACATCAATAACACCGCAGTGCCGTTAAGCATCAAGGAAGCGATGAACGATGTTTACGTTCCCGAATACAATAACGTTTTAGATAAACTCAAAAGTTTGTCTAAAGATTGGTCTGCCATTCCCATGCTTGCCAGAACCCACGGGCAACCCGCTTCGCCAACACGTTTAGGCAAAGAAATTGAGGTTTTTGTGGTGCGATTAAACGAGCAATTTAATTTGTTGAACGATATACCAAGTGCCGCTAAATTTGGCGGTGCAACCGGTAATTTTAATGCGCATCATGTAGCCTATCCAAACATCGATTGGAAAGCTTTTGGAAGCCAATTTGTACAAGAAAAACTAGGTTTGCAACACTCGTTCCCGACTACGCAAATCGAGCATTACGACCACATGGCTGCCTTGTTTGACACTTTAAAACGCATCAATACCATTTTAATTGATTTGGACCGCGATATTTGGACCTACGTTTCGATGGATTATTTCAAACAGAAAATCAAAAAAGGTGAAGTTGGTAGTAGCGCCATGCCGCACAAAGTTAACCCTATCGATTTTGAAAACTCCGAAGGTAATTTGGGTATTGCCAATGCTGTTTTTGAGCATCTTTCGGCTAAATTACCGATTTCAAGATTGCAGCGCGATTTAACCGATAGCACCGTTTTGCGTAATGTTGGTGTTCCTTTTGGACATACCTTAATTGGTTTTAAATCGACTTTAAAAGGATTGGACAAATTACTGTTGAATGAATCTAAATTTGCAGAAGATTTAGAAAACAATTGGGCTGTGGTTGCCGAGGCTATTCAAACCATTTTGCGTCGCGAGGGTTATCCAAATCCTTATGAAGCTTTAAAAGGTTTAACCAGAACCAATGAAGCCATAAACCAAAACTCTATTTCAAGTTTTATTGACACTTTAGAAGTCCCAAACACAATAAAAGAAGAATTAAAACGTATTACTCCTAGTAATTACACAGGAATTTAATACTTAAAAAACAATGCTAAACGATAAACAAACATTAATACTAAGTGGCTTGATGGCCGGTGGTATTTTTGTTACCGGAATTTTGGAAATCCTTGACAATTTTATTGTTTTAACCGTACTTACTATCATTTTTTTAGCGATTGTTATTAATATTATTTACCTAAACCGAATTTCAAAAAAGAGAAAGTAGCATTTGCATTTGTAAAATAAAAAAAGGCTGTTGAAAATTTTCAACAGCCCTTTTTTTTGTTTTCCACTTTAACAGGAATCCTAAGTTTACTTAAAGAAGTTCACAATATCTTGAACCTGGTTTTCATCAACGTTTGCGTTTTGCATCGCGCTAACCAAGGTTACCATTTTATCGGGATTCATATTATTGCCCAATACACGAACAATACCAAAGCCCAATTCATCTGCGCTTCCAAAGATAATAACCTCATCGGCTTCATCCTCCGTTCCAATGTACTTCACAACGATTTTATTTCCTTTATCGCTAAATTCCATAAGATCGTGGTACTTTTTATCGCTTAAAATAGTCTTCACTTTTGCCAATTCCGCTTTAAAAGTTTCGGCTTCTGTACCTTCAACCTTATAGCCTAAAAAGTTTAAGCGTTTTACGGAGTTGTAGGCTTCTTTTTGTTCTTCGGTAAATTTAGAATCGTCTATTTTAACCATCGATATGGGTATATCTTGTGTAATAAAATTTGACGATTCCTGATTGTCTACAAAATACGTTTGCAGACTTTTACCATCGTTACAGCTTACAAAAGCTATTGCTAAACCGAATACTAATACGATATGTTTGATTGTTCGTTGCATGATTGATGTGTTGTATTTATTAGTTCTTTTTCTCTAAATGCTTACCTCCGGGAATATTCATTTTATTGGTAAGCTTCGAGATTTCATTCAAATCGATATCACCGGTCATCGATACCACAACGGTTTCAATTTTACGCTCTTTACCGTTAATTTCAATTTTATCGTCCATCACCTTATCAATCCCGTTTACAAAGATCAAAAGCTCTTTTACGTGGTCGGCATCTTTTCCTTCCTTTACATAAAACTTCACTTCGGTGCCATCGTCTTTCACTTCCATTAATTCTTCCAAACCACCAGAGCGCGATTTAACCCATTTGGCAATATCAGCAGATATGGCTTTGTTATCGGTTACAATGGTTCTAAAACTGGTGATGCTTTTTACCATATCCATATAGGCTTTTGCCTCTTCATCTTCAACATTAATGCCCATTTTAGCAATCATCTGAAACATTTTTGGTTTAATGTTTACATACGTTACGTCGTTGTTGTCGCTATATTTATCAAAAATATTGCTTTGTGCCATTCCGGTTATTGGCAATAACATAATGGCCAATACGAATACTATTAATTTATTTTTCATTGTTCTTGTTTTTAAGTTATTACTTTTCATTAATTCTAATTATTCTTAAAGATTATACTTGTTGCGTTATCAATTTCGTTGAGATATCCGAGTGTTGAAGTACCTTTGTTTACTTCGTTTAAATACCCAACGGTCGATGTGCCTTTATTAAAACTTTGGGAAATCATTTCCATAGATTTCGAAAATTCGTTAAAAGCCAATTGCGGGTCGTCATAAGTGCCTAATTCATTCGCATTGAACGATTTGCCAAAATAAAACCCCAACATAAGAACAGCTACGGCAGCAACAGAAATCCACTTGTAGTTAAATACTTTTTTAGTTTTTAGCGGAACGTCCTTAGTAAATTGTTCTTGTTGATTTACCAAAAAATAGTCGAACATAGGTTTGTACATTTCCAAATGTGGCGCTACCGTGTCGCTGGTAAAATAGTTTTTCAACACTTGCTCTTCCTTTAGCGATGTCCCACCGTTCTCGTACTTCTCAAGTAATTTTTCTATATTATTTAATACCATAATTATGTGTATTAGTTAATTTTTCTCGTATTGTTTTTCTTGCTCTCGATAAGTTTACACGTACCGCTGTATTATTCATATCCAGCATTTTTGCAATCTCATCGTAATCGTACTCTTCTATATCTCGCAGCTGAATAATCATCCGTTGCTGTTCGGGCAAATCCTCAATAATCTTCGCCACCCAATTCACGCTGTCGTTTAATTCAACCTGTTTTTGTAACGCCGTCTCTTTCGATTCGTAATTACTGTGCACAATTTTTAAATTCTGTGCCTGTTTGGATTTCAACTTGTCAAAACAAAAATTCTTTGTCATCGTCATCGAAAAAGCCTCCACGTTTTTATACTCGGCAATCTTCTTTTTATTGTTCCACAACTTCATCAAAACCTCTTGCGTGGCATCCTCGGCCTCTTCGGTCGATATAAGCAACCGTTTCGCCAATCGAAATACTTTATCCTTAAAAGGCATTACAATATTTAAAAACTCTGTTTGAGTCATCTGTGGTTTGGTTTAGTTAAAACTGCTTAGTTAGGGCTGTTTAATGTTACGACGAGCATCTATTTGTTTTGTTACATCGCAAATAAAATAAAATAAATTTTTTGGGCGTAACCCTGCGCTTCGACTCCGCTCAGCGACCGTCGGGTCGGGCTTTCCGCTACAAGTCCTCGCTCGTACCTCGCTGTGGGCTTTCCACTGCAATCCCTTACGCGGGGCCATCTGCTAAGTTCCCGTAAAACGCTATGTTCCATCCCAATTTACAAAAGCCACACCATAGCAGCCAACGAAATTTTTAGCGATTATTTTTTATTAAACAATAATGTAAGTAAATTTAGGGTTTTATAGACTACTTATATAAAATAATGCTATGCGACATTTTAAAGCCCTAATTGTACTATTTATAGTTTCATCTTTCACGGTAAGCTGTTTTGAAGATAACGACGACAACCAAATTTCAGCCAGCCAGATAAACGACTTTGTTTGGAAAGGCATGAATGCTTTTTATCTTTATAAAGACGATGTACCAGACCTCGCCAACGACAGGTTTACCTCAGATGGCGATTATGCCAACTATCTCAACACATTTTCGGCACCCGAAGATTTGTTTGAAAGCCTCATACACCAACGCCAAACCGTTGACCGCTTTAGTTGGATTGTTAACGATTACATAGCTTTAGAACAGCTTTTTAGCGGTATCATCACCAGCAATGGTATGGAGTTTGGTATATTCCGTTTTTCTTCAACCGATACAGATGTTTACGGTTACGTGCGCTACGTTTTACCCAACACAAGTGCTTCAAGCCAAGGTGTTAAACGGGGCGATATTTTTTATGGCATTAATGACACGCAACTTACCACGGAAAACTGGAGAACACTTACCGGTGCAGAAAACTACACGATTAATTTAGGAACCTATAGCGATAAGGGCACGCCAGAGACTACCGACGATTCGGTAACCACCACCTCAGAAACCATAGCACTATCCAAAGCGCAATACACCGAAAATCCCGTGTTGCTCAGTAGGGTTTTCGATGTGGTAGGCACCAAAGTGGCTTACTTAATGTACAATGGCTTTACGGGAACCGAGCAATTTAATGCCGAATTAAACGATATTTTTAGCACATATAAAAGTGCAAATGCAACCGAATTGGTTCTCGATTTACGATACAATCCTGGGGGCTCGGTAAATACCGCTATTTTGCTATCCAGCTTGATTACCGGTCAATTTACGGGCGAAATTTTTAGCACCGAACAATGGAATGCCGAAATCCAGCAGGCTTTTGAGAACGAAGACCCAGAATTATTAATAAACAGATTTGTAGATAATAATGAAGGTGCAGCCTTAAACAGCTTAAATCTATCAAGAGTTTTCGTGCTCACAACAAACTCAAGCGCCTCGGCAAGCGAATTGGTAATTAACAGCTTAGCACCATATATTAATGTGGTTCAAATTGGCACGACCACAAGAGGAAAATATCAAGCATCCCGTACTTTATACGATTCCCCAAACTTTAGTCGCTCGGGCGCAAACCCAAGCCATACTTACGCCATGCAACCGCTTATTTTTAAATCGTTAAATGTTAACGGTGTAACCGATTATTTTAACGGACTATCTCCAAATCCTAATAATGTTTTGGGCGAAAGCATTCATAATTTAGGCGTTTTAGGTGATGAAAACGAACCTTTACTGGCAAGAGCCATTAGTATTATTGATGGCTCAGGAAGATTCCCAATTAGCACAGCTTCTAAAAGTGAAAACCTTATAGATATTACGGGCAGTAGTAAAGATTTACTTCCGCTTTCAAGCGACATGTATACCGATAAAGAGATTCCGGACGAATTGATTAAAAGAATACTGTTTGAATAAGCACAAAACCTATTTTAACTGGAGCACGGGCAAAGACTCCGCTTTAGCGTTATATCATTTATTAGAAGACAAACGCTATGCTGTCGATGAATTGATTACCACAATAAACAGCCATTACAATCGGGTATCGATGCACGGGTTACGAAAAGAGTTGCTCGTAGCGCAAACCGATGCCCTAAACATTCCGGCCAGTATAATCGAGCTCCCCGAAATGCCAAGTATGGAAATTTATGAGCAAAAAATGTTGGAAACCGTAACACGATTAAAAAAAGCCGGATTTACACACAGTGCCTTTGGCGATATTTTTCTTGAAGACTTAAAAAGCTATCGCGAAAAGCAACTCGCCAAACAGAAGATAAAAACCATATTTCCACTTTGGAAACGAGACACCAAAAAACTCTTAAATGAGTTTATAGATTTAGGTTTTAAAACCATTGTTGTTTGTGCACATTCCAAATATTTTGATGAAGATTTTGTGGGCACTATTATAGACAAAGATTTTATCGACAATTTACCAAAAGGGGTCGATCCCTGTGGTGAAAACGGCGAATTCCACACCTTTTGTTTTGATGGCCCCATTTTCAACAACCCGATTCCTTTTAAAATTGGAGAAAAAGTGTATCGCGAATATGATGCGCCAAAAACTGACGACTCGAAAAGTGAAGATGCCAAATATGGCGTTTGGTATTGCGATTTGATTCCATAAAAAAGACCTAACAGGTTTTAAAAACCTGTTAGGTCTGAAAATATTATTTTCCGCCAACCTGAATTTATTTCAGGCTCTCATTAGAGTGGGATTCTGAAACAAGTTCAGAATGACTCAGATAAATTTTACAAATTAATATGCAATCCTAAATTTACATTTCTACCTTTTGTAGTGTATCCTAAAATTTCAAAATAATCTTCGTTAAATAAATTGGTTACACTTGCAAAAAGCTTCACTTTATTTTTGATGATTTTCTGACTAAAATATAAATCAATCAAAGAAAAAGCTTCTAATTCTTCATTTGCAAACGTAGAAAAATTTGTATCCGTTCTGTTTCCAACAAATTGATAATTTACGGATGCAAACGTGTTTTTACAAAAATTATAACCCAAACCCACATTGGCTTTATGCTTTGGGATACGCAAACGCACGCCATCTTTTAACTCGGTAAATGTGTAATTCGCGCTAAACATTAGATTTTTAATCGTTTTCAATTCAGCCTCAACTTCAAAACCATGAACCGTCGCATCTTCCGTGGCATTTTCATAGCCTGTTGAATAAATTATGGTGTTTTCTTCTTTTCTGTTAAAGTAAACCCCATTTATCCTAAATCCGTTTTTGTTTGATAATTCCAAACCACCTTCAATCGTTATGTTTTCCTCGGGTTTTAAATCAGGATTGGCTCCAAAAAAACCGAATAATTGCGATAAATTAGGTGCAATAAACGAAGTAGCGTAGGAACCAAAAACCTTGGCATATCCACCGTTAACAGGAGTACTATACGACGGGTTCAAACTATAAACCAGCTGTGAACCGTATTCGCTGTGGTTATTAAAACGTGTTCCCGCATTTATGTTCAATCCAAAGTCTGATACATAAACCACATTCAAATACGGGTCGGTATTGGTGTAACTTTCCTCGGATGCAAACACACTTTTATAATCGGAATAATTCACACCAACTATGGTATAAAAAGTTTCATTAAACACATATTTGTTAAAGGCATCAACCACAAAACTTTCGGCTTCGTTGGTCGACCCAAATTCAGAAATGGTTTCTCTGTTTATTTTAGAAAAAGCGGCATTAATTTGAACGCTTCCGTTTTCATAGTTAAACTTTGGAGAAATTCCAAAGCGCGCTTGTTCCGAAATATATTTATCGTTGGTATCTGCAAAACTGTACGTTGGCGCAGGAAACCCATCGATATCGGTTTTAAACTTATCGTAACTGGCAAAGGCGTTAACCTCGACAGCATCGTTAATTTCGTAACCCAACTTCACATTAGTATTAAATCTTGAAAACGGATCTTTTTCGGGATTGTCAGATTTTGCAGCCGATAAACCATCAACATATCTATTCCCAAAACTAGCTAAATATGTAAACTTATTTAAGCTACCGTTTACCGACACATTATTGGTAAAACTAGACCCATTATAGTTCAAATCGTCTTGTGTTTGATTGGTGCCGACAACGGTTAAAAAACTTCCTGAAATTTGTTTTGCAGATGCTTTTTTAGTGGTAATATTAATTACAGCAGTCGCAGCGGCATTGCCGTAAAGCGTACTTGCCGCGCCCTTGATAATTTCGATAGATTCAACGGTGTTTAAATCCATCAATCGCAAATCAAAATCGTTTGCCACAATCGAAGGGTCATTCACTTGAATACCGTCAATAAGCACCAAAACCTGCCTGTTGTTACCGCCTCTAATAAAATTACCCAAATTCTGTCCTGCGACACTTCGGCTCCCGTTAATTTCAATACCACTTTTAGTATTTATTAACTCGGAAATGGTGCGCCCTTGATGGTTTTCAAGTTCTTTTTTTGATATTTTAATAACCGTTTTTCCCGAGTTTTCACGTTTTAGTTTAAAACGCGAATCGGTAACCACAACTTCGTTCAGCTGTTCTACTTTTGTTGAATCGGTTTGTTGCTGTTGTGCAAAACCAACCATAGATACGCCAAAACACAGCACACCCAAAACATTTGTTTTTTTCATTTTAATGAATAATTACTCGGAATAGCATGACTCTTCATACCAAAACTTTTATCCCGAAAGTTTGACTTATTAATTTTTTGAAAATGGCAGGTCTCCTGACTTGTTTTATGTTATTTAACCTTCCCATTCTTTATGAAGAACAGTGGTTTAAAAGAAGAAATAACACCCTTTTTAAAAGGAGCTCGGTAATCCCGATATATCGGGAGTGCATAAACTTACAGTTGCGGGAACAGTTCTGGAATTGATAAAAATATCGCACCAGATTCCCTTTTAATTCTTTTCAGTTAAAACTGAATGAAACCAAATTTCGCTGCAAAAATAAACATTCTCTTGATTGTTTATATTAAAACTTTAAATAATATTACTTTTGAAATCAATAAAGCTAAAACCTTGAAAAAAGCCATCTTTTTATTATTTATAGTTTTCGTTTTTTCTTGTAAAAATGAAACAGCCAAACATGTCGTTAAACCTGTTGATGGAATTCAACTTGAATTAAAATATGCCAAAGGATTTTCGGTAACAGACTATTCAACCTATAAAGTCTTAAATATTGAAAACCCATGGCCAAACGCCGAAAAAAGCTATCGTTACGTGTTAATCAATAAGGAAAATGCAGCAAAAACAACGTTTATGAAAGATGCGTTTGATGGCATTATAATAAACCCCATAAAAAAAATAGTAGTTACCTCAACCACACATATACCTGCTTTAGAATTATTGAATGCCGAAAAAACCTTAGTTGGATTTCCCGGAACGGATTTTATTTCATCTGAAAAAATAAGAACCCAAATCGGCCAAGGCAAAATCAGGGAACTTGGTAAAAACGAAAGCATAAACACCGAGGTTTTATTGACCTTAAACCCCAATGTTGTTATTGGCTTTGGTATTGACGGCAATAACAAAACCTTTGAAACCATAAAAAAATCGGGGATCCCTGTTATTTATAATGGTGATTGGGTTGAGAATTCACCATTGGCAAAAGCCGAATGGATTAAATTTTTTGGAGAGCTTTACAATAAAGAAAAAGAAGCCGATTCTATTTTTAATACCATTGAAAAAAATTATTTGGAAGCTAAAAAACTAGCGCAAACCGTTAAAAACAAACCCACTGTTTTAAGCGGTGCCATGCATAGCGATATTTGGTATTTACCAAACGGAACGAGTACCGAAGCACAACTTTTTAAAGACGCCAACCTAAACTATCTTTGGAGCGACACTAAAGGTTCCGGGAGTTTAAAACTTAATTTTGAATCTGTTTTTACAACCGCCAAAGATGCCGATATTTGGATAAACCCATCAAATTACACAAGTTTAAAAGCACTTGAAAACTCAAGTTCGCACAATGCCATGTTTAGTGCCTTTAAAAACAAAAAAGTATTTACTATTGCAAATACGACTGGCAAAACGGGTGGTGTTTTGTACTACGAATTGGGTTTTGCCAGACCCGATTTGGTACTAAAGGACATTATTAAAATTTGTCACCCAGAACTATTAAAAGACTACAAACCATTCTTTTTTAAACCATTAAAATAATTGTCGATTTCAAAAACATACAAGCTTCCGTTTATAACATTAGCGCTCATACTTTTGGTTTCCTTTATAACCAACATAAGTTTGGGCTCGGTTTATATTCCATTAAAAGCTGTTTTTAATAGCCTTATCGGAACCGCAACGGAACAGGATACTTGGCAACATATTATTACCAATTACAGATTACCAAAGGCCTTAACGGCCATTTTAGTGGGTTCGGGTTTGGGTATTTCGGGGCTATTGATGCAAACGCTATTTAGAAATCCGTTAGCCGGCCCATTTGTATTGGGCATAAGCTCGGGTGCCAGTTTGGGTGTCGCTTTGATCATTTTAGGTTCAGGTTTGTTTGGCGGTGTTTTTGCATCGTTTTTTATATCGAAATGGAGCGTTGTAATCGCAGCAAGTTTGGGTAGTTTTCTGGTGCTTTTAGCCGTTTTAGTGGTTTCCATTAAAGTGCGCGATACCATGGCAATTCTTATTATCGGGCTCATGTTTGCCAGTATCACGGCTGCCATTGTAAGTGTGCTTTCCTATTTTGGGTCTGCCGAACAATTGCAGCAATACATTTTTTGGGGCTTTGGAAGTCTAGGTAATTTATCGTGGCATGAATTGTTTATTTTTTCAGTTATATTTTGTTTGGGTATTTTGTTAAGCATCATTTCCATCAAATCGTTAAACACCTTGCTTTTAGGCGAAAATTACGCTGTAAGTTTAGGGTTGAATATTAAAAGAAGTCGGTTAATCATTATTGCCGCCACCAGTTTATTGGCAGGAACCATAACTGCTTTTGCGGGTCCCATTGCATTTATCGGATTGGCTATTCCGCACATAACACGGCAAGTATTTAACACCTCAAACCATAAAATATTATTACCCGCTGTATTTTTGTTCGGTGCTATTATCATGCTAATTTGCGATAGTATTGCGCAATTACCAAACAGCGATTATACCTTGCCCATTAATGCCATAACCTCTTTAATTGGCGCACCGGTTGTGATTTGGTTATTGGTTAGAAAACGGAAAATGGTGTTTTAATATGAATATAAATTCCAAAATAGCAAAAACAAAATTCCAAAACCTATGCTACAAAAATGAGAGCGATTTTTTGGAATTTAGTAGTTGGAATTTGAAAGTTGTATATTGAAATTTATGAGTGTAAACGAATCACATATTATCTTAAAAACCGAAGATTTATCGATAGGCTACGCTTCTAAAAAAGAAAAAACCATTGTTTCTTCAAATATAAATATCGAGTTGAACAAAGGCGAATTGGTTGGTTTGATTGGTGCCAATGGTATTGGAAAATCGACTTTAATCAGAACCATTACGAATGTTCAAAAACATTTAAAAGGTGATATTCTCATTAATGAAAAACATATTTCAGCTTATCAAGCGGTCGATTTGGCGAAAGTAATGAGTTTGGTTTTAACCGAACAAATAGCCTCGAAAAACCTCACTGTTTTTGAGGTGATCGCATTGGGCAGACAACCTTACACAAGTTGGATTGGTAATTTATCTGAAAACGACACAATAATTATTAATAAAGCGATAACGCAAACCAACATTGAAAATTTAAAACATAAAAAATGTTTTGAGTTAAGCGACGGCCAGTTACAAAAAGTAATGATTGCACGTGCTTTGGCACAAGACACCGATTTGATTATTTTAGACGAACCCACAACACATCTGGATATGTATCATAAAGCATACATATTAAAACTGCTTCAAAAATTGGCCAAAGAAACAGGCAAAACCATTTTATTTTCTTCACACGAAATCGATTTGGCCATTCAGTTATGCGACAAACTTATTGTAATGACTAAAGGAGAAGTGGTCTCCGACAAACCTTGCAACCTCATTTTAAAAGGCACTTTCGATACTTTATTCCCTAAGGATTTAATAAATTTTGATGCAAACACGGGAAGTTTTAGGGTGAAAAAATAAAAATTAGCTTCTGTTTTACTGTTTTTATTCATTAACTTTAGCACATTCATTCTCAAGTCCTTAAGCTACTTTTAGTTTCAACCTTATAGCATTTAATGCATTATTAACCATTAATTTAGAAGTCATGAAATTCAAAGCAGGTTTAATTCTTTTAACAATTACATTATTTATAGGTTTCTTGTTTTTTCAATTTAACAAAGAAAATGAATTTGATTATTCAAAAAAAATAGGCGCGAACGCTATTAAATGCATGCCTGCAAAATTCATCCTTACCGATGTCGATTCAACAAAACAAATATCACCCTTATTTGAAAACCTTGGAAATCACAGCTATAAAGTAAGCACCAAAAACGATTTGGCGCAACGGTTTTTTAATCAAGGATTACGATTAACCTATGCCTTTAACCATGCCGAAGCACATCGTTCTTTTATGGAAGCGGCACGACTAGACCCTAATTTGGCCATAGCTTTTTGGGGGCAAGCCTATACTTTGGGTCCAAACATTAACGATCCGTTTCCCGACGAAAACCGGAAAAACAAATACAATGAGGCCATATCCAGAGCGGTAAAATTAGCACCCAATGCCTCGCAAAAAGAGCAAGCTTTAATAGAAGCATTAACCCATAGATATTCGGTAGATTTAGACAAAGATGTAACGGAATTAAACCATAAATACATGGAATCTATGGCTGAAGTGGCAAAAGAATATCCGAAAGACCCAGATATTTTAACCCTGTATGCGGCTTCGGTTATGAATACGGTTCCTTGGAATTATTGGGATAACAACGGTAATCCATCGCCCAATATTCCCGAAGCAAAAGCAGCCTTGGAAAAAGCTATGCTTATGAGTCCCGATAACCCCGGAGCGCACCATTATTATATTCACATGGTAGAACTGCCTAAGCCGGATTTGGCTGTTCCAAGTGCAGAAAAACTAGGAGGTTTAATGCCAGCCGCTGGACACATTGTTCACATGCCATCGCATATTTTTATTCGGGTTGGGCGTTACAAAGATGCTGTTTTAGCCAATCAGCAAGCTATTTTGGCAGATGAGGATTATATTTCGCAATGCCTTTCACAAGGTATGTATCCGCTTGGGTATTATCCGCATAACATTCATTTTTTATGGTCTGCTTCAAGCCTTTTAGGCAATAGCGACCTCGCCATTGATGCTGCAAAAAAAACGGCTGAAAAAGTTCCTGTGGGCGAAATGAAAGAACTACATTTTTTACAAAACTTTGCAGCAACCCCACTTTTGGCATACACAAGATTTGGTAAATGGAATGATATTTTAACCTATCCAAAACCTAATGATGGCATCAAGCACCTTAAACTTATATGGCATTATGCTAGAGGCGTAGCTTTTGTTAGAAAGAACAATATCAAGGAAGCCAAAGAAGAACTTGAGGCTATACAAACATTGGTTGATGACCCCGAAATGGAAACCCTTGTAGCGACCGGTTTTGACAACGGTACTACGATTGCAAAATTAGCTTACCAAGTGGTTGCCGGCGAAATAGCTTTATTGGAAAAAAATTACAACTTAGCTATTGGTCATTTTGAAAACGCCGTAAAAATGGAAGACAATCTGGTTTACAACGAGCCATCCGCATGGTACATTCCACCGAGACAAAATTTGGGAGCCGCATTATTAAAAGCCGGAAAATACAGTGAAGCCGAACACGTTTACCACAAAGATTTAGAAGATTTAAGGCAAAATGGTTGGTCGCTAATGGGCTTATATGAAAGTTTAAGGGCTCAAGGAAAATTAAATGAAGCTGCCAGCGTAATGCAAGAATTTAACCTGGCATGGCAAGATGCGGATATAGAAATAAATACCTCTGTTCTTTAATATAAGATTAAATTTATCTCTTATTTATTCTTTTTATCCTCAAGGTAAAAATTTATCTTTGGGTAAACTTCTATTTTAAATGAACGACAACCTAATTCTTATCATAGCTATTCTTATTTCCGGTGGCATTGGTGCCTATTTGGGCATGCTATTTACCAAACTTAAAAGCAAAAGCGAACAAAGCACTTTGGAGGAACGCCAAAACCAAGCGCATCAAACTATTGATGAATTAAAGCAAAATTTAAGCAAAATTGAAAACGAACGTGAAACTATTCGGAAGGAAAAAGACTTTTTAAATGCTGAATTGACCAGAAGAAATACCGAATACGAAAATCTGCAACAATTGAGCTTAAAACGTGATGCGGAAATTGAAGAACGTCAAGAACAATTACGAAAAGATTTCGAATTATTAGCTACAAAAATACTCGATGAAAAATCTGAAAAATTCACACTTCAGAATAAGGAGAACATCAAAAACATTTTAAATCCGCTTCAAGAAAAAATTAAAGTCTTTGAAGAAAAAGTAGATTTAACCCAAAAAGAAAGCATCAGCATGCACTCTGCTTTAAAAGAGCAATTGCTGGGATTAAAAGACCTCAACCAACAAATGACCAAGGAAGCCACCAATTTAACCAGAGCTTTAAAAGGCGATAGTAAAATGCAGGGAAATTGGGGCGAATTGGTTTTAGAACGCGTTTTGGAAAAATCCGGACTGGAAAAAGACAGAGAGTATTTTGTGCAACAAAGCTTTACTTTGGCAGACGGCTCTCGCGTATTGCCCGATGTGGTTTTACACCTTCCCGATGGTAAAAAAATGGTTATTGACAGTAAAGTATCATTAACCGATTATGAGCGTTTGGTAAATGCTGAAGATGATGACAAACCATCCTTTTTAAAAGCACATGTTAACTCCATAAAAAAACATGTGGATCAACTTTCCGAAAAAAATTATCAGGATTTATACGATATTGAATCACCCGATTTTGTATTGATGTTCATCCCCATTGAACCTGCTTTTGCGGTTGTTGTAAATGAAGACAATTCTATTTATAACAAAGCTTTCGAAAAGAACATTGTTATTGTAACGCCATCCACTTTATTGGCAACTTTACGTACCATTGATAGCATGTGGAACAACGAAAAACAACAGCGAAATGCTATTGAAATTGCGCGTCAAGCTGGGGCATTATACGATAAATTTGAAGGTTTGGTTAGTGATTTAACAGGTGTGGGCAAAAAAATTGATGCCGCTAAAAGTGATTATTCGGCAGCCATGAATAAACTAGTCGATGGCCGAGGCAATTTAATTACCAGTGTTGAAAAACTTAAAAAAATGGGAGCAAAAGCTAAAAAAGCATTACCTGAAGCTATAATAAAACGCGCAGAAGAAGACGACTTATAAAATTTAAAGCTATGTTTAAACACATTAAAGATTCCCAAATTACAATTTCCGAACTCATGTTGCCATCGCACTCTAATTTTAGCGGTAAAATCCATGGGGGCTATATTTTGAATTTAATGGATCAAATTGCTTTTGCTTGTGCTTCAAGACATTCCCGACATTATTGCGTAACGGCATC
The DNA here is from genome assembly GCF_048381975.1 of Hwangdonia sp. Classification (NCBI taxonomy): domain Bacteria; kingdom Pseudomonadati; phylum Bacteroidota; class Flavobacteriia; order Flavobacteriales; family Flavobacteriaceae; genus Hwangdonia; species Hwangdonia sp. Next base: position 148,131 of record NZ_JBLWYT010000002.1, on the reverse strand, counting down.
TGTTAACAAGGTCGATTTTTTAAACCCTATTGAAGTTGGCGAATTGGTAACCCTTAAAGCCTCTGTAAATTACACCGGGCGAACCTCAATGGTTATTGGTGTTCGGGTAGAATCTGAAAACATTCATTCAGGCGAAACAAAACATTGCAACTCATCATATTTTACCATGGTGGCTAAGGATGACGATGGGAACAATGTACCCGTGCCCGGAATTATTCTAAACTCCAAAACCGCCATCCGCAGGTTTTCAAGAAGTATTACCAGGCAGGAACATGCAAAAAAAAGATCTGAATATTTTAAAGCTTCTGGGTTTAAAATTGAAGAGCATTTAGACTTGCTTAAAACACATAACGTTAAATTAGAGTTTAGTTAAATTAAAAAACCGCATAACAATCTTACCAATTTGCTATGCGATTAAAACTAACAACACTATTAATTAGTTACTGAGTTTATACAATACATAAGCAGCAATTGCCATTACCAAGTCGCGTACGGCCACATCTAAATATTGGCCGCTAAATATTAAAGTAAGGGCAATTAAAGCCAGCCATAGGGCGACTATTATGGCTCCTATTTTGGTTTTAACCAATACAATAATTCCTGCTGCAATTTCAATAATTCCAACAATAATCATAAAAGTTGAGGCATCAAAAGGCAACAATTCTTGAAACCCTGAACTTAAATACTGGCTCCAATCTGTCAAAATATTTGTAAATTTATCTAATCCGGCCACAATGGGCACTAAACCAAAGGTATACTTCAGTAATGTTTGTTCATTCATAATATCATTATTTTAGTTATTCTATGCTTTTGATACCCAAACTTTAAAAAAGTTACAAAACTTTGTAACTATTTGCAGATTAACCCATCTAAAGGAAAAACAAACACATGAAAGCCATTAAAATAAGTGATTATAACAATCATACCATTCATGATTTTGATGTTATTACGCAAATACTGAGTGGAGAAAAAGGCCTGTACGAAATTTTAATGCGGAGAAACAACCAAAAACTATATCGCGTTGTACGGAGCTATATTAAGGATGAAGATGTTATAAAAGACATTATGCAAAACACGTATATAAAGGCTTACGAGAAACTATATCAATTTAGTAAAAAATCGGAGTTTTCAACTTGGTTGATCAGAATTGGCATTAATGAAGCGTTGCACGAATTAAAATCTAAACAGCGTAACCTTGTTATCCATCCAAACACCAACCGTATTAAATCATTTACAGAAGCATCAAAAAACATGAATCCGGAGCATAATATTATTCAAAGGGAAGCCAAATGGATTTTAGAAAAAGTAATTGACCAGCTTCCAGAAAAGTATAAAGTGGTTTATATACTAAGTGAAGTTGAAAACATGAAAATTAAAGACATTAGTGACTGCCTTGGCATTTCAATAAACAACGTAAAAGTTAGAACCCATCGGGCCAAACAAATGCTGAAAGACAATCTTTACGAGTTATCGCAAAAACCCAATGTGTTTGAATTCGGATTTGAAAAATGCGATAATTTAGTGAAACATGTAATTAAAAATATTTAACCACGACTAAAACTAACATTAACACTCCACGAAAATGGTTGGTAGCAAAAATAAACGCAATTGGTTTTTTTTGATAGTGCTATTAATCCTGTGCGCGTTTATGGGCTATCAATACATCTATCAAGACCATAGAGATATTGAAACGGAAAAAGCCGAATACACTACAACACCGCAATCCATTAGTGATGAATTTAAGCAAGACGCCCTTAAATCTGAAAAAAAATTCCTTAATAAAACCATTGAAATCTTAGGTATAGTTACCGAAGTTAACCAAAATAACATAACCTTAAACGACTTGGTTTTTTGTCAATTCAATGACATGTTAAACCAATCGATAAAAATTAATACAACTCTTAAAGTAAAAGGACGTTGCATTGGCTACGATGATTTGTTAGAGCAAGTTAAGTTAGACCAATGCACAATTATTAATTAACTAAAACTACAATTATGAAAACAAAACTACTCGCCTTAATGTTTTTAGGAATGTTAAGTGCACATGCTCAAACCACCCATAATCTTAATTGGGAAATTGGTATTGGAACCCTAGATTTAACTATTGATGAAGGCGATACTGTTATTTGGACGTGGACGGACAGTGCCCCTCACACCGTATCTAGCTTACCGGGAAGTACAGAGCCTTTTGATAGTGGTTCAAAAACGGGAGTCAATTCGACATATTCTAAAACCTTTAATGCAGCTGGTTCAAATCCGTACCAATGTAATTTCCATCCGTCAACCATGAAGGGCACCATAACCGTAGAAGCTGCGCTTAGTGTAGATGATTTTCGTTTAAAAGGATTTGCAATCATTCCAAACCCAGCAAATACGGTAATTTCGTTTAAACTTCCTAAAGGATTAAATACGGGAAGTATTAGCGTTTTCGATTTATTGGGCAAACAACTTTATTCAAATACCATTACAAAAACCACTGTTGATATTTCAGGTTTGACCAACGGATTGTACTTTGTTAAAATCTCGTCAGAAGGCATCAATCACACGAAACGCTTTATAAAGCAATAACAGTTTATGAAACTCGTATTTTTAATTTTTTGCTTTCCTGTATTTTGTTTTTCCCAAGATGATTTATTGGATGAAATCAATACCGATTCAACGGGAATACAATATGCAACAGCAGTATTTAAAGGATTGAAAATTGTAAATTTTGAATCGACCAAATTGGTTGCAAAAAAACAGTTAACCTTTATTGTGGCGCACCGGTTTGGCAGTATTGAAAATGGTTTTGATAGCTTTTTTGGTCTTGATGATGCGGTAACACGTTTAAATTTTGTTTACGGAATTTCAGATGGTTTTAATATTGGAGCCTCCAGAAGTTCTTTTCAGAAAATTTATGAGTTTTCAGCAAAGTACAGATTGCTGAGGCAAACTGAAAGCGGTTTTCCATTTACCGTTGTTGGCTATAATTCGTTTTTAATCAACACGGGTTTAGATAAAAGCAATTTGCCTCTTTTAAAGTTTAAACACCGATTAGGCCACACGGTTCAAGTGTTAATATCAAGAAAGTTAAATACCAACTTTTCGGTTGAATTGGCTCCAACCTTTTTTCACGATAACCTAACATCTTCGTTTTATGATGAAAACCAAGTAAAATTAAGTGATCAGGACAACTCACAATTCGCTCTGGGTTTTGGTGGCAGGTACAAACTGGGTAAACGCTGGTCTTTAAACATGGATTATGGCTGGCACTTAAACCGCGATAGTAATTCGCCGTTTAAAAACCCTTTATCCATAGGTTTGGATTTGGAAACTGGCGGACATGTATTTCAAATGCATTTTACCAATGCGCAAGGCATGAATACCAATAGTTTTTTAGGCCAAGGCACTGGAGATTGGAGCGATGGCAATATCTATTTCGGATTTAACCTAAGCAGAGTATTTTAACCCACAGTTATGAAAAAAGTATTTATAACATTAGTTTTTACGGCGTTCATCCTCTTGGGGTGCTCACACACAAGTACCGACGACTTGACTGATACACAGCCATTGCCTACTTTGGTTACTTATAACAATATAAAATCTACCATTAACAACAACTGTATTTTTTGCCATAGCAATCCGCCAGTAAACGGTGCGCCAATTTCCTTAACCACGTACAACGAAGTTAAAAACGCCGTTCAAATAAATGGTTTAGTTGGTCGGATTTCAAAACAAGTAGGAGAAGCTGGAGCGATGCCATTGGGCGGGCCAAGGTTGCCACAAAACCTAATTGACGAAATCATACAATGGCAAGCCGATGGCTTACTGGAGTAGTGATTTCTCATTAATAACAATGTAATTTTATAGTTATGAAAAATGCCATTTACGTATTGTTTTTAATCTGTTTTAGCTTGTCTGCGCAGACCAAATACATAACTAAAACGGGAGTGGTGAATTTTGAAGCCTCAGTGCCATCTTTTGAAGAAGTTAAAGCATCCCACAACTTGGTTACAGCCATAATAAACATTGAAAATGGCGAGTTTGCAGCATTAGCCTTAGTGAAAGGATTTCGTTTTAAAAATGCTTTAATGGAAGAACATTTTAATGAAAACTATGCCGAATCGGATAAGTTTCCAAAAGCTACCTTTAAAGGGAAAATAAAGTATTTTAATATAGTTGATTTGAAAACTGAAACAGCATTTTATACCATAAAAGGCGAACTGAATTTTCACGGAAAAACAAAAGCATTTGATGCTTTAAACATCTCCATTTCAAAAGATAATGATATGATTATTTTATCGGGAAACTTTAAAGCAAAAGCATCTGATTTTGATATTGAAATCCCTAAAATAGTCAGTAATAAAATTTCTGAAACCATTGAGGTTTCATTTGAATTTAATATGAAAAAGAAATAAAAAGAGGCTGTCTGAAAAGTGATTACCCTCTGTCAAACTGAGCGCAGTCGAAGTTTTAATATTCTGAAAACCAAAACATTTCGACTGCGCTCAATGTGACATTTAGGGTAGAAATTGGCTTTTTAGACAACCTCTTTTATTCAAATTATTATTTACTCAAATACATTTTTCGTCTCGAATACAAATCGTAAAACTGGTCGTCTTTTAAACTATCGATAAACAAGATGCTTTCGCCTGTACTCTTCATTTCCGGACCAAGTTTTTTGTTCACGTTAGGGAACTTATTAAAAGAGAACACCGGCTGCTTAATGGCAAAACCTTCTAATTTTGGATTAAAAACAAAATCCTTAATCTTCTTCTCCCCTAACATTACTTTAGTTGCATAATTTACATAAGGTTCGCCGTAGGCCTTTGCAATAAACGGTACGGTACGAGAAGCTCTTGGGTTGGCTTCAATAATATAGACGATATCGTCTTTAATGGCAAACTGAATGTTTATCAGGCCAACCGTATTTAATGCCAAAGCAATCTTTTTAGTGTGGTCTTTTATTTGTTGCATCACAAATTCACCAATGTTAAATGGCGGTAAAGTTGAATTACTATCACCCGAGTGGATTCCACAAGGTTCGATATGTTCCATAATCCCAATAATGTAAACATCCTCGCCATCGCAAATCGCATCCGCTTCGGCTTCAATGGCACCATCCAAATAATGATCTAAAAGCAATTGGTTCCCAGGCATGCGTCGTAACAAATCAACCACATGTTTTTCTAATTCTTCTTTATTAATCACAATTTTCATGCCTTGCCCTCCCAAAACATAAGACGGACGCACTAAAATCGGGAAATCCAAAACATCGGCAATGGCCGCAGCTTCATCGGCCGTGGTTGCAATATCAAATTGTGGATAAGGAATATCATTTGCTTTTAACAACTTTGAAAAATTACCCCTATCTTCAGCTAAATCCAACGATTCAAAGCTGGTTCCTATAATTTTAATACCGTATTTGGTGAGTTTTTCTGCAAGCTTTAAAGCCGTTTGCCCACCTAATTGCACAATAACACCTTCTGGTTTTTCATGCTTGATAATGTCGTAAATATGTTCCCAAAAAACAGGTTCGAAATACAGCTTATCCGCCGTATCAAAATCGGTTGAAACGGTTTCTGGGTTACAGTTAATCATAATGGTTTCGTAACCACATTCGGCAGCAGCTAAAACCCCGTGAACACAGCAATAATCGAACTCAATCCCTTGCCCTATTCTATTGGGACCAGAGCCTAAAACAATGATTTTTTTCTTATCGGTTACAATACTTTCATTGTGCGCAAAACGGTTTCCATCGGCGGTTTCCATATCGCTTTCAAAAGTAGAATAGTAATAAGGTGTTTTGGCTTCAAACTCTGCGGCACAGGTGTCGACCAATTTGTAAACGCGATTGATACCCAGTTCTTCCCTTTTATTATAAACCTGACTTTCTAAACAATTCAACATGTGTGCTATTTGGCGGTCGCCATAGCCTTTTTGTTTCGCTTCAAGCAATAAATCCTTTTGAATCGTATCAATGGTAAAGGTTGAAATTTCGTTGTTAAGGAAATGTAGCTCTTCATATTGTTTTAAAAACCACATATCAATTTTTGTGATTTCGTGGATTCTACTTAACGGAATGCCCATACGAATGGCATCGTAAATTATAAAAACACGATCCCAAGATGCATAGGTTAGTTTCTCGATGATTTGGTCGTAATTCTTATTTTCCTTTCCGTCTGCACCTAAACCATTTCGTTTAATCTCTAGTGACTGTGTGGCTTTATGGAGTGCTTCTTGAAACGAACGTCCAATCCCCATAACCTCACCAACGGATTTCATTTGAAGCCCTAAGGTTCTGTCGCTGCCTTCAAATTTATCAAAATTCCAACGCGGTATTTTTACGATAACATAATCTAAAGTTGGCTCGAACAACGCAGAAGTTGATTTTGTAATTTGATTGTTCAATTCATCTAAGTTGTAACCTAAAGCCAATTTAGCAGCAATTTTTGCAATGGGATATCCTGTGGCTTTACTCGCTAAAGCGGAAGAACGCGACACACGCGGATTGATTTCAATAGCAATAATATCTTCGTTTTCATCCGGAGATACGGCAAATTGCACATTACAACCGCCAGCAAAATCGCCAATACTTCGCATCATATGAATGGCCATATCACGCATTTTCTGGTAAGTCCTATCGCTTAACGTCATGGCTGGCGCTACCGTAATGGAATCGCCGGTATGAATGCCCATAGGGTCCATATTTTCAATAGAACATATAATAACCACGTTGTCATTGGCATCTCTAAGCAACTCTAATTCGTACTCTTTCCAACCAATTAGTGCTTTATCAATCATCACTTCGTGGATTGGGGAAATTTCTAAACCACGAGTTAACAATTCATCAAAATCTTCTTCTTTGTGCACAAAAGATGCGCCCGCTCCACCTAATGTGTAAGACGCTCTAATTACCAACGGAAATCCAAACTCTTGTGCAATTTCTTTTCCTTTTAAATACGATGTTGCTGTCGCTTGAGGTGCCATGGGCACGCCTATTTTTAGCATCAGTTCTCTAAACTGTTCTCTATCTTCGGTAATATTAATGGCATCAATATCTACACCAATAATTTCAACATCAAAATCTTCCCAAATTCCTTTTTCATCGGCTTCAATACATAAATTTAACGCCGTTTGTCCGCCCATAGTTGGTAAAACAGCATCGATTTGCGGATGCTCTTTAAGTATTTTTATAAGTGACTTTGTGGTAAGTGGCAACAAATAAATATGGTCGGCCATTGAAGGATCTGTCATAATTGTCGCTGGGTTGGAATTAATCAATACCGTTTCAATCCCATCTTCCCTCAACGATCGTAGTGCTTGAGATCCTGAGTAATCAAATTCGCATGCTTGTCCTATTATAATTGGACCAGAACCAATAATTAAAATAGATTTTAGTGTTTCGTTTTTCGGCATTTTGTTTGTATTGTGTTTTATTTAAAAGTGTTACAAAAATACTGTTTAGCAGATATAAAAAAAGGCGTTACCGTTAAGTAACACCTTTTTATTATCAACAATTGTTAATCATTATTTCTTATGTCTAATTTCAGATGACACAGATAATTTTTTTCTTCCTTTAGCTCTTCTACGTGCTAATACCTTTCTACCGTTAGCAGAAGCCATTCTTTCTCTAAAACCATGCTTGTTTTTTCTCTTTCTTTTAGATGGCTGAAATGTTCTTTTACTCATTATCTTATATCTTTAAATCTGAATTGTAATTTTTATAATGTATTAGGCTCCCCTAAAAACCGAGGGCAAATATACAAAGCCTTTATTACTTTGACAAACCTTATTTTAAAATATTTTTAATTTATTTTTTTAAAGCTAAAACGCTTGCCACACCTTTATTTATTTGGGCTAACCCTTAGTTTTTGTTACCGCCCTATGTTCTTTTATTAATAAAAATTTAGTTTCTTTGCAGTTACAAAACAACAAATAAAGATTTTTTTTAATAAAAAGCTTCTAAATCTATTATAAATTACGCATCATGTACAATAAAATTATAAAACTAATTATTGCAGCGGGTATTATTGCTTATGCCGTTTACCAGTTTACCGAAGGTTATATTGGTAATGGAATTATGTTTATTTTGTTATCATTAATTTTTGTGTTCTTATATTTTAAAAATGAATTTATTTTATTGGCTTTTTTAAGATTGCGTAAACAGGATTTTGACGGTGCCAAAAAATGGTTGAGCAAAATTAAAAATCCGGAGACTGCTTTAGTAAGAAAACAACAAGGGTATTACAATTATCTACACGGTTTGATGGTATCTCAAAGCAATATGAATGAAGCCGAAAAGTATTTTAAAAAGGCGATTTCGTTAGGCTTATCCATGGATCATGATTTAGCCATGGCCAAATTGAATTTATCTGGTATTGCATTTTCTAAACGCAGAAAACAAGAAGCCCAAAAATTATTATCTGAAGCTCAAAAACTAGATAAACAAGGCATGCTTACCGATCAGATTAAAATGATGAAACAAAATATGAAGCGCGCTGCAGGACCAAATCAACATTATGGTGCTGGTGGCTCTTTAAGGGCCCAAAAACGTAGAGGTTAAATGAGCGGAGACCACAGTCTGCAATATGATTCTTTTAATTTTTCGAATTTAGAGCGATTTAAATACGTATTGTAATTTACCTCATCACTATTTTCCATATCTTCTAAAAAGTGCTTTTTAATGATTTTGCTTTGTGCTTCATCATAAATTAAAGAGTTTATTTCGAAGTTTATATTAAAGCTACGGTAATCCATATTTGATGTGCCAACGGTAGAAAATATATCGTCAACCACCATGGTTTTCGCATGAATAAAACCTTTGTTGTATTTATACACTTTAATACCGGCTTTTAATAAGGCGTCCAAGTACGAGTTTGAGGCGTGTTTAACAATCCAGGAATCTGATTTTTTGGGAATGATTAACTTAACATCAATACCGCTTTTGGCAGCTATTTGTAAAGCGGTTATTATTTGCTCATTGGGCACAAAATAAGGCGTTGTAATATAAATATAGTCGTTGGCCGTAACTATGGCTGTAAAAATAACTTCCATAATATTTGCCCAATCGGTATCCGGTCCACTGGCAGCAATTTGTAAAGCTACGTTGCCATTTTCCATTTCAACCTCTGGAAAAAACGTTTTATAAACTGCCAATTTCTCATCCGAAACAAAATCCCAAGTGGACAAAAAATGGATTTGCAACGATTTTACAGCTTCACCTTCGATACGCAAATGGGTGTCGCGCCAAAAACGGTCACTATCGTTTTCGTTAAGATATTCGTCCGAAATATTAATACCGCCAACATAACCTATTTTACCATCTATAACAGCTATTTTCCGGTGGTTTCTGTAATTCATTTTCCCGGTGAATTTGGAAAAAAGAACGGGCATAAACGGATGGTGTTTTACTCCAGAACTGGATAGTTTACGCTTCATTTGGGTTGATATTTTGCTACCAACATCATCGTAAATCAATCTCACCTTTAAGCCAGCTTCGGCTTTTTCGCAAAGTACATTTAACACCTGCGTTCCAATATCATCATCTTTAACAATATAATATTCTAAATGAATGTGATGTTCAGCATTTTTTAAATCGTCTAAAAGATGTTTGAATTTAGCATCGCCGTTTTTGAGGATTGCAATCTTATTTTTTAAAGTTAAAGGCTCATCATCGCTTTCATAAAGCAACTTTACCAGTTTTACTTTATCGTCTAAATAGTTGTCTACCTTTTTAATTTCCGCTTTGCTAAACTCTAATTCCTTATTGATGGATTTTATAACACTTTTATTGAGAATATGCTTTCTGCTAAAAATTTTATTTTTCCGATATTCTTGCCCAAAAAGATAATAAACCAACAATCCCAAAAACGGGAAGAACACCAAAACGATAATGTAAGATAGTGTTTTGGTTGGATTTATACGTTTAAAAAAAATGGTAATTACTGCAGATATAGCTAATATATAATTGACTATAATGAGTAAATACCAAATGTTTTCTTTTATAAAATCGAGCATTTAAGGACCGGTCTGGTAGACGCCGGCTTTAGGAATTTCAATCTTATACAGTTTTCTGGAACTGTTGTTAAGATGCGGCTCACGCAACCATGGGTTATGCAGTTTTAATATTTTGTAATTGATACCAAAATCTTGCGCAAATTTTGAAAAATCGGCAACCGCCGTATCCACTTCTACCTGGTAAGTTGGTATGTTTTTGTACAAATCCTTTTCTCTAAAATTAAAGCCGTATTTATCCGGATTTGATAAAATTTCTTTTAAAGCAACAATTCTAAAGAGGTAACGACCTGTTTCTTCGCCCAATAATAAATCGTAGTAATTATTGACATTTTGTGCTTTTAAACGTCGAGACATGCCCGCGTTTCCTCCGTTATAGGCAGCAGCAGCTAGTGTCCAAGACCCTAATCTCTCTTTAGAGTTTTTTAAATATTTACAAGCTACTTCGGTGGCCTTTTCCAGGTTATAGCGCTCGTCAACATTTGCATTAATTTCTAACCCGTTTTCTCTTCCGGTAGCTTTCATGATTTGCCAAACACCTCGCGCTCCAGCAGGCGACACAGCGTTTGTTAATCCGCTTTCAATAACTGCCAAATACTTAAAATCGTCTGGAATACCGTGTTTTGCCAAAATAGGCTCAATAATCGGGAAGTATTTTTTGGAGCGTTTAAACATTAACAACCCGTTAGATTGCCAATAGGTGTTAACCAACAACTCTCTGTCCATACGCTCTAAAATATCTGGATTTTGTAAGGGCATTGGTTCGCCAGCAAAATTCAAATCGTCTGGAACTTGAAGTGCATAAACATTATAATCGTTTATTAATTTGGTTTCAAAATTTTCATCGGTGGGAGCATCTTGTAGGGCATAAATAAATAATCCGCATAAACTTAATAATCCTACAAACGCAAGTGCTTTCTGTATTATCTTCATTTTTAAAAAGTTTTTCTAAAGGTAAAAAAAAGGATTAGGTTTCTAAAATTATACGAGGTAAATTTTCATTAAACCACTTATATTTATTAATAATCATAATATGTGTACCGCCTTTTATGATAATACATTGCTTAATATTTTTTAATGGAAATACCGGGTCGTTATCGCCATGAATATGTATTATTTTGGGGTCGGAATCTTTTTGGTCCCAACGCACCATATTTTCTATGGCCCAACTTAAATATGTACTGTCATTTACCGATAAATATTTTTTATAAAGCTCCAAGCGTTTATTTATATTGCCGCCAAAAGCGAGTTTAGCACAGGCATCAATATTGCTGGCAAGCTGGGTTGGTATTAACTTATAGGCTTTTGTGGCTTTGGTGATAAGCATGCGTTTTGGCAACTCGCGCATGGATTTTACACTCGATACAATAATGAGTTTTCTAACACTGATATGCTTTGCAATTTCTTGCACCAAAACGCCTCCAAACGACACGCCTAGCAATACAACATTGTCATGATTAATACACTTTGAAAGCCGCAATGCATACGCGCTCAATAATTCGTTTTTTAAAGGAATCATCCACTCTAAATAATGTATTTCAAACTGGTTTTCCGGTAATTTGATATGCTCGAAAATTTTAGGACTTGCAGCCATTCCCGGCATAAAATACACTGGTATTATCTCTTGACCCATAAGGTTTTAACCTTTAATACTGTTGATGGTAACGAAATTTTTCGTACTTTTGCACAAAGTTATGAAATAGTGCTCGCTATTTTAGAAATTCCTAAGAAATTAAATTAATACATTATGGTTGATACTGCAGAATTAATTGACAATGATTTTTTACGTCAATATGAAATTAAAATTGATGACCATTTGGCAAAAATTGAATATTCCTTACAAGAACGAAAGATTTTTTTAACCAAACTTATTATTCCTGAAGGTATAAAAGACGAAAATTTTAAAAAAGAATTTTTGACCCTTGTTTTTGATCAAATTCAAGAACGCAATTTAAGCGTAGTTCCAACAAGCCCTGAAATTGCTAAGTTTGTAAGAAGCAATAGAAAATACAAACGCATGCTTCCGGTTGGCGTGAGGATATAGAAAGTTAGAAGTTAGAAGTTAGAAGTTAGAAGTTAGAAGTTAGAAGTTAGAAGTTAGAAGTTAGAAGTTAGAAAAATATGAAATCCGAAGTTTAGGCTTCGGATTTTTTTTGTTTATCAAACTATAAGTTCTTTTTCAAATTCAAACCTTACCAAACCATCCTCATCAATTTTGGTGAGTTCAATCTGGTGCAGCGTATTTACCAATTCTGGGTTCCAAGGCGTTTTTACTTTAATGTAATTTTCTGTAAACCCATGAATATAACCATCTTTATTTTCGCTTTCAAACAAAACGGTTCTACGGCTTCCTATCTGATTTTCATAAAAGGCACGACGCTTTTTTACCGATAAACCACGTAACATTTTACTGCGCTTACTCCTTACATTCATAGGCACTACGCCTTCCATTTCCGCAGCTTCGGTATTATCGCGTTCAGAATACGTAAATACATGTAAATACGAAATATCCAACTCGGTCAAGAAATTATAGGTTTCTAAAAAATGGTTGTCGGTTTCACCCGGAAATCCAACAATAACATCAACACCAATACAGGCATGCGGCATTACTTCCTTTATTTTCGAAACCCGATCAATATACAATTCGCGCATATACCGACGTTTCATTTTTTTTAGAATCGCATTGCTTCCCGATTGCAAAGGAATATGAAAATGAGGCACAAAAGCCCTGGATTTTGAAACCAAATCGATGGTTTCGTTCTTTAGAAGGTTAGGCTCAATTGATGAGATGCGCAAACGCTCGATGCCTTCAACTTTATCCAACTCGGTAACCAAATCCAAAAAAGTGTGCTCGTGTTTTTTATTGCCAAATTCACCTTTACCGTAGTCGCCAATATTAACGCCCGTTAAAACAATCTCTTTAATGTTTTGCTTTGCAATGTCTTTTGCATTTTTCAACACGTTTTCCAAAGCATCGCTACGTGAAATACCACGAGCCAACGGAATGGTGCAATAGGTACATTTATAATCGCAACCATCTTGTACTTTTAAAAAAGCACGGGTCCTGTCGCCTTTTGAATAACTACCCACATAAAAATCGGCATCTTCAATTTCGCAGGAATGCACTTCGCCAAAATCGTTTTTCGACAAATCGTTTAAGTAATCGGTAATCTTGAATTTTTCGGTAGCACCAAGCACCAAATCCACACCGTTAACATCGGCCAATTCTTGTGGTTTAAGTTGGGCATAACAGCCCACCGCAGCAACAAAAGCCTCGGGGTTTGCTTTTTGGGCTTGCTTTACAATGGTTTTAAAACGCTTATCGGCATTTTCGGTAACCGAACAGGTATTGATAACATATATATCGGCTTTTTCAGAAAAATCGACACGGTTAAAACCTTCATCGGTAAAATTTCTGGCAATGGTTGAAGTTTCCGAAAAATTAAGTTTACAACCTAAAGTATAAAACGCGACTTTCTTTTTCATGTATCTATTTTGATTTTCACAAATGGAAAACCTTGTTATATAACCTGTTTCTATTAAAAGACTGCAAATTTACAACTAAAATATTATATTGAAAAATGGAAGGGTTTAAAGAAAACGTTCTGGCTTTATTGAGCTATGCGCCAACTATAAAACATTAATTTTATCATCAAATTTTTCTACCTGTTCTTGCTCGATTTCTTTTTCGTTAATAACCCCCAAAACAATCAAATAAACCGCAATTCCATAAAAAACCATAATCAGAAAATCTTGTAATGGCAATGAAAATTTAAAAATCCTGATGGCCAACATACCCTCTGCCATAGAATACAGTACAACACCAACAAACACATAAAGATAACTTTTATAGTTAAACACGTCTTGCCTTAAATACGCAAATTGCATCATCACTAAGGTTATAAAAAAGCTGAATAATGCAGGTACCAGAAATGCGCCGAGGTCTTTATAAAGAAACCATATTAAAAACATGGTGTACACAAACATAATGGTTGTAAACGGAACTAACTTTGAAACATTAAAATCCCTTTTATGTGAAAATTTTATACTCAAGAATATTTTTGCAACAGAAAAAAAGAATAAACTCAAGCCCAAAAGAACAATATTGCTATGAATTATATTAAGCAAATCCCCAAAAAGGAAAAACACCAATGCCACAAACACACATAAATTTTTCTTGTAATTGACTCCAACCTTATTAAAATAAAAGTATCCAAGTAACAGAAGCAATATTAATGGTTTGGATATAAATCGATATGGTAATGGCGGATAATTAAGCTTTACGTTAATATCAATAAAAAGTATTAAAAAATAGAGTAATGCAAATCGTTTATGATTTGTAAAAATATGCTTTATCATTATTTGGGGCAATGATGAATATCGACGAAAATAATAAAAATACCGATTATAATCTATTTTATAATAAAATAATATATATCATCATCGCCATTTCCTTCATTTCTTTTAGATGAAAAGTAACCCGTTTTGTTTTGGGCGTTAATTATAAAAGAAAAATCGTCCTTATTGCTATTTATGGGTTTTGGCATTTTTATGGCTTTTAAAAACGTACCATCGGCATTCATTGTGCTTTTGTAAATATCGAATCCGCCATAACCGTTTGGTCTGTTTGACGCAAAATACAAGGTATTATCGGCACTTAAAAACGGAAACATTTCCTTGCTATACGAGTTTACTTTACTGCCCAAATTTTTAGGTTCGGTATAATTTCCGTTTTCTAAAACATCAACCTTAAAAATATCCGATCCGCCTTTTGTGGTTTCCTTGCCTCCTCTAATATTGGCAATAAAATAAAGGGTTTTGCCATCGGCACTTAAACTGGGATGCGCATACGAAAATTTTGGGTTGCAAAAGGGCAGCACTTTAAAGTTTGTCCAACCTAAAGCCTCATTATATTCGCCTACTTTTATATGAAAATTGGTGTCTTTAAAACTGCCTGACGGCCTGTCTTTATCACTATAATTTGTAGTTAAAAAGAGTTGCTTTCCGTTAGGTGATATGGCAGCACTTGTAATGCGCGAAATTCCGTATTTAGCATCAACACCAATGGGGTAAATATTAATTATTTGTCCGTTTTTAGATAATTCACCTTGAAAAATGGTGAGTACGGGGTTTCTTGAAACCTTTTTTACTTTTCCTTTTTTCGTTAAAAGATAGGTTGTGAAAATAATTGTGTTGGCACTGGCGTACATCAATCCATAATGCGGGTGCTCGTTATTTATTTCTAAATTGGTTATCTCATATCTTTCAGTTTGAGAAAACCCAAAGCAGCCAACAAATAAGACGAGGTAGCAGAATAACTTCATTAAAAAAAAGGTTTAAAAACAAATATAATATTTTGAATTTAAACCTATTGAGAGCTAGTCACCACTTCAGTATATTACTATACTAATCTCTTCTGAACTTTTTGGTTTCTTCGAAAATGTTTTCGAATATGGCTTCGTCTTTTTCCGTGAATTCTAAATTTTTTCTACTTATAACCACTTTGGCAACTTCAATAGCTTTAGGAAGCTTATAAGTTATAAAACCGGCATTTCCGCCCCAACTGAAACTCGGAATAAAATTTCTTGGGAAACCACTACCGTAAATATTGGCGTTAACGCCAACAACGGTTCCTGTGTTAAACATGGTGTTTATGCCACATTTACTATGGTCGCCCATCATGAGTCCGCAAAACTGTAATCCGGTTTTCGCAAAGCCTTCCGTTTCGTAATCCCACAGGCGTACTTCGGCATAATTATTTTTAAGATTGGAGTTATTGGTGTCGGCGCCTAAATTACACCACTCACCTATTACCGAGTTTCCCAAATAACCTTCGTGCCCTTTATTGGAGTTTTGAAAAATCACGGAATTTTTAATTTCCCCGCCTACTCTACTACAAGGTCCAATGGTTGTTGGTCCATAAATTTTGGTGCCCATTTTTATTCCGGCCCTATCGCACAATGCCAACGGACCGCGAATAAGTGCCCCTTCCATAATTACAGCATCTTTACCTATATATATGGGTCCAAGGCTTGCGTTAAGGGTTGCAAATTCTACGGTGGCACCTTCTTCTATAAAAATATGTTCAGGTGCCACAATGTTGTTTGTAGACGAAATGGGTTGGGATTTCCTGTTTTTTGTAACTATGTTAAAATCCTCTTGAATAGCTTCTCCGTTTTTAGAAAAAATATCCCAAGTGTGCTCTATTTTTATAACATCGCTATTAAGCTCAACAGATTCGTATGTATCAAAATCTATATCTTCTTGGGTATCTTTGGCATAAAAGGCAACCACGGATTCACCATCAAAAATAGCTTGGTTTTCCTTTAAATTTTCAACCAGATACACTAAGGTCTCGTTTGGCAGATAGGAGGCGTTTATCATAACATTCTCGTCCATTTCCACCATCGGGTATTTATCCGACAAATAATCTTCGGTTACCGTTGTTATTGTTGAGCCCAAATAGGTTTCCCATTTTTCGCGAATGGTTAAAATACCTACTCTAATATCTGCAACAGGCCTTGTAAAGGTAAACGGTAATAAATTAATACGCGAAGGACCATCAAATAGAATGTAGTTCATCTTTAATTTATTTTTTAGACGCCAAATATAAACATTACATCAAAAAGTTGTATCTCATTTTACCTAGTAAAACAGTAGCTTATCGTTGTGTTCGAGAACACCTATGCGCACAAAAAAAGCCTTTCAACAATTTTGAAAGGCTTTTAAATATGTATTCGGCTAAATTTATTTTTTAAACTTAGCGTATTTGTTTTTAAATTTATCAATACGACCAGCAGTATCTATCAATTTAGATTTACCGGTATAGTATGGGTGAGATGTTCTTGAAATCTCCATTTTTACAAGCGGATATTCTACGCCATCAACCTCTAAAGTTTCATTAGTAACTGCAGTAGATTTAGTTAAAAACACATCATCGTTAGACATGTCTTTAAATGCTACTAATCTATAATTTTCTGGATGTATACCTTTTCTCATCGCTAAACGCTTTTTATTCTTTATAATTTTCGAGCTGCAAATTTACGCATTTTTTACAAATGCACAATACTTTTTAATATTTTTTATTCGTATTAAAAATGTAACGTTTTGTTATCTTTGAATACTAACTAATCAACTAACAAATTAAACAAAATATTATGGAAAAATCTATTAAATCTGTTGCTACAAATTACGGTTTGTATTTAGGTATTGTCTTATCGCTATTAACCTTATTGGGTTATGTAAACCTCGATTTATTTACTAAATGGTGGTTTGGTATTGGCATGCTCATTATAATTATCATTTTCGGGATTATATCTTCAATGAAATCCAGAGGTGCTTTAAACGGGTTTATAAGTTATAAAGAAGCTTTTACTTCATATTTTATTACAGTAGCATTAGGTTTAGCTATAAGTACCGTGGTGAGTATTTTAATTTTTAATTTTATTGACCCGGATGCAGCAGTCGCTTTAAAAGAAAAAATATTGGATTCAACTGTTGAAATGATGCGTAATTTTGGCGCACCGGAAGAAGCTATTGCCGAAACCGTAGAAAAAATGGAAGCCGATGAAAGCATGTTTGCCATGGGCAAGGTTTTGCAATCTTTGGCATTTCAGCTTATTGGCTATAGTCTTGTTGGATTAATTGTGGCTTTGGTTGTTAAAAAAAATAATCCAGACGAAGCATAATTTCAGTATTTTTGAAGTGAAAATAATTTTGAAATTTATAAATGAATATATCTGTAGTTATACCACTACTTAACGAACAAGAATCTCTAACAGAATTAAATGATTGGATTGCTAAAGTTATGCAGTCCAATCATTTTTCGTATGAAATCATTTTTATCGACGATGGCAGTACCGATGATTCTTGGCAAATTATCAGCCAGCTATCTAACCAAAATAACCAAGTAAAAGGCATTCGGTTTTTAAAAAACTTCGGAAAATCTCAAGCATTGCACGCAGGTTTTGAAAAAGCCCAAGGCGATGTGGTTATTACCATGGATGCCGATTTACAAGATAATCCAGATGAAATTCCCGAGCTGTACAATATGATTGTAAACGATGGTTTCGATTTGGTTTCGGGCTGGAAAAAGAAACGCTACGATTCGGTGTTAGCAAAAAATTTACCGTCAAAATTATTCAATTGGGCCGCCAGAAAAACCTCGGGTGTAAAATTGAACGATTTTAATTGCGGTCTTAAGGCCTACAAACTGGATGTTGTAAAAAACATTGATGTTAATGGCGAAATGCACCGCTATATCCCCGTGCTTTCCAAAAACGCAGGATTTTCAAAAATTGGCGAAAAAATAGTTCAGCATCAAGCCAGAAAGTATGGCGAAACCAAATTTGGAATGAACCGGTTTGTACACGGTTTTTTAGATTTAATAACCATTTGGTTTTTGTCGCGCTTTGGTAAACGCCCCATGCATTTATTTGGTGCCTTAGGGTTTATTATGTTTGCCATTGGCTTTGGCTTTGCCATTTATTTAGGCATAGACAAATTGTTTTTAAACCCCATGGGCCGACTCATTACCCAACGCCCCCAATTTTACCTAGCACTTTCTACAATGATAATTGGCACCCAGTTTTTTGTTGCTGGTTTTTTAGGCGAAATTATTTTACGTACCAAGCAAAATAAAAAACGCTATTTAATTAAAGACGAATTGAATTTTAATTAAAATATTAGAGCTGAATTATTATAATTATAAAAATTATATTTCTTAAATTTAAAACAATAAACTAACTAACGAAATGCTTATTTTAGCGTTTGTCAACTAATCAATGCTTAAAGATGATTCACATTAAACCAGAAATTTTAGACAGAATAAACTCGTGGTTAACTCCAACTTTCGATGAAGAAACGCAGCAAACCATCAAAGATAGCATCGCCAATAATCCAAAGGATATTCAAGAAAGTTTTTATAAAAATTTAGAATTCGGTACTGGAGGAATGCGTGGTATTATGGGTGTTGGCACCAACAGAATCAACAAATATACCCTCGGAAAAAACACGCAAGGCTTAAGTGATTATTTACATAAATCTTTCCCTAACGAAACGCCAAAAGCCGTAATTGCTTACGATTGCAGACATAATAGCAAATCGTTGGCAAAAGTAGTGGCCGATGTGTTTTCGGCCAACGGCATAAAAGTCTATTTATTTGAGGACTTAAGAGCAACTCCAGAATTATCATTCGCTTTAAGATACTTAAACTGCCACTGTGGTATCGTGCTAACAGCATCGCACAATCCACCGGAATACAACGGCTACAAAGTATATTGGCAAGATGGCGGACAATTAGTACCACCGCACGACAATGCCATTATTAATGAGATAGAAAGTTTAGATTATGCCGACATTAAATTTAAAGCCAATAACGATTTAATCGAATATATAGGAAAAGAGGTTGATGATGCATTTATTAATGCTTCGGTAAGCAACGGAAGTTTTAACACATCGCAAGCCGCGAAAGACGATTTAACCATTGTGTTTACCTCACTTCATGGCACGTCAATTACGGCAGTGCCAGAAACCTTAAAACGTGCGGGTTATAAAAACGTGCATATTGTAAAGGAGCAGGAAGTACCAAATGGCGATTTCCCAACCGTAGCATCACCAAACCCAGAAGAACCTGCGGCATTAAAAATGGCCTTGGAATTAGCCGAAAAAGTTAACGCCGATATTGTTATTGGTACCGATCCAGATTGCGACAGATTGGGCATTGCCGTGCGCAACACAAAAAACGAATTGCAATTGCTTAACGGAAATCAAACCATGTTAATGATGACGCAGTTCCTTTTGAAACAATGGAAAAAACAAGGCAAAATTACAGGAAAGGAATTTATTGCCTCTACCATAGTTTCAACGCCTTTGTTAAGCACCCTTGCGGCATCGTATAATGTAGAGAGTAAAATTGTACTTACCGGTTTTAAATGGATTGCTCAGTTAATCCACGAAAACAAAGACCTCAATTTTATTGGTGGTGGCGAAGAAAGTTTTGGCTACATGGTGGGCGATTTTGTACGCGACAAAGATGCGGTAACCTCAACGCTTTTAGCTTGCGAAATTGCTGCTCAGGCCAATGCAAGTGGCAGTTCGGTTTATAAAGAGTTAATAGACTTGTACGTTGAACACGGCTTCTATAAAGAACACCTAATCGCATTGACCAAAAAAGGAATTGAAGGTGCCGAGGAAATAAAGCAAATGATGATTGATGCGCGCGAAAACCCGCTAACCGAAGTTAACGGCTCGAAAGTAACTAAAATTGAAGACTACCAATTATCGGTTTCAAAAAATATGGTTACTGGAGAAGAAAGCCCTATTGATATCCCAAAATCAAATGTGCTTATTTATTATACCGAAGATGGTACCCAAGTGGCACTAAGACCAAGTGGTACGGAGCCAAAAATAAAATTTTATATGAGTGTTAACACCACTTTAAATTCAGCTTCGGAGTATAAAACCGTAGAAGCGCAACTCGACAAAAAAATAGCAGCGATTGTAAAAGACATGAAATTGAGTTAATGAATCACTTTATAAATATTCTAAAATACGCAAAACCTTATAAGCGTTATGCCATAGGACACATTATTTCTAATGTGTTTTTTGCTTTATTTGGCACCCTGTCATTTGTAGCATTAAAGCCCATGCTCGATGTTATTTTCAAGAAAGACCCTCTTGATGATTTAGGGCAACCCATCGCGCAAATGGCTCCTACCGAGCCCGTTTATACCGGTTTAATGCAAATTGACGATTATGTTGAAAATTTGTTAGCCTACAACATGCACCAGTTTACCGGCGGAGACGATTCGAAAGCATTGATTTTTGTGGTGGGATTGATAGTTGTTATGTTTTTATTAAAAAATATTTTTGGCTATTTAGCCAATTATTTTTTAGTATTCCTAAGAAATGGCGTTATAAGGGACATTAGAAATAAAGTTTATAAAAAAACGGTAGAATTACCGCTATCATATTTCTCCGAGCAACGAAAAGGCGATATATTATCGCGTGTAACCAGTGATGTTTTAGATTTGCAATATTCGTTTTTATCGGTTTTAGAGCTTATTGTTAGAGAGCCTTTAACCATTATTTTCACCATCACGATTATGCTGTATATTAGTCCGCAGCTCACCTTGTTTATTTTTATTTTCATCCCAGTAATGGGCTTTATCATTTCAAAAATCGGTAAAAGTTTAAAACGAAAATCAGATCGTGTTCAAAAAGAACAGGGTATATTTCTGTCTGCTTTGGAAGAAACACTTACGGGACTACGCATCATTAAAGGTTTTAATGCTGAAGAAAAATTCAACCAACAATTTCAGGAATCCACTACGCGATTCTACCATTTTTCAAACAAGTTGCTCAACCGTCAAAATTTAGCATCACCAAGTAGCGAATTCTTGGGCATTCTTATGATTGCCGTTATTTTATGGTACGGTGGTAATTTGGTGCTTACTGGCGATTCTGAATTAGACGGCAGTACATTTCTCGTTTACATGGGGCTGTCTTACAATATATTAACACCGGCAAAAGCCATTTCAAGAGCGCTTTACAACATTAAAAAAGGTGGCGCTGCCGCGGAACGTATTCAAGAAATCATCGACACGCCAAATCCTTTAAAGGATAAAGAAAATGCTATTGAAAAAACCAGTTTCGATTCGGAAATTAAATTTGACAATATTTCTTTTAAATATCAAGACGACTATGTTTTAAAGGATTTTTCCTTAACCATTCCCAAAGGAAAAACCGTCGCGCTTGTTGGGCAGTCTGGTAGCGGAAAATCGACCATAGCCAACCTAATTACCCGTTTTTACGATGTAAATAAAGGACAAATTTTAATTGATGGCATAGATATTCGCGACTTAACAACGGGCTCTTTACGTGCGCAATTGGGCATTGTAACCCAAGACGCCATTTTGTTTAACGAAAGCATAAAAAATAATATGAAATTGGGCAACGACGATGCCACGGACGAAGACATCATTGAAGCGCTAAAAGTGGCAAACGCTTGGGAGTTTGTTAAAGATTTACCCGAAGGTATCAATACCAATATTGGCGATTCCGGAAACAAGCTTTCCGGCGGACAAAAACAACGTTTAAGTATTGCCCGTGCGGTATTAAAAAGTCCACCAATTATGGTTTTAGACGAAGCCACATCGGCACTGGACACCGAAAGCGAACGCTTGGTGCAAGTCGCTTTGGAAAACATGATGAAAAACAGAACATCCATCGTTATCGCTCACCGATTATCAACCATTCAAAATGCCGATGAAATTGTGGTTTTAAAGAAAGGTCAAATTGATGAAAAAGGACAGCATAACGAACTCATTGCTAAAAATGGGACTTATAAAAAATTAGTGGAAATGCAGAGCTTTGAATAAAAGCACAGACATATAAAAAACAAAAAAGGATAGAGATTTGGGGCTTCTATCCTTTTTTTATTCATTGCTAGACTTGGGGACAAACTAGCAACATAAGTAGGTTTCTGGTACAAACATAAAGTAAAAAAACAGACTACACAAGAAAAAACTGCATTTAATCGTATTAACAATACACTTTATCGATATTTTTCAAGACAAACAATTGACTATCAGTACTTTAAAATCTTAAGAAAATATTAAAAAAATTCACATTAAACTTTTATTATATTTAATAGTCTAAAAACCAAACTATTTTCTTTGATTGACGACGCACAGTTATTAGAACAATTGAAATCTGACACCTATAAAGAGCAGGCTTTTAAAACCTTGCTGACACTTTATAAGGAACGCTTATATTGGCATATTCGAAACATTGTTAAATCGCACGATGATGCCGATGATGTGCTGCAAAACACGTTCATAAAAATTTATAAAAATATTAATAACTTTAAGGGGGAAAGCAAACTGTTTTCTTGGATGTACAGAATAGCCACAAACGAGTCCATTACGTTCATCAATAAAAATGCAAAACGATTACAGGTAACAAGTGAAGAGGTGCAGCAAATAGCTATAAACAATTTAACCACCGATGTTTATTTTGAGGGCGATGCCATTCAGTTAAAATTGCAACAAGCCATTGCGACGCTACCGCACAAACAACAATTGGTTTTTAATATGAAGTATTTTGAGGATATTAAATATAAAGACATGGCACATATATTGGAAACCAGCGAAGGAGCACTAAAAGCATCCTATCATATTGCCGTTAAAAAAATAGAAGACTATTTAACTAAAAATTAAACCTTTTAAGTATAAATTAGTCCAATTAATACCATGAAAAACAAGAATTTACATAATATAAAATCTTCAGGCTTTAAAACGCCAGATAACTACTTTGAGTCTTTTGATGACGAGCTTTTAGCTAAGTTAAAAACTTCCAATAAATTGGATGGTATTAAAACAACGGGCTTTAAAGTGCCAAACGATTATTTTGAAACGATTGATGACACCATTTTAAATGCGGTTAAAAATCAAAGAGACACCAAAGTCATCTCGTTATTTACATGGAAAAAAGTGGCGTATGCCTCAGCGGTAGCGGCAAGTATCATACTTATGTTTAACCTTGTTTTTAATACTTCTGAAGAACTGACCTTCGATTCGTTAGAAACCGCATCCATCGAAAATTATTTAGCTGAAGAAGATTTTACAAGTTACGAGCTAGCCACCTTATTAACTGAAGAAGAATTAAATTCGGAGGCTTTTACAAACACCAATATCACAGAAGATTCATTAGAAGATTATTTGTTGGATAACGCAGACATTGAAGATTTATTAATAGAATAAAGATATAAAACAAGCATGAAAAAAATTATAATAACAATGCTTTTCGCAAGTTTAACATTAACTGCCTTTTCTCAAGGAAACGAAAGAAGAGAGCATATTAAAGCACTTAAAGTAGCGCATATTACTGAAAAATTATACTTAACCGAAAAGGAAGCGCAACAGTTTTGGCCCATATATAATGCTTACGACGATAATGTTTATAAGTTAAAACATCAAGACATTAGAAGTATTCGCAAAGAAATTAAAGACAATCATGAAACGCTCACGGATGAAAAATCCCAGGAATTATTAGATAGGTTATATAAAGCTGAAAACAGTTTGCACAACGAACGTGTTAAATTAGCCAGCAAACTAAAAACCATAATTTCCCCTAAAAAAATACTGTTATTGCAAATTGCTGAAGAAAGCTTTAAAAGAAAACTATTTGAGCAATTTAAAAAAAGAAGACAAGAAGGTAAAAGCAGAAATTAGAATGCCGCTATCTGAAAAGTCTAATTCTATGTCATATTGAGCTTGTCGAAATATTTTGACTTACTGATAATCAAGATTGGTTTCGACAAGCTCAACCTGGCAGATACAATCCAAAAAGACTTTTTTAGACAGATTCATTCCTCCCTAAACGTGAGCTTAGAAATCCTGCCTGCGCCAGCGGCATAAGCCACACTATCGTTTAAAAACCTGATGGTGTAAAAGCCTTCATCGCTTAAACGCTTCCACGTACTTCCATAATCGTTACTGTAATCAATTCCTTTAAAACCAATGGCAACGAGCTCTTTCCCTCTACCGTTTGGGATGTATTGCACACAGCTTCGGTATCCGGGATTTTGGTTTTGCGCCACCAGCTCCCAAGTTTTTCCGCCATCGGCTGTTCTTATTTTATTGGCAGCGTTATCGTCTGGTTTGGTGTAATCACCACCAATAGCAAACCCAGTGAGTTCATCATAAAAGTCGATAGAATACATACCCGTAGTTTCCAATCCTTGAACAATAGGTGTTTCAAAAACGGTCCAGGTTTTACCTTTATCTGGCGAATATAAAACCCTGCTTGCCTTTCCTCCTGTGGCCACCCAAGTGTTATCGTCAACTATGGCAATATTGGTATCGCTTGCAGCAAAAGCCGCTTCGCCATCTTTAGATTTTGGCAAATCGTCACAAGATAGTTTTGTCCATGTTTCGCCGCCATCGCGTGTGATGATAATACTCATGCAACCCTCGGTTGGATCGCCAATGGCAATGCCTTCTTTGTCGTTCCAAAAATCCATGGAGTCGTAAAAGGCTTTGGGGCTATCATCAACCATGATCACTTTTTGTAATCTTAAATTTGCATGTAAAACTGTATCAAGTTTTATTTTATTAATAAACGCAGGAGATTCTATATTAAGAAGAAACAATGAATTATAGTTTGATGCGATTGATCTAATCTGTTTTGATTCAATTTTACCAATTCCATTTAATGTATCTACCTCTTCATTCATAATGGGATAAGTACTATGAACTGTATCAACCCAAAACCCTTCATCGTAACCTATATCATTACTATAAACAGTATATCTATCAAAAGGAAATATTAAAACAGTATCATTCATAATTTCCAAAGCCCTAACATTCAATAAAGAATCTTCCAAAAGATGATTAATTTCAACTTTAGAAATATTTCTAGGAACAAACTTATCTTCCTGCTTACAAGAAAAAAACACAATAACGACTAATACAAATGCGATACGTTTCATTTTAAATAGATTTCCATAAAAATAGAAAAGCTCCGTAAACAAACACGAAGCTTTTAATAATTTTTTATTTGATTAATGGCGATTACATCCAAAAACGGCTAAAAACCGACTATTCCCTTAAACTGTCCGGTGCTGGCAAACTCGCATGAAACTCATTGGCAATACGGGTAGTGTACAGATCCAACAATTCTAAAACACGCTCGCTTGATTCCGACACCACAATAAGTCCAATATGCCATGGTTTATTCATACGCCACACAATTTCCTTATCGGAAAAACTAGAGGTATCGGGATGCTCATATCGACTTAAAGACACCACAATGCCAGCATATTTATCATGGATTTTTGGCAATCTATAGGTTTGTTTTTTTAAAGTATCCGATTCTATTTTGGCCCATTCGCTCCATAAATTAACACCCGAGGCAAAGGCCACCATTTCTGCTAAATTAGCACCACCAACTCTTGACGATGTCTCCAAAAAAAACAACTCGCCCGTGGCTTTTGATGCAATAAACTCGGTATGCGATGCGCCAAACTGCATCCCAAAAGCTTTCATAACTTCTGCATTCATTTTGCTTAATGCTTTTTCCGTTTTCGACCCCATTTCACAAGTGGCCGACCTAAAAATACCGCCCCCGTGGGCAACCTCAAAAGGCGTATCTAAATATTTGCTTACCCGAGAAAAAAGGACTTTCCCGTCAACATTTAATCCATCGACATGATACACATCGCCCGGAGCAAATTTTTCAATTAAAAAATCGTCGCGTTCATCGCCCAAACTATGCACTACTTCCCAAAGCTCGTCTTTAGAATGTATTTTTTTTATACCTGCTGCCGATGCTTCCGAGCGTGGTTTTAACAACCAAGGCGGACTAACATTATCGGCGTAATTATTTATGGCGCCATCATTAAACAAGGCTGTAAACTCAGGCACATTTATCCCTTCTTCTTTTGCTTTGATACGCATGGCCAATTTATCTCTAAAATAGCGCGCCGTGGTACTGCCCATTCCCGGCATTCTGAAATGCTCGCGTATGGCGGCTACATTTTCAACATCAAAATCGTCTAATGCCACAAAGCGGTCAAACTTGATGCTTCTGTATTTGTACGCCAACCCTTTAATAACATCGTTATCATTCCAATTTTCAACATAAAACACATCATCTATCGCTTCCCATGGCCAATTTTCATGTTCCAGCTTTTTCATGGTTAACAAATACACATGGTTGCCCTCGGCTTTGCATCGTTTTAAAAAATCTTCACCCTTAAAGTAAGTGGAAATACAAATGAAATTAAGTGGCTGTGTAGACATGTTTTTTAGTTTAAAGTTTTTACATAACTGGTAATTAATTGAACACCAAAGCCCGAAGCACTTTTCATTTTTGAATAGGGCGAATCTCCAAACGATACACCTGCAATATCCAAATGCATCCAATTTTTATGAGACTCGGTAAATGCCTCTAGAAATTTTGCGGCATTTATGGCCCCCGCGATGGGTTTACCACTAAAGTTACGCAAATCTGCAATATCTGAGTGTAAATCGGCTTCAAAATCTTCAAACAATGGCAATTGCCACACGCGCTCGTTGGTTTTAAATCCGATATCCGACATGGTTTTTGCCATTTCGGTATTATTGGTAAACATTCCCGCTGCAGAAAACGCCAAAGTTCGCACCACACTGCCTGTTAAAGTGGCGATATCGATGATTTTTTCAGGTTGGAATTCCTTTATTAAATAACTCAATCCATCGGCTAATACCAAACGCCCTTCGGCATCGGTATCAATAATTTCGATTGTCTTGCCCGAATACGAGTTTATCACATCGCCCGGTCTGTAACTGTTTTTATCAACCGCATTTTCCGCGGAAGCGACAATACCGACA
This sequence comes from Hwangdonia sp., assembly GCF_048381975.1. NCBI lineage: Bacteria > Pseudomonadati > Bacteroidota > Flavobacteriia > Flavobacteriales > Flavobacteriaceae > Hwangdonia > Hwangdonia sp. Next base: position 120,760 of record NZ_JBLWYT010000002.1, on the reverse strand, counting down.
ATATTAACATCCAATTTTAATTTTGCCACCAACTCAACAACACCTAAAACCACGGCTGCCCCACCCATATCGCTTTTCATATAGTGCAAATTGGTGGATGGTTTTATGGATAACCCGCCCGTATCAAAGGTGATGCCCTTGCCCACCAAACCAATATCTATTTTGGCATTTGGCTTTGTAATGTATTCCGTAACGATGACCACCGGGGGATTAACACTGCCCTGGCCCACAGCAATTACCGCGTCGAAGCCTTGTTTTTTAAGCTCGTTTTGGTGTAAAACGGTGCATTTATAACCGTATGTTTTAGCGGATTTAGTAGCCCATTCCCCTAAAAATTCTGGTGTTTTATAATTTGCCGGCGCATCAACCAAAGCTTTTATTTGATTGGTGGTTTCGCCCGTATATTTGCCCTCTTTAAGTTGATTTTCGATATCATTTTTTGAAATGAAATTGACTACTAATTCGGCTTGCTTTTTCTTTTCTGATTTAAACTGACCGATTTCATAATTGGATAATTCCAAACCGATAACAGCTTGTTTTATGGCATCTTCAGATAATGATTGCGCATCAACCTGAATGTTTTTTTTCCAATGCTTTTTGGTTTCGAAAGCCAACTTTCTAAAGGCGTCCTCAATCTTTATGGCATCTTTCTCTTCGCCCAATCCCAAAAGATAAATTCTATTTCCGGCATCGCCATAAATGAGTTGATAGGTAGATAAATCGCCTTCAAAATCAAGGTTTTTTATGGACGTGAATTCTGCCAGACGTTTTAGGTTTCCTTTTTTACAAGGAATTATGATATCCTTTTTTGTATCTAAACTCTGTGTGTGTTTATATATCATGTTTTTTTATTAAAGAAAAGCCATTTTACAGCTTTGGGGAATTCTTCGCGCCAGTGCACTTCGGAATGGTTACCCAATTCGTTCAACGAAAAATGAAAATCTATAGCATGCCCTTTTACCATTTTGTTTTTAATAATGGTTTCCAGCATTCTAGCATTTGGTAAATGCTCTTTGCTTTCTTGTCCGCCAGCATACAAATAAATTTTAGATTCGTTTAACGGCGTAAAGGTTTTGGTGTTGTTAAAAATCATTCTCGAAATCCATAAACTGGGTGAAAAAATCATCATTTTACCAAAAACCCCGGGATTTGATAAACCGGCGTGCAAACTTATCAAGCCACCCATAGAGCTCCCGCCAATACCCGTATGCTCAAAATCGGTTAACGTACGGTAATGCTTGTTAATGTAAGGAATTAATTTATCAATCATAAATTGTATGTAAAAATTCCCTTTGCCTTTACCAAAACGTGGATGATAATACGGTAAGTATTCAACAATACGCTCCTCTTCGCCGTGGTCTATGGCTATAATTATAATATCGCTCAGCCCTTCTTCGGCTAATTTTGCCATCGATTTATCTATTGCCCAATCGCCATATTTGGCCGATGGATTAAATAGGTTTTGCCCATCTTGAAGATATAAAACCGGATACTTTTTATCGGTTTGGTAATAATCGTGTGGCAATAATGCCGAAATTTTTCTAGTGGCATTTAAGTGTGGTACTTCGTAAGCCTCTTCTATAACTTCTATAATAGGCTCAAACTCAGTCATTGTCATTTTCATAATTTTAAAAAGCGAAAATACATTTTTACGCTATTATATGCTATAAAAATTTACATCGAAATATTTCAACTAAATAAAGCAGTATTTATGCCGTTTTAGCTTTTTACTTTAAATGTATAAGTGGAAATTAAATCTTCACCAATTAAAAAATGTACATCGTAAAAGCCTGTGTGCTTGAATTTATATTCGAATATTAAGGATTCGTTTTTTATAAAAGTAGATTCCGGATGGATTTTCTTGCTGTTATGGCCGCTATCAATTAAAAGTGTAACATCTTTAACATTTGCTGGTTTAAGAAGTTGAAACTCAAAGGTGATTTTTTCGTTTTTCTGAATGGTGTTATGCATCTTTTTAGGATGAATATGGCTGTTGAGATTCGCATAAGCCTGACCGTAAATTATAGGCGATTCTAAAAATGTTTCAAATGAAGCTGTGTCGGTATCATCTAAAAGCAGCCATTTTTTGTCGACCGGAAAATGATCGATAACAAACAGTTTGGGATTGGCCAAAAAGAAACCATCGTTATAATGAAATGTAAACTGAAAAGTTGACGGGTTGGGAATACCGCTTGCCCAAGTGGGATCGCAAAGGTACCATTTGCCGTTTAATTTAACCGCATTCCAAGTGTGGTTTGGCATGTCGAGCGATGCAATGTTTATCGTACTTGTTTTTGCAAAACCATGCACCATTTCGCATTCTATATTGGCTAAATCTGCAAGCTCTTTTAAAAGATAAGCGTACCCCGTACAAATAGTCCTATTGTTTTTTAGGAGTTTTTTAAGGGTCGCTTTTCTAAATTCGGTGTTCCAGTTTTCAAGCTTAACACTATCGTTTTTAAAACGTTGGCGCTTTCGCATGTTTTTGGAATACATGCCGTAATCGTTGGCAATGTTATTGCAAACCCAAGTAAAAATTGCCCTGAAACGTTCAACATCGGTATTTAAATTCGAGGTGAGTTTATGTACCAATTCGGGTAAATTATCAAGCCTTTCATTTTTGTACTCCAACGCTATTCTATCTGCTTTTTTAAAATCAATAGGATCAAAATCAGAAATTTGAGCATGGGATTGGAATACAAAAATGAACAAAAATAAACAGCGTATCATTTTCATTTAAACAAGGCTATCAAGTGGCAATTACTAATTTGAGCGTTTGGATTTATAAGGTTTATTAGTGTTTAAAGCCCCTACGAATTCAATTAAATCTTCGCTTAATACCGGTCTGATAAACGAGGTATCGTCTTTAATTTTTATGGCAATGGTTTCGTAACCCAAATAGTTGATAAGCAAAACATCGCCTGTTTTAAGTACTTGCGGAAATGTAAATTCGCCTTTGCTGTTAGACACCGTTCCTACTTTAGTACCTTTTAAGGTTATACTTGCGCTCTCTACAGGCCCTTCATCATTGGTGATTATGCCTTTAACGATGCGCTCGTTTTGCGGGGTTTCGGTTGAAGTCGCATTTTTTGTTTGTCCGTAAATTGGATTAAATGCCAATGTGGCCATCATAAAAATGGCGACAAAACCTAAGGTGCGATACGCTTTTTTCTGTGTGAATTTCAACTGTGTTTTCATAATTATAAATATTTTGTTTTCATCAAATCTATCCTAAGAAAGATTGCCATGAAAGTTATATTGAGTGAATAAACGATTTGACTGAGTAAAGATACTAAATTTTGAAATGAAGGACAATTACTTGTTTAAAATTCAGTGGTTTGTGTTTGAATTTTGAAGTGCTTTTTTAAGGTAGCTGTGTGGTTTAGCAACCAAATTACTTGAAACGGAACGTATTCAGAAGAAAACCATAAAACTTTCTGAATAGCAAAACCAAACAATTATTATCCTACGGTATTGAAATACATTTTTATTCTTTTAAAATTTTCAACCTTTCAATCCAAAAGATTTTCGATTCAAAAAACTGTAAATTAGTTTCGACTATTCTGTCGGTTTTGTCCCTGGGCGATTTGGATATAAACCTTGCTTTAGAGCCATTAAAGTCTAAAGTGTGTTTTTCATCAATATCATTTTCTTTGTCCGTGAAAAAGGAAACAACATTTTTCTCCACTTTCCATTTTCCCTTTCCGTATTTATTTACCTCAGACGGAATGCCCTGTTTGTTATTTGAATAAGAATGAAATAAGAAAATTCCATTTTGGTTTAAAACCAGTTTATATTCAATTATGTGGGTCTCTGCACTACCGAGCGTTCGGTAATAATCACCAACCATTTTATTCGACTGTGAGAATGCTGTTAAATTAGAAATTAAGAAAGAAATAGCTATAATCAGTTTCATAGTTTTTTTTTAACTGCATTTCAATGATTCTAAAACGGCTGTAAATTGAATTGAAATTACACATATCCGAGGTTAAACGAAGGTAACTGAGGTTTCCTGAAAAACCAAGCATCAAGTCAGATAGACCAACAAATAGCTTTTTAAGAATTGTCCAATTAGTTATTCTTTTTAAGCATAGCTTAGATTAAAGTCAATTGCAAAATGCAGCATATAAACTATTCCAATTAAGCTTATTATCCAATTATACTTTTTTGTTATCAATCTACTAATCAAATAACCTGTAAAAGCTAATATTCCGATGAAGGGTGGGTAAATTAGCGGAATAAATCCGCCGTGATTAGAGCTCGCTGGTAAGTCAGTCCGCATTGCAATTATCCACGCAATTATGGTTCCGATACAAATACCGATTAAATTATATTTTCGGCTATCGAGAATTTTTTTCATATTGTAGGCAATGTTCCTTACGGTTATAATATTGATTATTTATATCAGGGAGCTAAACGAAAACATCCTTTTTTATCATAAAGCCAAAACACACACAAAACCCAAACAAATTGTTTGGGTTTTGATAATAAAATTTTCTAATTTTTAGGTTTTTCTTCACCGTCTTCTTTATGGTCATCAATCACATCATCGTCGCGGTATTTACAACATGCGTGCACTTTGGCATAGGCCTCGTCGGATGCTTTTATTTCTTTGGTATCGTGCCCCACATCGGCAATGGTTTGCTGTATGGTTTTTAAATCGGTTTTACGGGCATCGTAAATCAATTTTAACTCGTGGGTCTTCACGTTCCAATCGGCAGACTTTACACCCTTTGAGGTTAAGCAGGCTTTTTCAATGCGGTTTTTACACATCATACAAACGCCATCGACTTCTATGGAGGCTTTTTGGTTTTTGTTTTGTGCAAAGGTTGTTGTTCCAATTAGCATAAGTGCTAAAATCATTATTTTTTTCATAATTAAGTTTTTTTCATTCCCGTGAAGACGGGAATCTCATTTATTATTTATCTGTTTTTTTTAATAAGATGCTTCGACTGCGCTCAGCATGACAGGTTTATATATTAGTTCCATTTATAAGATTCCCTCCTTCGAGGAAATGACTGATTATTCTATTTTAAACCGCAATCCGGCATAATAACTTGCTCCAAATATGGGGCCATACACAAAAGTTGTATCAAAATTTGAACCAAAAGGATCGTTCGCTCCTAAAATGGGATTATCTTGTTTTACGTTTGTTATGTTTTCACCGCCTAAATATACTTCAAATTTAGGAGAAAATACTTTGGTTATTTGCGCATTTAACGTACCAAGGGTTGGTGTGTTTTCAGGTAATCGATATGGTGCAGGATTACCCACGGTTGATGAAAAGCGCTGTTCGCCCAACCAATTAAATGTAGCATCAAATTTCCATTGCGAACCATTTTCGAGCATGTGCGTTTCATAAGAGGCATTGGCAAAAAAACGATTGGTTGGCACTAACGGTTTTGATAATTTACCGGAATTATAGTCGGTTTTAACATCGTAATATTTGTACGCCAATCGTAAATCGAAATGCTCAAACACATTATAATTCCATTCAACTTGAAAGCTATTGGCATAACTATCGCCATCTAAATTATAGAAATTGACTTCCTGCGGGTTTTCAAAATCTACCACCACTTGGTTTTGAAAATCGGTGCGGTAATAATCTAAAGTAATATCGGCTTTTCTGTTAAAAAGATTAAATCCTTGTAAAAAAGACAGGCCATAATTCCATGCAATTTCCGGGTCCAATCCATAAATATCACCGTCGGTATTTAAAATATTAATGGATCGCGAGGTTGAAAATATACTCTGGTTTTCGGCAAAAATATTGGCGCTGCGAATACCGCGACCGAACGACGCCCGTAACGCCGATTTTTCCCAAGGCGTGTATCGTGCATGAAATCTAGGCGTAATAAAAGTGCCCATTAAATTATGGTTGTCCACACGAATTCCGGCCGTTAGGTTCAGCTTGTCGAGATTGTCAAAATTATACTCGAAAAATGAACCCACCGAACGCTCGGTTCTTTCGTAATCATTTGTATTTACAAACTCGTCGTAATGATCGTAGGTATAGCTGATGCCGGTTTTAATTTTATGTCTGGAATCGCTAATAATGGAACTATAAATGGCATTGGCGTACAAGCTATTATGCGTAATATCGTATTGATTTAAACCAAAATACGATTCTTGTCTGTGGTTGCTATAAGCCGTTTGCACCCCAATATTTTGCCACGGCAATTCTGGGTTTACATATCCAAATTTTGTGGATATTTCGTAACGTCGCGTATCAATTTGGCTGCCCCAAGCGTTGGTTGTGCCCTTATCGGTTTTAGGATTGAAATTGACTTGTCCCGTTTGTTTTTCATCATTTAAAAACTTTAGATTTACAAAGGTTACAAAGCCCTTTTCGGTATCGGTATATTGCCATCGGTTCATGATGTTAATCTGCTCCTGCAAAGGCATATCCAAAAAGGTATCGTTATTATTATCGTGCTTTGCGTCTCTAAGATTTCCGTGTAAATAGAGGCCTGTACTCCATTTCTCGTTTATGGCCGTGTTTAAATGAGTGTTTAATTCCAAGCGTCCGTTGGCATTGGCGTATGCGTTTACAAATAACTTAGCATCGGTTGTTGGTTTCACCAATTCTGCATTTATTTGACCTGCAATACTCTCGAAACCATTAACGGCACTTCCGGCACCTTTGGTAATTTGAATGCTCTCCACCCAAGTTCCGGGTATAAAACTCATCCCAAAGGCTTGCGATGCACCGCGAATAGATGGTATGTTTTCGGTCGCTATTAAAATATACGGACTCGTTAAACCCAGCATTTTTATTTGTCGGGTACCCGAAACGGCATCGGCAAAATTAACGTCGATGGACGGGCTGGTTTCAAAACTCTCAGACAAATTACAGCACGCCGCTTTAAGCAGTTCGTCGCTACTCACCGTAAAAACGTTAGTGGCTTGCATGTACGATTTTGATGTGGCCTGCTTTCTGGAGGTTACCGTTACGGCATCTAAATTATCTGTAGACTGCAGCCAATGACGCACCATTTTAGGTTTGCTAATGGTAATGGTGTCGGTTTTAAAACCCACATAACTTATTACTAATTTGGTGTATTCTTTTTTATAAGGTATAGTGAATCTTCCATCTATATCGGTTACCGCACCAACCGAGGTATCGAGCCAATATACGTTAGCGCCGGCTAATCCTATAGGCTCGTTTTTATCGTTTGCTTCCATAATAAATCCGCTTATTTTGTCTTGCGAAAAGCTGAGTATAGGAAGCATAAACAGTATATATATTATTTGTTTCATTAATTAGAAATATTGTAAAATTTTGATGTTTTATTAATTGTAATGTGCGATTAGGTTCCTGCCGTCACTTCAACAAATTCAGTATGGCACGCAGGAATTACAAAAAATAATAAATCAAATCAGGAAAGTATCATTAAGCACCTGTATGTCTGAGACCAGAATGGGTGGCGCATAATCTTTATGGGGCACAATCTCTTTTTCAAGTGTTTTGAAAAGATTGGTGAATGAATAAACAAAGGATGCTAAAAATTGTTGGTGTTCGAACTCCAAATCATCAAACGTAGACACATTTAATTGGTCTTGCCCTTTAATCACCTTTATTTCGTCTTTACAGCAAGTCATTTTTTGCTGAATCTCGAAAGCTTCCATTTCGCATTTTTCAGCTTCAACAAAAATGGCAACATCAACTAAAACATCGCCACAAAAGTGCTTCTCAATAGTAAAGGATACCGTTGAAAACAACACTAAAAATGCTAGTAGCATGGAAAAGCTTTTATGCAAAATCTGTTTTATCACAGTGCCAAAATACAAAAACTTAAAATTATTCGCCCTGTTTTATAAAATGATTAACAGTTAATTTTTTAGTTTGTGATAATAAAACGCTGGCAATAAAAGAATTAAAATTATGGGCTGAATTAAAAACCGACGCACATTAAAAAAGATGTAATAGGTTTCCTGTTTTGGGTTTAAAACAAAGTACAGATAGCCTATCATTAGTAAAACAAAAGCAACAACATATATAAACCCAGAAAACTTGATGACGCCTTTATCTTTAAAAACAACAAACAAAATAGCTAAGGAAATAAGGGTGTTTAGGGCATACCTTAGCACCGTGAATGCAGATGCTTTTAACACATTAACATTTGGGCTGTCGGTATATAAATAATCGTTTTTAAAAAAGGCCAAATAGGGGTCGTAAAACAAGTCGTTTTCAAACCATCGGATTAAAATCAGTAATCCGAAACCCACAAAAAGCCATGTGTATTTTACCAACTCACCCATGTTTCTTTTTTAAGTTTGAAAACCGATTTACCCAAAAAATCCACAATAAAAAAACCATGCCGTAAATAATTGCCGGAAACAGCACACCGTGTAAAAATTCTTGATGTTCAGGGTAATGGTAAAGGGCAACACATATAAGGGCAATCCTAAATAAATTAACAACATATATTAAAACACTGCCCGAAAGTATAAAAAACAAGGTGGTTTTTAGTTTGCCCGAAAACGCAATTACAAACGACATAAACAAGATAATTACGCTTGCCGCATTACACCCTTCAATAACCCGGGCCACATAACTGCCGTTTAGAATCACCTTCATCGAAGGCTCGTCGGGATGCGGTAAAACCTGAGTATTGTAACCAAAACCATTTAGCAAATCCTCGGTTTGTTTGGCTACCAAATGTGTTATATAATCTGGGTAGAATTTGGAACCTTCAGAGAACTCTAAATAAAAATGATATATCACGGAAAACAATATATATACCATTAAAAATGTAAGTATAAATTTTATAACCAATTTATATTTTGTGAAGAGTTCCTGCAAAAAAGTGATTTTAATTAATTTGGTGATTAATTTTTTTCTAAACTAAATATCGAATTTACACCTTTTTAAATACTTTTACCAAAAGTTTTTTATTTATGAATTTTGAAACTCTAAAACCGCAGGTTGAAACCATAATTTCCGATACCAAAAAAACTACCGACGAACGTTTATTATCGATTTGTCAGTTATTGGAACACCACATCGATTATTACAATTGGGTAGGTTTTTATTTTGCAGATATCTATAAAAAAGAATTGCATTTGGGACCTTATGTTGGCGAACCAACCGACCATACCGTGATTCCGTTCGGGAAAGGGATTTGCGGTCAAGTTGCCCTAAGCAACCAAAATTTTGTGGTGCCCGATGTGGCGGCCCAAGACAATTATATTGCGTGCAGTATTACCGTAAAGGCTGAAATTGTGGTGCCCATTTTTGTAAACGGCAAAAACATCGGACAGATAGACATCGACTCCAACACAGCAGATCCGTTTACGGAAGCAGACGAACGCTTTTTGGAGTTTGTTTGTACTCAAGTAGCACAGCTACTCTAGGTTTTAAGTTCAAAATTCTGGGTTTAATATTTCTATCTATAGCAACTTTGAATTTTAAACTTTGAACTTTGAACTCTTAATGTTAACAACTTCTTTATTTCGTTGAAAAAAGCTGCTCTTTTTTAATTTCAACTAGCCCATTTTTTTAGTTGAAATAACTACTTTTGCATTTTTAAAACAGCACTTTCAATGCATCGCATTGAAAAACCATAAAACTGTCATTCCCATGAAAATGGGAATCAAACACAACACACTAACATGAGCAACGAGAAAACCATTAAGTCCGCATTAATATCTGTTTTTAGCAAAGACGGATTAGCCCCAATTGTAAAAAAGTTAAACGAACAAGGCGTTACCATTTACTCGACGGGTGGAACCGAAAAATTTATTAATGATTTAGGCATCGATGTGGTTCCGGTTGAAGAGGTTACATCCTACCCTTCCATTCTTGGTGGTCGCGTAAAAACATTGCATCCCAAGGTTTTTGGTGGTATTTTGAATCGTCAAAACCATGAAGGTGATGTGGCAGAATTGGCAGAATACAACATTCCTCAAATCGATGTGGTGATTGTAGATTTATACCCCTTTGAAAAAACGGTTGCTTCAGGCGCCAGCGAGCAGGATATTATTGAAAAGATTGATATTGGCGGTATTTCGTTAATTCGAGCGGCCGCTAAAAATTATGCCGATGTAATTTGTGTATCTTCAGTTGACGATTATGCGGAATTTTTAGAATTGATTTCTGAAAATAACGGCAGTATCTCAAAAAAAAACAGAAAGCGTTTTGCCGGAAAAGCGTTTAATGTATCATCGCATTACGATACGGCTATTTTTAATTACTTCAACAAAAACCACGATGAAGCGGTTTTAAAAATCAGCGAACCAAAAGGCAAGGTTTTACGCTACGGGGAAAACCCACACCAAAGAGGCTTTTTCTTTGGGGATTTTGACGAACTGTTTACTAAACTGCACGGAAAAGAACTAAGCTATAACAATCTTTTAGATGTTGATGCCGCGGTTAATTTAATGCTGGAATTTAAAAACGACGCGCCTACTTTTGCTATTTTAAAGCACAACAATGCCTGTGGATTGGCGCAACGCGACACCTTACACCAAGCTTATCTTGATGCTTTGGCTGGCGATCCTGTTTCGGCTTTTGGCGGTGTTTTAATTAGCAATAAAGAAATTGATTTGGCTACGGCTCAGGAGATTCACAAGTTATTCTGTGAGGTGGTTATTGCCCCATCTTTTGCTGCCGATGCCTTAGAGATTTTAAAAGGAAAAAAGAACAGGATTTTATTGAAAATTCATGATGTGGACATGCCAAAAACCAATGTAAGAAGTTGTTTAAACGGTGTTTTGGTACAAGACAGAAACAACATTACAGATACTATTGAAGGTTTAAAAAATGTTACAGACACGAATCCAACGGACAACGAATTAGAGGATTTAATATTTGCATCGAAAATTTGTAAGCATACAAAATCGAATACCATTGTTTTAGCCAAAAACAAACAATTGTGCGCTAGCGGTACGGGGCAAACCAGTCGTGTTGATGCTTTAGAGCAAGCTATCCATAAAGCTGGAACTTTTAAATTTGATTTAAACGGTGCGGTAATGGCAAGTGATGCTTTTTTCCCGTTTCCGGACTGTGTGGAAATTGCTAAAAATGCGGGTATTACTGCGGTAATCCAACCGGGTGGCTCGATAAAAGACCAGTTGAGCATTGATTATTGCAACGCCAATAACGTAGCGATGGTAATGACCGGAACACGTCATTTTAAGCATTAAAATTCCTGCGTACCTCACTGCGCTTGTCGAAGTGGAAACATAAATCTCATTAGTGTGAAACTGTTATGGATGTTGAATTTTAGCAGAAACACCTGAGGGGTTTCTACAGCTTAACGGATTGTTTGATTTTGTAAATATTTTCGACTATATTCGTTTAATTGCTGATATTTAACACCTGTGTTGTCCCAAAAGCTTTCGGGATTGTTTCAGTACTAAAACTGATTTTATATCCGTAATACATTAGCTGTAATATCAGAACTAAAACTAATAGAATAAATGATAGATATTTTTTTAAAAGCAAAACATTGGCAATTATTTATAGTAATGCTTGGAATACCAGTACTTTTTCAATTTTACACTATGTATAATATGTTTTCGGGATTTGAAATGGAATCGAATCCTAACCCCGAAAACGTTATGGATATGTTTCAAGTTTTTCCGATAATAATGATTCTTTTTACTGGAGTATTTTTTGGATGGTTTTGGTCAATCGCAATTGGACTTCAAAAGGAAATTCCACAAGAAGTAAAAATGAAAGTGAAAAAATTTAAAGCTTTCTTTTTTATTCCTTTAGTCTATATCATTTTTTTAATGATTTATATAGGTGCGCTTTTTTCCGAAATCGGGATAAATGATTCAAATAGCGGTTGGATTGTTGCTTTAATTTTACCTCTTCATCTGTTCTCAATGTTTTGTATTTTCTACTCAATGTACTTTGTCGCGAAAACAATAAAAACTGCTGAATTACAAAGAAAAGTTGGATTTGGAGATTTCGCTGGGGAATTTTTCTTGTTATGGTTTTACTTCATTGGAATTTGGATTATCCAACCGAAAGTGAATAAACTTTATGGAAAAGAAAAGACTACAGCTAACAATATATAAAAATAATTGCGGTTTAGTGCTTAATCTAAACACCTTTCAAAAAAGCAAACAACTTTAAGTTTTAAAAAATAAGACAGCACATAGGCGCGTTAGGGATTGCAGCGGCATCCTTTTTTTTGAAAGAAGGAAAATACATTTTATTTAGAGCTAAAATTTATAAGATAGCCACATCGCTCGCTCCTCGCTATGACGCAAAAAAAGATATAGCGGAAAGCCCGACCGAAGTGATCCTGCAAGGTTTTTGTGCTGAACTTGTTTCAGCATCCAACCTTGCAGGTATGAGCGTAGGGAACGCCACAAACTTTAAAAAAACCATCTAAAAATCGATAAACTACGTATAAATAGTTAATACTTTATTTTGATGCCATTTGTATGCCATTTAAACTCGGTATATTTATTTACTTTTATTACATTTACACGATTTGTTAACAACCCTTTAAAAACCACTAATAGCACATGGGCTTTTTTGACTTCTTAACCGAAGAGATTGCAATAGATTTAGGTACTGCAAATACCCTTATTATACATAACGACAAAGTTGTTGTTGATGCGCCATCGATAGTTGCGCGCGATAGAATTACTGGTAAAATAATTGCCGTTGGCCAACAAGCGAGTTTAATGCAGGGCAAAACGCATGAAAACATTAAAACGATTCGCCCCTTAAAAGACGGGGTAATTGCCGATTTTGATGCTTCGGAACAAATGATAAGTATGTTTATTAAAAACATACCGGCTTTAAAAAAGAAGTTTTTTACGCCGGCGTTGCGCATGGTTATTTGTATTCCGTCGGGGATTACCGAGGTTGAAATGCGTGCGGTAAAAGAAAGTGCCGAACGTGTTAACGGAAAGGAAGTGTATTTAATTCACGAACCCATGGCGGCCGCTATTGGTATTGGGGTAGATATTATGCAACCCAAGGGCAATATGGTGGTTGATATAGGTGGCGGAACCACCGAAATTGCAGTAATCGCCTTAGGTGGCATTGTTTGCGATAAATCGGTTAAAATTGCCGGTGATGTATTTACAAACGATATTGTGTATTACATGCGTACCCAACACAATTTGTATGTGGGTGAGCGTACTGCCGAAAAGATAAAAATACAGATTGGTGCGGCTACAGAGGATTTGGAATTACCGCCAGAAGATATGAGTGTTCAAGGGCGTGATTTGTTAACGGGGAAACCGAAGCAAGTTCAAATTTCGTACCGTGAAATCGCAAAAGCTTTAGATAAATCTATTTTACGAATTGAAGATGCGGTTATGGAAACCCTATCGCAAACACCTCCCGAATTGGCTGCCGATATTTACAATACCGGTATTTATTTAGCTGGTGGCGGATCGATGTTACGTGGCTTGGATAAACGCTTGTCGCAAAAAACAGACCTTCCTGTTTATATTGCCGAAGACCCATTGCGAGCTGTGGTAAGAGGTACTGGAATTACACTTAAAAATTTACCTAAATACAAAAGTGTATTGATTAAATAAAAGCATAAAACAGTCCCTAAATCATGCAACAGATTATTAATTTTATAATAAGAAACAAAAGGTTTTTGTTGTTCTTGTTGCTGTTTTCGGTGTCTATTGTTTTTACTATTCAATCGCATTCCTATCACAAAAGCAAGTTTATAAATTCTGCCAATTTTTTAACCGGTGGCGTTTACAATTCTGTTAATAACATTAGTGAATATTTTAATTTAAAATCGCAAAACCAGATTTTAGCCGAAGAGAACAATCGATTAAAAGCGCTTTTGTTTAATGCTGAAAACCAACTGGACTCAAGCTATATAGACAGTGTTACGTACAACGGACTGTATAGAATCCAAACTGCAAAAATTATAAAGAACAGTTATTCTTTAACCGATAATTTTTTACTCATCAATAAAGGCACAAACGATAGTATTAGAGAAGATTTTGGCGTGATAACCAGTAAAGGTGTTTTAGGTATTATAGACAACTCAAGTAAAAATTATTCAACGGTTATTTCGGTGTTAAACACCACAAGCAATATTAGTGCAGGATTAAAAAAAACCAATCATATTGGCTCTTTAACTTGGGACGGCGAATCGCCAAACATCGTGCAGTTAATAGATGTTGAAAAAATAGCACCGGTTGCCATAGGCGATACGATTGTTACCTCGGGGCGCTCTTCAATCTTTCCAAAAAATATTGATATTGGTGTTGTAGAGGATTTTGAATTGGATGTTGCCGAAAATTATTATGAGATTAATGTGAAGCTTTTTAACGACATGACTAACCTTGAGCATGTGCATATTATAGAAAACAAGGATTTTAAGGAAATTACAAATTTGTTAAATTCCCATTAAATGAACGGTATCATTTCTTTAAATAGCATCCGCTTTATAGCACTTATTTTAATTCAGGTTTTAATATGCAGCCATATTAATTTTTTGGGCTACATCAATCCGTATATTTATATTCTTTTCATCATTTTATTTCCTGTAAAAAACAACCGGTCTTTATTTATTTTCTTAAGTTTTTTATTGGGTTTAACGGTCGATTTATTCTTAGATTCCGGTGGCATTAACGCTGCGGCATCTGTGTTTATAGCCTATGCCAGACCCGTTGCATTAAAGTTCTCTTTTGGCATGGTTTACGAACATCAGAACATGAAATTCAATACCGTAGATTTTGGCGCAAAACTAATCTACATCACCATTATGGTAATTGCGCATCACTTCATTTTGTTTTGTTTGGAAATTTTTAGCATTTCCAAAATAATTTTAATCCTTCAAAAAACGTTATTCTCAAGTATATTCACTATTATACTTTGTGTTTTAATAACTATTATTTTTAGTCGAAAATCTAAATGAGACAACTTTTACTATTCATATCGGTAATTCTTGTTGGTTTTGTGTTTATCGCAAGGCTTTTTTACTTGCAGGTATACACTTCAAATACGCATAATTTATTTGAAGACAATGCCATTAGAAAAGTTTACGATTACCCAAAACGCGGCTTTGTTTACGACAGAAACGGACAACTTTTAGTGGCGAACCAACCCTCTTACGACGTGATGGTTATTCCGCGTGAAGTGCAGCCATTGGACACGCTTGAGTTTTGTGATTTATTAAAAATTGACAAAGATCAGTTTATAAAAACGTACAACAAGGCCTATCATTATTCGCCCCGATTGCCATCGGTTTTCGTTTCGCATTTATCAAAAGAAGACTATGCCGTTTTACAAGAAAAAATGCGCAAATTTGATGGCTTCTATATTCAGAAACGGTCGCTCAGAAAGTACGAAACCTCAATTGGCGCCAATGTTTTAGGCGATATTGGCGAGGTTAACACCAGAGATATAAAAAACGACCCCTATTACAAAATGGGCGATTTAATTGGCAAACAAGGTGTTGAGGCCTCCTACGAAGACATATTGCGAGGCGTAAAAGGCATTAAGTTTATTCAAAAAGACCGATTTAACAGAAATATTGGACCGTATAAAGGTGGGGAATTCGATACTATCCCCGAACAGGGCAAAGACATCACCATTACCATCGATGCCAAACTACAGGAATACGGCGAGTTGTTGATGCAAAACAAACGTGGTGGTGTTATCGCTATCGAGCCGTCTACAGGCGAAATATTAGCTATGGTAGCCGCCCCAACTTATAATCCAAACGATTTGGTTGGCAGACAACGCTCTAAAAACTTTACCAAACTTTTTAACGATTCTATCGCCAAACCTCTATTTAATAGAAGTCTGCAAGGGGTTTACGAACCCGGGTCACCTTTTAAATTAATGAACGCCCTTATTGGCTTGCAAGAAGGCGTATTAACCCCAAACGAAACCGTTACTTGCTATGCGGGTTACAGATACGGAAATCGGTTTATGAAATGCCATTGCTACATAGGCAGGCGCAACAATATGATTAGTGGTATTCAAGAATCCTGCAACGCTTATTTCGCCACGGCTTACAGAAAAATTTTAGACAAAACGGGTAGTGCCTCAAAAGGTATTGATGTGTGGAGCGATCATGCTAAAAGCTTTGGATTGGGAAATTTTTTAGGCTACGATTTAAAAGTGGGGCAAAAAGGAAGAATTCCTGATAGAGACTATTACAAAAGGATTTACCCTAGAACCTTTTATTCAACTTATACCATTTCCAATTCAATTGGTCAAGGTGAAGTGGCCACAACGCCCATCCAGCTGGCCAATATGATTGCAGCTATTGCCAACAGAGGGCATTTTTACACGCCGCATATCATTAAATCCATTAAAGGTGAAACACTTCCCGAAAAATTCACGACTCCTAAATACACAACGATTGACAAACAGCATTTTGAGCCTGTAATTGAAGGCATGCACCAAGTATATAAAAACGGAACCGCTAAATGGTTACAAGTAAAGGATATTGATATTTGCGGAAAAACAGGAACGGTTGAAAATTTTGCTATTATCGACAGTGTGAAAACACAATTGACAGACCACTCTATTTTTGTGGCTTTTGCCCCTAAAGACAATCCAAAAATAGCAATCGCCGTTTTTGTTGAAAACGGTTATTGGGGAAGCCGCTTCGCCGGAAAAATTGCCAGTTTAATGATTGAAAAACATATTAAAGGCGAGATTACCAGAACCGATTTGGAAGATTGGTTGTTAAAACACAGTTTGGAAGATGAATACGCCAAACCTTATTCTGGAGAGCCTTTTAAAATTAATGGGCAAACTTTATTACAACTTGTTGATGATAAGGAATACTATCGTTTAAAAAAGCATTTAAACAACATTAGCAAAGCCACAAATTAATGGTTAGAGATACGAATAAATATTTTAGATTCGATTGGATTACCATTATTCTCTTCTTACTTTTAGTTGGTTTTGGTTATCTGAATATTTTGTCGGCTTCGCATACAGGAAGTACCATCGACTATTTCGATTTCTCACAACCTTACGGCAAACAACTCATTTTTATATTTCTAACCCTTGGTTTAATCGTGCTTTTATTGGCGGTTGATGCTAAGTTTTACGAACGATTTTCAAGTATTATTTACATTGTTTCGATGCTCTCCTTAATCGGACTTTTTATTTTCGGTAAAAACGTAAACGGGGCCACGTCGTGGTACGCCATTGGCGGGATGACCATTCAACCCAGTGAGTTCGCGAAAATGGCAACGGCTTTGGCCGTGGCAAAACATGTTAGCGATTTAAACACCAACATCAAAACGCTAAGAGATCAGTTAAAAGCCCTTATAATTATTGCCATTCCCGCAATTTTAGTACTCTTGCAAAACGACACGGGCAGCACCATTGTTTACGGCGCATTCTTTTTTGTTTTGTACCGCGAAGGATTGCCAAAATATTATTTAACCATTGGTGTTTCCTTGATTATAGTATCCATATTGTCTTTAAAATTCGGCGTTACAATCACCTCAATAATTGCCGTTTTAATACTTGTTGGTTTTCATTTTTTAAGAAAAAAGAAATTACGCCTATTTCAATCTTTATTTATTTTATTAGTAACCATTGTGGTGTCTTTTGGAATAAAATTCTTTTATCAGAATCTTCTAAAACCACACCAACAAGACCGTATTAGTCTGTGGCTTCGATTGGAAAAAGACCCCGTTAAATTAGAGCAAATGAAAAAAACGTTTGCCTATAACTTGAATGAATCCGAAAAAGCCATTAGCTCTGGCGGTTTAACCGGAAGAGGCTTTATGGAAGGCACACGAACCACCGGAAAATTTGTGCCCGAGCAACATACCGATTATATTTTTAGTACCGTGGGCGAAGAGTGGGGTTTTTTAGGAACCACATTTGTGGTTGTTCTTTTTGTGCTTCTTATTATACGTATTTTACATTTAGCCGAACGCCAAAAATCACAATTCAGTAGAGTGTACGGTTATGGGGTTGCATCCATTATTTTTATACATTTCCTAATAAATGTGGGCATGGTAATGGGTTTAATTCCAACCATTGGTATTCCACTGCCGATGTTTAGCTATGGTGGTTCCGGGCTTTGGGCATTCACTATTTTACTGTTTATTTTCATCAAACTGGACTCAAACAAAATCAATGAGTGGTGAGAAATTCCAAATACTAAAAAAGTTAAATTCCAAAAACCAAACAAGCCTTGGAAGTTTTCAGTCTCAGTTTTCAGTCTTCAGTAAGTTATGGTTTTAGTCAAAACTCCGTGCACCACTGTGTATCTCTTGGTAATAATTCAATCTCGGTTTTACGGCACACAACTCCGAACTTTGAACTTTGAACTTTGAACTTTGAACTTTGAACTTTGAACTTAAAACCTATTTTTTCAGTTCCAACTTTTCAGCAAAATAATCACAAAAATCTTTCATGGTTGCTGTCATTTTTTCATCTTGTGTAGCCCTATTAAACGTATCGCTCATCGTTACTAAGGTTTGATGAAAAAACACTTTCATTTCATCTACCGGCATATCTTTGGTCCATAAATCGATGCGCAGCGTTTCTTGGCTTTCGGCGTCCCAAACAGAAAGCATCATCGCTTTGGCTTCTTGGTTTGTAATACCACCGTCTTCAGCGGTCCATTGCAAACTTTCCGGAATTCTGTTTTCATCCAATTCAACTTTCAATTCTATTTTTGAGGTGTGATTTTTTGCCATTATTTACGTGGTTTAAACTTGGTGTTATTAAATATGTCTTCAGTAGATTTTATAAGCATGTCTTTTAAAGCTACATCGTTTTGCTGCATGTAAGCACGTACAATTTGCCAACCTATATATTGTCCTAATCGCCCTGGTGAATCGGCGTCAATTTCTTCTAAATAAAATTTAGTGAAAGGCGCAGGATTTATAAATCGGCTCGGTAATTTTGAGTCTGTGCTAAACAGTAATTCGCGCTCCACAAAATAGCGCCAAATATAACTCTCGTTTGCAATGGCCCAAGTTAACTGCTCGGGCGAATAGCCCATACGCTCCGCATCAGTTTTAAAAGGAATAACCTTATCTTTAAAATAGAGTAGTTTCCCCGAATAAATCATTTCGTCCAACAAAGTTCTTTTTTGCGATTGATAGATATATTTCTTTGCATATGCATCGGCCAAATCTACAACGAGCTGTTCTTTGTTAAAATGAGCTCTAATGTATTTGGGGATGGCACCGTAAAATTCGTGGTCGCTTCCCAAATAATTATCCAAAGCGATTACAGCAATGGTATCGGTAACAATTACCCGGTTTCTATAATCTACATCGTTGGTGACGGTAATGATTCTGGGTGGATTGAATTCTGGAAAATAATATTTTAAATGATTGAAAAGCGATTCAATTTCAGTTTCAACGTCGTTAAAATTGGTAAATGCTATATCAACCTCATTAAACAGTTGAATTTGTAAAGTATCGGCTTTTTTGGCAATCCAAAACGAATCTGAATATTTTTCAGAAAACATAAACGGGTAGGCTTGTTTTAGCTTTGGCAATTCTTTTGAATCTGCCTCGGCAAACAACCTGTCAAAACGTTCAATTTTAATATCTGTGTTTATTTTAGCAATATTCTTTTGTAACGTATTATCTTTTTTACAAGAAATGGTTAACAAAACAACACTAAATAACAAGATTGCATTTTTCATTTACTTAAAATTTTAAAAACAACTTTTCATTCGGTTTTCAATCAAATGGTTGGCATCCATTTAATATTTTAAATGCCCTTTTCGGCTTTTAAACATAACTTAAACGGTATAGATTTTTATTAATTGGGCGTTTCCTTTATTTTTGTCTGCAAAGGTACTATTCTTAGATTAAAAACTGTGTTAAATATGCAAACAGAAAAAGTGGTAAATCACATTGTTAATTGGCTAAAAGATTACGCGACAAATGCTGGCGTAAACGGATTTGTAATTGGTATTTCAGGAGGCATCGATTCTGCGGTAACTTCAATACTATGCGCCAAAACAGGATTAAATGTGTTGTGTGTTGAAATGCCAATACACCAAGCGGAGAGCCACGTTACCAGAGCCCAAGAACACATTGCGCAATTAAAACAACGGTTTAATAATGTTGACGATACACGTACCAATTTAACACCTGTTTTTGAGACCTTTAAGAGCGAGGTATTTTTTGATGGAGACCAAGCCACTATTGATATGGCCTTGGCAAATACCAGAGCGCGCCTGCGCATGACAACCCTTTACTATTACGCAGGACTTTATAAATTATTGGTGGCCGGAACAGGGAATAAAGTGGAGGATTTTGGGGTTGGCTTTTACACCAAATACGGCGATGGCGGCGTAGATTTAAGTCCTATTGCAGATTTATTAAAGTCTGAAGTTTATAAACTAGGTGAATTTTTAGACGTTCCGGAATCCATTATGAAAGCAGCTCCAAGTGATGGTTTATTTGGCGATGCACGGAGTGATGAAGATCAAATTGGAGCGTCATACCCTGAGCTTGAGTGGGCTATGAAAATGGACCAAGCCGGTAAAACGGCATCGGAATTTCTTGGTAGAGAGCAAGATGTTTTTAAAATTTACAAACGTTTTAACACGGCCAATAAACACAAAATGATTGCAATACCCATTTGTGAAATTCCCATAAATTTAAAATAATCATTGCATTGTTAGCAAAAAAAACTATCTTTACAGCCATATAAATCTCTCAATTATAGCTGTAACCTCTCACAGCTATAATAGTATAAAAACCCTTAATAATGATAAAATTACTAATAGCAGACAATCATCCAATTATCAGAAAGGGTCTAGAACATCTATTTTCGGCATCTTCAGACATAAAAATTGTGGGAAGTGTAAACGATGGCGATGATATTTTAGACTTTGTCAAAAACAATGACGTAGACATTATTTTAACAGAAGTAGATTTCCCAAAACTTAACGGTTTAACCGTTTTGCGTTATTTAAAGAAGGATTATCCTAACGTAAAAACCCTTATTTTTAGTGGCCAGCCCGAAGAGGTATATGGCATAAACGCCATTAAAGCGGGGGCTTCAGGATTCATTTCTAAATCAGTTAACATCATTACCATTAACGAGGCCATTTTAAAGGTTCACGAAGGTGGTATTTATTTAAGTGATGCCTTAACGCAACAATTAGCTTTTGGTGCTAAAAGCAACAAATCGGGATCTTTTTACAAAAAACTATCAACTCGCGAGTCAGAAGTTTTAAAACTTTTAACTATTGGTAGAAAAAACAAAGAGATTTCTAAAGAGCTAAACATTAACGAGAAAACGGTAAGTACTTACAAAGCACGTTTAATGAGAAAACTAAAAGTAACCAATTTAGTGGATCTTGTTAACCAAGCTAAACTTTCAGCTGAGCTATAATACGCGATTAAGCTTTCTGGACAATAACATTTTTAGACTCGAATAGTCTTTTACTTCTTCAAGTATATTTCTATTCGTGTCTATTTTGTTATGCAGTGTTTCTTGCTGAAATTCTTTTACTTTTTGGTCTATTAAAAAGCAGCGTAAACTTAAAATGGTTTCGCTTACCAGTTGCGCAATACTTGTTGTTTTTCCTTTTGGAAAAATATTCATCCTGTTCCAATCGTCCAAAGCATAGCGTTCATCATCCATTAAAATGGTGGTTATTTCGTTTGCCATATCTTGGTCTACCGAATTGATAAAGGTTTTCAATTCAAAATCCTCGGTCTGGTTGAGCCTATCAATAATGGTGTAATACAGGGTTTTAAATTGGGGGTTCGAGAATTGCATTTCATCGTCTTGCAAATCCAAAAACACTTTTTCGAACACTTTGGCCTGTTGAATTACGGGCTCTAAAATAAGTTCGTTTTTATCATTTTCCTTTAAAACCAAATCTTCAAAATCTTCGGTTTTGTTTCCGTAAAGTAATAATACCTCAATAATTTTTCGTTCTAAAACATACTGCACATCAACCTTTTTTACGGGTTGTTCATGCTTTATGACATCAAAAGCTTTTTGTTCGTTTTTTTGTTTTTTAGCCTCCTCTTGAAATTCCTTTTTGTTGATTTGAGCCAAGGTACTAAACAAAACAGCTTCGCTAATGTCCATAATTCTGGCACATTCTTGAATGTAGATTTCCTTTTTAATACGATCCGGTATTTTAGAAATGCTGTTGACAATATCCCTAACGGTTTCGGCTTTTTTTATGGGGTCGTTTTTGGATTCTTCAAATAAAACCGAAGCTTTGAACTGAATAAAGTCTTTGGAGTTTTCTTCTAAATACAGCGCGAGTTCTTCAAGTGAATTCTTTTTTGCAAAGCTATCGGGGTCTTCGCCATCGGGAAATGTGCACACTTTTACATTCATGCCCTGCTCCAGAATTAAATCGATTCCGCGAAGGGAAGCGCGCATACCCGCCGCATCGCTATCAAATAACACCGTGATGTTTTTGGTTAACCTGTTTATAAGCCTGATTTGATCGGAAGTTAAGGCAGTTCCAGAGGAAGACACCACGTTTTTTATACCCGTTTGATGAAACTGGATAACATCGGTATAGCCTTCAACTAAATAACAATTATCCTCTTTGGCAATGCTTTGTTTGGCATGGAAAATACCGTACAATACTTTACTTTTATGGTAAATATCGCTCTCTGGGGAGTTTAGGTATTTGGCCGCTTTTTTATCGTTGATCAAAATACGCCCGCCAAACCCCAATACACGGCCGCTCATACTTTTTATGGGGAATAAAACACGCCCCTTAAACCTGTCGAAACGTTTGGCATCCTTAACAATGGTGAGCCCTGTTTTTTCGAGATAATCAATGTTATATCCTTGTTTTAAGGCCTCGTCGGTAAAGGCTTGCCACTCGTCGAGTGCATACCCTAAATCGAATTTTTTAATGGTCTCTTCGGTAAATCCGCGCTCTTTAAAATAGCTTAATCCTATTGATTTTCCCTGATCGGTTTTATGTAATATGTTTTGAAAATACTTGCTCGCATATTCGCTTACCAAATACAAACTTTCCCGTTCGTTCGCGGCCTGTTTTTGCTCATCGGACTGAACGGTTTCTTCAATTTCAATATTGTATTTTTTGGCCAAATATCTAATAGCCTCTGGATAGGTAAAATGCTCGTGTTCCATTAAAAACGCCACCACATTACCGCCTTTTCCGCTGGAAAAATCCTTCCAGATTTGTTTTACTGGCGATACCATAAAACTTGGTGAACGTTCATCGGAAAACGGACTTAAACCTTTAAAGTTACTTCCCGCTTTTTTTAACTGAACAAAATCACCTATAACCTCCTCTACACGAGCGGTTTCAAATACTTGGTCTATGGACGATGGTGCAATCAATGGAGAAACTTATTTTATGTGTAAATGTAATATATTTTGAAGTAAAACAAAAAGAGCTTCAATATTGAAACTCTTTTATTTTATAAATAGACTTTCAAACATCAATCCATATCAAACCTAACACCAAGGGAGATGTTGTTCTGGTCTCCAACTTGGTCTTTAAAAATAGGTGACAAATCGTATTTTACATAAAATGCCGTACTGCCAACAGCAATATAACTACTAATTCCGTAAACTAAATTGGTGGTGTTTAAGCCGCCTTTTATTTTATCCTTTTGCCTGTTTCCGTCAACTGAATATATTAATTTTTGGCGCGTTCCTATATTAAATCCCGCATATCCGCCAAGGCCAATTTTAAACTTATTACGTGTTGAATATCTAAAATAATCATCCTTTTCGATTTTTTTGGATGGGCCAAATTCAAAATGCACAGGAAACACTAAATTGGTTATGGATAACTTCGATTTTTTAAGGTTTTCAGGAAATACCTCCAACATGGTTTGGTTGCCTTGGCTAACAAAATATCGATTGTCGGTTGGCTTCAATCCGTTTATTTGAAACGAATAGCCATATTTGAAACGTAAAACATTCGAGTTTTTAAACACCCGGGTTTTCCACGCCCAACCTATTTCGAAAAACCGAGAGCCTCCAAATTTATACGGCGAATTATCCAGGTTATCACCTTCAACAATGGCGTTGTTTAAACCAAAGGCCAGCACCAAATCGCTAGTGGTTCGCCTGTCGTATTTTCGATGTCTGTGCTTGTCGCTTCTCTTTGTACCAATAAATATAAATTCGTCATCGGTTTCATCTCCCTTTCCAATTCTAAAAACAAATTGATCATCGCCTTCCTCTTCTTCATTGTTGTAAACAGCATCATTTCGTTCTAAAAGTGAAATTTTATTATTGATAATCGCTATGCGGTTTTCAATATTCAAAGCATGTTTTTTAGCCGCTTCCTTTTTTAACTTTTCGGCTTCCCCAAAGGTAATCTCGTTTCCGTCCAATTGCTTGTTTATGGCTTCAACCTCGGCTTTTAAATACTCGCGTTCTTGGGTTTTAACCTTATCCTTTAAGGCTCTTAAAGTCTTTATTTGTTCATGATTACTGGTATTGGAAATGCTGTCTTGCGCAGTGATTAAGTGCACATTTAAACACAGCGCCGCCAGTGCTAAATACTTTGTAATGGTTTGCATAACTGTTCGTTTTTTGCCCAAAATGGGTATTGATTTATCGATTGAATTTTGATGATTTCTTTAGTCATTACGTTGTGCCACGGCCGTTTTTACCGTAATAAAATTTTCTTTTAAAGCTTTAAAAACCCGATCTCTAAAAGATTGGTCGAGCTCGTCTTCAACATCTTGAAGCAGTGCCAAGGCATCAACTTTTATTGTGCTTTCGTTATATAATCGTTTTAGTTTGATTTCGTTTTGAGCTTCAATTAACAAGGCTTCTATTTCGTTTTCCGTAACCTGGTTTTTACCGTCTTTTAAGGTTTTTACCTGGGCTATGACTTCCTTAATTTTCTGTTCTTCGAGCGTTAACTTTTCAGAAATTATTTTGACTGGCTCAACATGGGTTTCTTTTGTGGTTTGAACATCTTTTTCTTCAACAATACGCGTTGTTTCTTTAATTAAATTAGGTTTGATTACAGTTGGTTTTTTTTGAATTTGATTGGACTGATTAGCTTCTTTTGATTTGATATCTTCTGAAATTTCTTCAATAGGTTCAACCTTTTCATTAGCTATTTTATCGGCGGTTATTGAGCCTGTCGAAATATCATCTTGTTTAACAAGTTCTGGTGTTACCACAATTTGCGGTGCAACATGCTTACCGGAATCATTCTGGAAAACTTGGGTAACTACCAATAAAACACCTATAATACTTGCCGCAATGCCCAACCACCAAAACGCTTTGTTATTCCGTTTTTCTTCTTGATTTTCTAAGCGGTGAGATAATTTATTCCACGCATCGGCAGATGGTTTTATGGTTCTTTTTTCAAGCTTATCCTTTATCTTATTTTCAAATTTATTTGCTGCCATAGCTTGTTGTTTTATTTAATTTTTTAATGCTTTCCTGAAGCTGTTTGCGTGCTTTAAACAGCTGCGATTTTGATGCACCCTCGCTAATGTTTAGCATATTGGCAATTTCGTAATGCTTGTAACCTTCAATGGCATACATAACAAACACCACTTTATAGCCGTTGGGAAGGGCGTCTATAAGTTGCTGTATTTGGGCAACTTCAATGTCGGTTTTAATGTTGTTGGTATAATCGTTTTCATGTTCAATAGCTTCAACCGGAAACTCCATGTTTTTTTTCTGTCGTAAAAACGAAATCGATTCCCGAATCATAATCCGCCGTATCCAACCCTCAAAACTGCCTTCATTTTTAAACTTTTTTAAATTTGAAAACACTTTGAAAAACCCGTTAAGCATCGCTTCTTCGGCATGTTGTATATCTTTTATGTAATACCTGCAAACACTTAACATTTTTGGGGCATGCCACTCGAACAACACCTGTTGCGCTTCGCGATTGTTTTTAATCGCTCTTTTAATAAGCTCGGATTCGTTTTTATGGAGTTGAATGACTTTCAAAAAAGATGGATTTTATGTGGTCTTCTATTTATAAAGACGCAAATGTTGTGCTAAAGGTTGCCTGAAGCTAAAATTTATTTTAAAAGTAATTGAAAAGATTTGGTTTTTTATAGAAAATTGGGCTTATGTGAATTCGATTTTATTGAAAAAAAAAAAAAGAGCCTCTGCAAAAAGCAAAAGCCCATTTAATTTAAAAACATAAGCCGGCACATAAGCGCGTTAGGGATTGCAGTGGAAATCCTTTTTAAAATTGGTTTGCACAAACTTTGCTTTAATGCCCGTGTTAACAGGCAAACACATTGCTTGCTCCCTGAACAAACATTTTAAAAAGATTGTAGCGGAAAGCCCGACCCCTCTTGCCCTGAGCGGAATCGAAGGGCGGGGTAACGCCCAACTTCTAGAAAACCCCGAAGTTACGGGATTGCTAAAAACGGACTACCTTGTAAACAGCAGCTCCCGGTACTTGGTTAGTGGCCAAATCTCGTCGTCTACCAGTAATTCCAACTTATCGCAATGGTAACGGATGTCTTCGAACAGGGGTTTTACGTTAAAGCAATAGGCCTGCGCTTTCTTTTCGACCTCTTGAATGGCATTGGCTTTTTTTCTTTCGTTAATCATTTTCGTAACATTGGCATTGATGCTTTCTATATGATTTGAAATTTGCTCGATTAAATTGAGTTGCTCTTTGGAAACTTCCTTGAATTTTTCATCGAAAATTTCCTTGAGGCCTTTTACGTTTTCAATTAAGGTATTTTGATATCTCACCGCCGTTGGAACAATGTGGTTACGTGCTATATCGCCCAAAACCCGACCTTCAATTTGAATGTGCATAATATAGGCTTCAACCTCTATTTCGTAACGCGCTTTGGTTTCAATATTACTCATTACCTGCATTTCCTCAAACAGGGCCATACTATCTTTTGATATTTTAGCCTTTAGAGCATCGGGCGTGGTTTTATTATTGCTCAACCCTCTTTTTTCGGCTTCCTTTTCCCAAGCTTCGCTATAGCCATTGCCTTCGAACAAAATACGTTTTGAGGCTTTTATATATTCGCGCAACACATTAAAAATCGCTTCGTCTTTCTTTAAACCTTTTTCGTCGATTAGCTTATCGACTTCCACTTTAAAGTCTTTTAATTGCTTTGCAACTATGGTGTTTAAAACCGTCATGGGGTCGCCGCAATTAGCTGTTGAACCCACGGCTCTAAACTCGAATTTATTGCCCGTAAATGCAAATGGCGATGTGCGGTTTCTATCGGTATTGTCCAACAAAACATCCGGTATTTTACCAACTACATTTAATTTTAATTCGGTTTTTTCCTGTGGTGATAATTTGCCTTTGGTAACACCTTCCAATTCTTCTAAAACCTTGGTTAATTGCTCGCCAATAAACACGGAAATAATGGCTGGAGGTGCTTCATTGGCTCCCAATCTGTGGTCGTTGCTTGCCGATGCAATGGTGGCCCGCAATAGTGCTTCGTGCTTGTTAACCGCTTTTATGGTATTTATAAAAAAGGTTAAAAATTGTAAATTACTCATGGGCGTTTTTCCCGGAGCCAATAAATTAACCCCTGTATCTGTGGACAGCGACCAGTTGTTGTGCTTACCCGAGCCATTGATGCCCGCAAATGGTTTTTCGTGTAATAGCACCTTAAAATTATGGCGCGAAGCCACACGACCCATAATATCCATGAGCAACGAATTATGGTCGACTGCTAAATTGGCTTCCTCAAAAATTGGCGCCAATTCAAATTGGTTTGGGGCTACCTCGTTATGTCTTGTTTTTACCGGAATACCTAAAAGCATACATTCGGTTTCCAGCTCGCGCATATAGTTTAAAGCCCTGCTAGGAATAGAACCAAAATAATGGTCGTCCAGTTGCTGCCCTTTTGCTGCAGAATGCCCCAATAATGTTCTGCCGGTTAATGCAATATCCGGACGGGTGGCCGCCAAGGTTTTATCGATTAAAAAATATTCTTGCTCCCAGCCTAAAGACGAGGTTACTTTTTTTACGTTTTTATCAAAATATTTACATACTGCGGTAGCTGCACCATCAACCGCTTGTAGCGCCCTTAATAGTGGGGTTTTATAATCTAAGGCCTCTCCCGTGTACGCCACAAAAATGGTAGGGATACAAAGGGTTGTACCATAAATAAATGCCGGTGATGTAGGATCCCAAGCCGTATAGCCACGAGCTTCGAAGGTATTTCGAATACCGCCACTTGGAAAACTTGAGGCATCCGGTTCTTGTTGCACCAATTGGCTACCTCCAAATTTTTCGATGGCCATTCCATCTCCAATGGTCTCAAAAAAAGCATCGTGCTTTTCGGCAGTTGTACCGGTTAATGGCTGAAACCAATGGGTATAATGTGTAACGCCTTTTGATAACGCCCAATCCTTCATTGAAGAGGACACTTGGTCTGCTATAGCTCTATCAATTTTTTTACCATATTGAATGGCGTTCATCACTCCGGCAAAAGCATCTTTTGTCAAGTATTGGCGCATGGAATTTTCGTTAAACACATTCTTACCGAAAATATCCGAGCGACGTTCTTTCTCTTCAACGGGTACAGGTTTGGCTGAAAGCGATTTTTTTATAGCGTGAAATCTTAAAGTTGACATTTCGTATAATTTTTAGATGTTACAACAAATTTATAGGTGCAAAAATAAACAGCAAAAACAATAAAAGTATAAAACACAAAAGTTTGTTATTAACAATTTTTAGATTTTAGCATAAAATTATGTTCATATTATAAAATAAACCCATAAAAAATAGGGGGTAAATAAAAATAAAGCCACTGTTAATTAAAATACCCCTATAAAACATACCGTGTTTCATAAAATTTTATATTTGTGTCATTATTTTAAATATTGTATTTATAAACTATTCATTATGGCAAAATCAAAATTAGAGTATATATGGCTAGATGGTCATGAACCAACACAAAACATGAGAAGCAAAACTAAAGTTGAAGAAGACTTTGGCGGTAAATTAGAAGATTGTTCAATTTGGTCTTTTGACGGCAGCTCGACCGAGCAAGCCTCTGGAGGCGCATCAGACTGCTTATTAAAACCCGTAGCTATTTATCCAGACCCGACAAGAAAAAACGGTTACTTAGTGATGGCTGAAGTTTTAAGTGCCGACGGAACACCACACCCTTCAAATGCAAGAGCTCAGATTGATGATGACAATGGTGATTTCTGGTTTGGTTTTGAGCAAGAGTATTTTTTAATGGATACCAAAACCGATTTACCTTTAGGGTTCCCACGTGGTGGTTTCCCTGGCCCACAAGGTAAATATTACTGTTCTGTTGGCGGACGCTACACTTGGGGAAGGGATTTTGTTGAAGAGCATGCCGATTTATGTATTGAAGCCGGATTAAACTTTGAGGGAATCAACCAAGAAGTTGCTCCGGGACAATGGGAATTCCAATTATTTGCAAAAGGCGCCAAAAAAGCCGGAGACGAAATTTGGATTGCCCGTTACCTTTTAGACAGATTAACCGAAAAATATGGCTACTATATCGAATACCACCCAAAACCGGTAAAAGGAGATTGGAATGGTTCTGGTATGCACGCCAACTTTTCTAACACCACTTTAAGAACTTGTGGTTCTAAAGAAATTTACGAAAAAATATGTGAAGCCTTCAGGCCCGTTACAGATGAGCACATTGAAGTGTACGGCGAGTTTAACGATGAGCGTTTAACCGGATTGCACGAAACGGCACACGTTTCCGATTTCTCTTATGGAGTTTCAGATAGAGGCGCTTCCATCCGTATTCCTATCATCACGGTTGAAAAAGGCTGGAAAGGCTGGCTGGAAGACAGACGCCCTGCATCAAACGGAGACCCTTATAAAATTGCGGGAAGAATTATTAAAACCGTTAAATCCGCAAAAATTTAATTCCTATAGATTAACATTTTTGTTCATAAAAAACGCCAACATTAATTTGTTGGCGTTTTTTATATAATGCACGTCATTTCGAGTGATTCTGATGTGTTTAAAAGAATTGTATCGAGAAGTTGGGCGTTACCCCGCCCTTCGACTCCGCTCAGGGCAAAAGGTCGGGCTTTCGGCTATATATTTTTTTTTCGTCATAGCGCGGAGCGAGCTAGCCTGTGCTGAGCATAGTCGAAGTATGGCTATCTGTTAAATTTTAGTTCTAAACAAAGTTGTGTTTACCTTTTCAAAAAAAGGATGAGTTTATCCTGAGCTTGTCGAAGAGCCTCAATCCCTAATTCGCTTGTTTGCAGGGTTATGTTTTTAAATTGAAAGTTGCTATTTTTTTGGTAGAGGTTCGTTTTAGGTGTTTCTTTAGTTTGTAATAAATAACTTTAAATAGAAAAAGAACACGAACCAGAGGAAATTCCGAAGAAATTCCAAGTAGGCGATAATCAAACAATTGATTATACCCGTTGTTATCAAACGGTTTATTCAGTCAATTCGTAATATTTAAATCGACTTTCTTTTTTGTTTTCTCTTTTAAACCCTTTTGCATCTTTATGTTTAGGGATTTCAAAAACTTTATTTTCAATTTCTTTATTTCTTATTTCAACTAATCTGTATTCTTCGTACAAGTCAGCATTTTTAACGTCTAACTTGTAATAATAAAGTATTGAATTATTCAATTCAGTCGCTATTTCTTTTGGATGGATTTGTTCTCCGATATTTCTCAATATATTCCTGTTGTCAGTGAATTTGAAGC
The DNA here is from genome assembly GCF_048381975.1 of Hwangdonia sp. Lineage (NCBI taxonomy): Bacteria > Pseudomonadati > Bacteroidota > Flavobacteriia > Flavobacteriales > Flavobacteriaceae > Hwangdonia > Hwangdonia sp. The sequence continues at coordinate 90,211 of NZ_JBLWYT010000002.1, read as the reverse complement.
TGTCAGATTCTGAATAAATATAAGTTTCGTTTCCGTATTGTCTTTCCACGAAAAGTTTTTTTAATTGATGTTCTTTGTTTTTAAAGTTCAGAATTGTGTCAGACTTTGATAAAGAAACTATGTTTCCAAAATGAGAGTTTTCTCGATTATATAATTTTCCAAAATTCAAATTATCCTCATCCATTGAGAGACTTTTTGATTTACTTAAGTAATCCTTGTAAATAACATATACTTTTTTCAAAGAATCTATAAAAAGTATTTTTTCACAATCTTTTTTGTTAGTCAACTTTATGTAATTCTTGTCCTTATAAGTTACTTTGAGAGTATCATAATATTTTCTTGATTCGGAATAGTTTTTAGAATTCATTTTCATATTGTGATGATAAATCAATTCTCCTTCAAATACTTTTTCAGTTGAAGATTTAGAAATTAATAATGAGCAAAAAATAAATAGTAATATTCTCATTTTTCAAATGTATGTTGTTTCTCAAATGTGGGTTAACAACATAAGTATAAAATCATTCAATGCTTCAACTAAGCTCAGCACAAGTGCTTTATATCTAATGCTAAACGAAGTTAGTCAATTTTTCCGACAAAGCATTGTTCTACACAACATTGCCAAAGTGATCGTATTACAACCTAAAACTTGTCCTTGGTAAACACCAAAAACATAAATATTCCGTAGGCAACTACCAAAACAAATCCTTTTATTCGGCTTATTTGCATGCGTTTTTTTATAAAAATCATGGGCAATAAAACAGCTGAAAAAGCAAGCATCCAAAAAATATCGCTAGTTAGTATTTGCGGCTCGGTCACAGGAATTGGCTTTATCATGGCCGTCAACCCCAAAACAGAGCCTATATTAAATATATTCGAGCCTATTAAATTACCCAACGAAATGGCTTTTTCCTGCTTTGCCGCTGCAATAACCGATGCGGCCAATTCCGGAACACTGGTACCTACCGCTATTAACGACACGCCTATTACTGCTTCGCTCACTCCAACCGCCGTGGCGATGTCTTTTGCGCCAACAACCAACCATTCGCTACCAAAATATAACGCTGTGGCGCCTATTAGCAACCACAAACCGATTTTAAAATTGGAAACTACGGCTAGACTTTCGTCGACTTCTTCCACATTAATATCTTTTTTTGTGCTTCGTATTAATACAAATAGAAACAAAAACAGCCCCACAAACAAAATAGCGCCTTCAAATGCGGTTAATACACTATCGTTTTTAAGAAAATAATACAAGGCCACCGAAAACAGCATCATCGCAGGCCAGTTGAGTTTATAAAATGATTTATCGACCGAAATAGCACCAACCATGGCCGTTATGCCCAATACCAAACCAATGTTTGCAATATTGGAACCCACCACATTGTTAATGGCTATGGCTGGCGAACCTGAAAGTGCCGCCTGTAAACTCACCAATAATTCCGGTGCCGAGGTTGCAAATGAAACTACCGTCATACCAATTACCATTTTAGATATGCTAAACTTAAATGACAAAGCCACGGATGAGCGCACTAAAAACTCACCTCCTATTACCAATAAAATAAATCCAAGGACAACCCAAAGAATACTCATATTATATATTTTTTTGCGAAGATAAATGAAAGTTAAAAGTTAGAAGTTAAAAAGTTGAAAGTTTTTGTGAGACCAAATAATACAGCGGTATTTGCTTATGCCACAGCCTTGAAAACTTAAATTTTAGTTAAATAACTACAATTTTAGTTGTATAACTACAAAAATAGTTATACGTTTGTATTGCGTTAGGGATTGAACGGCATGTTTGAGCTCGCCGACGCAGGAAGAAGCGAGTAGTGAAAGCCCGACCACTTGCCCTGAGCGCAGTCGAAGGGTTGTGGTAACGCCCAAATATTTATAATTAAAAAAGATTTTCACCTTCGTGGAAATGAAAAAACCTTTAATAATGCAAAAGCTAACAAACAAAGAAGAAGAAATTATGCATATTTTATGGAGGCTTGAAAAGGCTTTTGTAAAAGATGTGCTTGCTGAAATTACAGACGACAAGCCGCATTACAACACGTTATCGACCATTATAAGAAATTTGGAAGACAAGGGTTTTGTGGCTTATAATGCCTACGGAAAAACCCACCAATACTACCCTATTGTTACTAAAGAGGATTACAAAAAACGGTTTATGACGGCGGCCATTGATAATTATTTTAACAACTCGTATAAAAATATGGTATCGTTTTTTGCCAAAGAAGAAAAGATAAGCGTGGACGAGCTTAAGGAGATTATCGCATTAATTGAAAAACAAAAATAACCATGGAATATTTACTTAAAGCCAGTGCGGTTATTGCCATTTTTTACCTGTGCTACAAACTGTTTTTACAGCGCGACACTTTTTTTCAGTCCAATCGTTGGTTTTTGCTTATCGGGCTAATTACCGCTTTTGCACTGCCTTATGTGGTGATTCCCATTTATATTGAGTACACGCCAATGCCCATCCAGAATTTTGAAGTTACCGATGCTTCAGCTTTAGCTGAAACGACCGAAGCCCCTTTTAATATTTGGCATTATGCACTTGTTGTTTATGCAATTGGTGTTGCTCTATTTTCCCTGCGATTTTTGGTGCAATTGGGTTCGTTGGCCTTACTTATTTTAAACAATAAAAAGCAGCGACAAAACGGATTTACATTTATTGAAACCCAAAACGAAACACAACCTTTTTCGTTTTTTAGATGGATTGTTTTTAACCCAAATCAGTTTGACAATACGGAGTTACAACATATTATCGCCCATGAAAAAGTGCACGTAAAACAATACCATTCTATCGACATTTTAATATCGCAACTCGCCGCTATTGTGTTTTGGTTTAACCCAATTACTTGGTTTTATAAAAAAGATTTACAGCAAAACCTGGAGTTTATTGCCGATTACAAAGCGCAAAAGCAATCGAGCTGCAAAAAAAGCTATCAGCATTTGTTGCTAAAAACAAGTGTGCCTCTTCAGCACATCGCCATCACCAATAATTTTTACAGTTCATTAATCAAAAAACGAATCGTTATGTTACACAAATCAAAATCGAAAAAAATCAATCTTTTAAAACACACTTTGGTTCTGCCTTTTCTCGCCCTGTTTTTAATGGGGTTTAATACGGAGGAGGTTTATGTTGAAAAGGTTTTGGATAATGATAGCTCAACTAAAATTACAAACAAAGTAGAACAGCAGGAAATCACAAAAGAGAATGATAAAATAAAAATAATTTTTAGAAAAAATCTGTCTGATAAAGATTTAAACAAGATTGAGAAAAAGCTACAGAGTATGGGTGTTGTTTTTACATATTCAGAATTAAAACGAAATGCAAAAGGAGAAATTACAAAAATTATAACGAAATTTGAAACTGAAGGTGGTAGTTGTATTTATAATAGCGATCAGTCACCAATCGAACCTTTTTATTATTTTAAACACGAAGAAACTTGTGGAGTTGGAGGTATTGAACACATAAAAACAGTTAATGATGAATTTGATTTTAATAACTCCAAAACCTTGGATTTTGGCAGTAGCAAAAACTCACATAATTCTAAAACGAAACTCAAGCGAACTACTGCAAAACAAAACCCTAACACTCAAAAAATCAAACCTTTTAACGTAACCATTACAAAAGATTTTACCGACAACGATTTTAAAAACACTATTAAAAAGGGAAAAACAAAGGGTGTTACTTTAAAATTCAGTAAAATAAAACGGAACTCTAAAAATGAAATCATCGGGGTTTTTGCTGAATTTAAAACCGAAAACGGATCTGGTAATTATAGCTTAAATGGCGACAAACCCATTAAATCTTTTACATACAAGCAAAATAGCGAAGGGTTTGGTTTTGGAACTGAAATAAAAACCAAATATATTATCTCTAAATCAGGTAAAATAATAGACACTTTGCATTCCAATAACAAAAAAAGTTATGCATTCATAACTTCTGATTCTGTACATGTTTTTAAAGACAAAAAAGCGATTATAGCTGATAGCATTCATTTTAATAAAAATGATGGCAAAAAAGGACAATATGCTATTGTTGAAAGCCATAGTAATGTTGAAGATATTTCTGATGATGACGATAAAAATGTCGAGGTTATTATTGAAAACGATGGGAGGAATGAAAATGAAGATGTTATTATTTTAAAAAGTGGAGAATCTAAAGGCAAATCATATAAAATTAAAACTTTTGGCAAAAGTAATGGCAATGGTAAAATCCAAATTTCCACTGACAGTGATAAAGAACCATTGTATATTTTGGACGGTAAGAAAATTAGAAAAAACAAATTTGACGCCATTGATCCAAACGATATTGAAAGCATAACGGTACTTAAAGGCGAATCGGCCATTGAAAAATACGGTAAAAAAGCTAAAGATGGTGTGGTAGAAATTACGTCCAAAAAGAAAAACTAAATCTACCTAAACAGATCAACTAAAAGGCACTCTAAAAAGAGTGTCTTTTTTTGTGCCAAAAAATCAAATAAAAGATGAAATGGCCAAATAATATCCTTTTTTTAACCAAAAGCGCCTTGGTTTTTATAAATCACTCAAAAACACCCCTACAATTATTACAAATTACAACAATTAACATCGTTTGAAATTACACTTTAAAACTACTTTAAAGAGCGTCACATAAATACTGAAACATAAATCGTCTTTTTACTTACAAACCTATATTTAATTTCACAGATTTACCCAAAAACATTTGGTGGATATATTCCAAAAAATATATCTTAAAAAAACATTGATAAAATAACACCATTTACTAACCTTTAAAACCCTATAATTATGATAACTCTTGCTAAAATTATGATTGATATTATCTTGGTTATAATTTCAATTATATAACACAAAAAAAAGGTAAAACTTAGTCTAGAATAAGTTTTACTATTTTTACCTTTTAATAAGGGTTTTACAAATGAAAAAGCAAGTATTCAAATTATTGGCAAAGGTTAACAAAATAGTCTTACCAAGCTACTCGAAACGACAACTGGATTTAGCAAAAGCCACGAAACTACAAATGGCCATAATAGGCTGGCGCGTTTACGTTACAAAACAAGCTTTGGATTGATTTGTTCTACAAAAAACCTTACGGTGCAGTAGCTTTATAAAGGGTTGCGTTTGTTTGTGCAGCTATACTATACGCACAATTGGCTTCTAAAAAAACCGAATCGCCCTTACCGATATGTAAAACTTTTTCGCCACTTGAAATTGTAGATTTGCCTTCAATAACGATTAAAATTTGTGATGTTTTTGATGTCGATTGATAGTTTTCCGATAGTTTTAAATCTATTTTACTCAATTCAAAATCTGGTGCCGGCGTTTTATAAATGCGCTCAATACCATCGGCTTGCAAGGTTCCCTGCATCACATTTGGTTTGGTTTCCTCAAAAGCCACATGTTTTAACAATTCGGGCACATCAACGTGTTTTGGCGTTAAGCCTCCGCGTAAAACATTATCGGAATTTGCCATAAGCTCCATATTTTGTCCTTCGAGATAGGCATGCGGAATTCCGGCATCCTGAAAAACAGCTTCACCTTTATTGGTTTTAACAATATTGAAAAAGTAGATGGAATAAATGCCTTTATCCAAAACATCTGTATCTGGTGCCGTATCCACAGCTTTGGCCGCCCAATAATCGGGACTTGATTTATCCAACTTTCCTTGCGAATACAATGGCATAATCCGATTTACCAAGGGTTTTAAAATGCGGTTGCTGTCTTCAGCAGATTGCTCCATCACTTTTTTATACAAACCAAAATAGCCTGAATCTGTAAAAACAGGTAACAAATCGACAAATTCCGGTGTAGTTTTCAATCTTTCAATTAATTCATATTTAGGCAAAAACCCGTGTAGCAGCCAAAACTCGCTAAGCGCCACCATAATTTCCGGCTTGTGGTTATCGTCTTTGTAATTTCTGTGAGGCGCAGTTAACGGAATGCCCAATTCATTTTCGCGTTTAAATCCTTTTTCGGCTTCTATTTTGGTGGGATGCACTTGAATGGACAACATATCCTTTACATCTAACACTTTAAAAAGAAAAGGTAACCGCCCAAAGCTTTCAGCAATTTCAGCCCCTAAACTTTCATTGGGGTTTGAGGCTATATGGCTATCTAAATTCTGGCTACCAGCAGCAGTTGTTATTACAGAAGGTGCATTGGCGTGAGCACCCAACCAATATTCGGCACATTTTCCGGTATTGCTTTTTATTCCTAATAATTGAGGAATATATGCAGTTCCGCCCCAAGCGTAATGTTGTATTTTTCCTTTAAGCGCAAATAATTTCGACATCCTTATTTAGTAAATGATTAATAACACACAAATTTAAACTAAACGGCGCAAAAGGGGAAATAAAATGTATTGTAAAGCACAAGAGGCTGCCTGAAAATCTAGTTCCATGCCATATTTAGCTTGTCGAAGTATTTTTTTATTCGTTGCGAGTATCCTTTATAAATACGTTTTGAAAACAAAAAGGGACAAATAAAATGATGAGCGCGCTCAGTTTTATTTATCCCTTTTGTATTTATTCGTGACCATGGCAGGATTCAAACCTGCAACCTCTTGAGCCGTAATCAAGTGCGCTATTCAGTTGCGCCACATGGCCTTTTTTGTGGATGCAAATATACATTTTTTATTAAAACCCCACCAAACTTTTATTTCAAATTTCAAAATGGTTATTTTTGAGCATGTCTAAAGAATTATTACAACAAAACTTCAACCACCTATTAGATGATAATCTTATTAAAGAAATCTATCAATTTGGTGTATTTAAAACGTTTAAAAAGCAAGATATTGTTATCGATATTGACCAAACCTTAAAACACATTCCGCTTTTGTTAAGTGGTAGTATAAAAATACTTAGGGAAGATAACGATGGAAACGATTTGCTTATTTACTTTTTGGAAACCGGAGAAACCTGCACCATGTCGCTAACATGCTGTATGGGCAGCTCAAAAAGTAAAGTGAGAGCGGTTGCCGAAAAAGATTCAAGCTTAGTCATGATACCGGTTGCGTTTATGCAAAAATGGTTTCATGACAACGAAAGTTGGAGGAATTTTATTTTGGAAAGCTACCAATCACGCTTTAGCGAAATGCTTGAAACCATTGACGATCTTGCTTTTATGAAAATGAACGAGCGTTTGTACAAGTATTTAATCCATAAAACAAAGATGGACAACTCAAAAACCATCATTGTAAAACATTTGGATATTGCTGAAGATTTACACACATCTCGTGTGGTTATTTCGCGTTTGCTAAAGCAACTTGAGAACGAAAACAAAATTAAATTGAGCCGGAATAAAATCGAAGTTTTATAAATCAAAATACCCCTTAATCGAGACTAAATTTTGATGCGGGCCATTTAGTTCAATACTTTAATGGTTTGAGGTTGCCGAAAGTTTCGTTGCCCTCAGCATTTAACTCAAGATTTTATTTTTTGGAGTCGCTGAATGTTACGCTTCTTTACAAGCGCGTAACATTTCACGTTTTCCCGGAGGCCCGGGCAATCGCTGGACTTTAAAACCTACGGCTTCCATAGCGCGCCTAACACTGCCTTTGGCAGAATAGGTTACTAAAACCCCGTTATCTTTAAGGGCATGAAACATGTTTTGGAATATACTTTCCGTCCATAATTCCGGTTGAACACGGGCTCCAAAAGCATCAAAATAAATAATGTTGTACCGCTCTTTTTCTTTAATTTTTGAAAAAAATCGATTTTGTTTTGTTAATGAAAAATGAGATGTGATTTTATGCGATGCTTCCCACGAAACTTCATGCAACTTGTTAAAAAGTGAAACTTTATCTTCAGCTTTTAATTCTTTTGGGTAATTTAATTGATTGATTTCATCCATTAAAACAGGATAGGCCTCAACACCATAATAAGCAATATTGGTTTTTAATTTTTCGGCTTCCAATAAAGTAATAAAAGCGTTTAAACCCGTTCCAAAACCAATTTCCAATATCGAAATTTCATTAGAATTACAAATTGCGCCCTCAACAACATGACTTGCTTTTTGAGATTCTTTGCTTCCACCTGAATCACAAAAATAGTGCAGACCATGTTTTATAAACACATGATAAGCCTCTTGTATAGCGCCGTGTTTGGAGTGGTATTGCTCGTCCCATTCCGGTAAATGAATGGTTGTAGAGCCATCGGCTGTTATTACAATTTCGCGTTGCACACTATTGTTTTAATAATACGCCATCGGCTTCAAAAGAATATGTTTTTTTAGGCTCTGTGATGCTTGCTATCTGTTCGGTAGATTGCCCTTCATCTTCGGCATAGTGGCGCTGCTCATCAACCGAAACCTCGGTTACATAAGCTTTGCCATTTATAATCACTTCTTTTCCTGCAATATCTTTAGGCATAAAAATGGCATAATCCTTAAATTTCACCATCACTTCTTCGTTATCGCCCAAATCCAAAGTCATCCAACAGCCTTTAGATTGACACACTTTGTTAACGGTTGCCGTCATTTTAGAGTTAATGCTGTCGCCCACGCTCATGGTTTTATAGTGTGTTGCCATAGATGCCACAGCAATTGCATCATCAGCAATTATAGTGTTTCCAAAAGAAGTATAGTCCGTTTTTTCAATTTCAATTTGTTTTTCTTGTGGGTTCTCTGCTTTGTTTTTACAAGAATTTAACACAAACAGACAGATAATTGTTAAAGTAATTGATTTCATTGTATATAATTTTCAATTTTAAACGATTTGTTGCAAATATATCATTTTTAATTGCGTTTTTCCTTAAATTTGCAGCCTAAAACAACGTAAATTATGAATGCTTTAATGAATGATATCGAGGTTATAAAAACCAAACATTCCAAAATTAATGAAGTAGATTTTGACCATTTAAGCTTTGGAAAAACATTTTCTGATCACATGCTTGAATGTGATTATAAAGACGGTAAATGGCAAGCGCCGAAAGTGGTGCCTTATGCCCCTATTACTTTAGACCCTTCGGCTAAGATTTTTCATTATGGGCAGTCCATTTTTGAAGGCATGAAAGCCTATAAAGATGATGATAACAACATATTACTTTTTCGTCCTTTAGATAACTTTAAACGATTGAACATTTCAGCTAAGCGTTTAGCGATTCCTGAATTGCCAGAAGCCTTTTTTATGGAAGGTTTAAAAGCGCTTTTAAAGGTTGACAGCGACTGGATTCCTAAAAACGAAGGCAGCTCATTATACATCAGACCTTTTATTTTTGCAACAGGAAAAGGGTTTCATGCCTCGCCTGCCGATGAATACAAATTTGTAATTGCCACGGCACCATCGGGCTCGTATTTCGCTGGAGAATTAAAAGTTTTAATTGAAGAAAAATATTCGCGGTCTGCCAATGGTGGCGTTGGTTTTGCTAAAGCAGGCGGTAATTATGCCGGACAGTTTTATCCCACACAATTAGCTATTGAAAAAGGTTACCAACAGGTTATTTGGACCGATGATAACACCCATGAATATATTGAAGAAGCGGGTGCGATGAATATATTTATTCGCATAAATGATACCCTTATTACGGGCCCTACCAGCGACAGAATCCTTGATGGCATTACACGTAAAAGCATTATTGAATTGGCTGAAAAAGAAGGTATTCCGGTAGAGGTTAGAAAAATTACCGTAAGCGAGGTTGTTGAAGCTGCCAAAAGTGGTTCGTTAAAAGAGATGTTTGGTGCAGGAACAGCTGCTGTAATTTCTCCAATATCTGGTTTTGGTTACAAAGATGAAGATTTTGATTTACCAAAATCAGAAAACACCTATGCAAGTTCTTTAAAGAAACGCATTACCGATATTCAAACCAACAAAGTTGAAGATCCTTTTGGATGGCGTTATAGAGTAATTTAACAAAAGGACACAAATTTCATGAATTTCCACTAATGGTTTGTACTGTTAAGATTAGTGTTAATTCGTGAAATTTGTATCAACTTATTTTTCTAGAATAGCTTCAATATTTGGTTTAAAATAATTGGGACCTTTAAGCACCTTACCGTCTTCACGATAAATAGGCTGTCCGTTTTCACCTAATTTGCTCATATTACTTCTTTGAATTTCGTTAAACACTTCTTCAATTTTATGTTGCATCCCATGTTCAATAATGGTTCCGCATATAATATAAAGCATATCGCCCAAGGCATCGGCAACTTCAACTAAATCGTTATTGGTTGCGGCTTCTAAATATTCTTCGTTTTCTTCTCGCATAAGTTTGTATCGCAGCATGTTTTTGGCTAATCCCAAATCGGCTTTTGGCGTTTCCCTGTGCCCTATTTTAAATGCGGTATGAAATGCTTTTACGGCCTCAATTTTATTTTTCATTTAAAGTTTTATTTCATTTCCGCAACAGCGAAAATATCGTTGTTATTATTTAAATTTGCATAAAAATAACTATATGTTTAGTAAAGGTCAAATCATTTTTGGAGTTTTATTTTTTATTGTTTTTGCTGTGGTAATCGCTTATTCTTACCGCAAAGATTTAAAGCTTCACAAACGCTTTTACAAAGGTAGTTTTTGGGTGCTGCTCGCCTTTATTTCCTTTATTTTGGGCATTGTTGCTATTAAATACTTTTTAAAGTAATTCCACAACCGGTTTCGTTTACACCTATTATCTCGTGTTTTTAGGCTGAATTAAATTCTTCATACAACGCCAAAAGCACATACCAATCGATACCCGAGAAACCTCAGAAATGGTAACTGTTTATTAGTATAAAAAAAGAAAGGAGCGGTGTAAAGATGTTTTACAAAGTCAGCAACCAAGTGCGTTGCAATTTTTTGAATTTCTTGAGCTCTTTACGTAAAATGGGCAAAAAATCTTTACCATTACTATTGGCACGTTCTAAGCGGTACGAGTTTTTATAAAGTAAGTTTGTAATACGCTTAAGCGTAGCAATGTGTTTATGCCTTCTTTCTGAATAACGCTCTAATTCCGCATTGGCAATTTCGGGAGCTAAGGATACTGATTGCTGAACGATATCGCCGGAAAAGTAAATGTTATTGTCTTCAGACCCATCTTCTTTTAAAACAGATAAATCTTGATTTAAATACGAAGATATGTTTTGTGATAAGACAAAAATATCTAATGCTTTTTTATAAATCGGTAATTCCGATAGGTATTGTGGGGTATTAGATGACATCTTTATTTTTTCTTAAGCAATTTTATCAAAATTACTCACAAGAATCCACATTGTTCTTTTGATTTTAAAGTAAATACGTATATTTGCTTTAAATATTAATGTTTTGCAGTTTGATTTCCTTAAATGAGTATAGATAGCCTGAATAAGAAGATTTTAAAGTGTTTGCAACAGAATGCCAGACAATCCAATGCGGAGATTGGAAGACAGGTTGGGGTTAGTTCGCCAGCGGTTTCCGAGCGCATAAAAAAAATGGAAGATTTGGGTATTATTGAAGATTATAAAACCATAGTTTCGCCGTTTGAATTAGGGTATCAGTTTAAAGCTATTATTACCTTACGTGCTTTTATGGGTAAACTAAAACCGTTTTTGGAAAAAGTAAAAACCTACGACGAGGTTATAAATTGCTACCGCATTACAGGCGACGAAAACATAGTGATGGAAGTGGTTTTAAAAAACCAAAAACATTTAGAGCAGTTTATTGATCAGCTAATAATTTACGGTGAAAGTAAAACACAAATTGTTTTATCACGGGTAGTAAAACACAAGGAGATTAGGCCTATTGAATAAGTGGCTATTCTTCAAAATCGTCGGGATTAAACGGCAAATCATCATCAGGGTCTTTATCGTCGTAATTAATTCCCGGTGGATTAAAAAGCCCCCATCTATCAATAATATAGTTCCAACAATCAAAGGTTTTTATCCATTCTGCAAACAAAACCCTAAACGTCTCTACCTCATTTCTCAACAGGTCTAAATATTCAATATCTTTAAATCCATGCATTTCTATGCCTCTAGCATCGGTAATAAGTTCTCTAGCGGATTTTCTAATAATGGCGGCGTTTTCCATTTTTATATCATAAAGCATATCCTCGTCTGCTGCCCCAGCAATTTTTGCAGGTATAATCATTGCGTTTTCTCTTAAAAAATGCAGGTTGTTCTTTATCATTTCTGATTCAATGTCATTCTCAAAGTCAATATCAGATTGTTCAACACATTCAACGATATGGTCAACCAATTTTTGTATTTCCATGGCTTTTTTAAAAACCGGTAGTTTCTCCCATTTTTCAATCATACTCATATTTGTTCCTTTTCATTTTTAAATTATTATTCAGATTTAATGCATTACAAATCCAGTTTTACCCTATTATGCAACCATATAGCCAGTACCGTGGCAAGGGCTGCAAACGAGCCCGTAACCAACCAATTGATTTGATAGCCAAAATTGGCCACGATACTCAATCCTATTTTAGAACTAAAAATATGCGCCAAGGAAAATGCCATGGCATACAACGCCATATAACTACCCTCGAAACCGTCTTTTGCACGCTTTAAAGCAAATACGTTTGTATACGGAAAGCCCAACATTTCGGCAAATGTTATAACAACCATGCTTACTATTAATATGCCTAGCCAGAAATTGTTGTACAGCACATAAAAACTCAACCCGAACAAAATACAAGATGTGATGATAAATTGCGTGGACTTTAAACTTTTTTTCTCCAGAAAATGTATGAATGGCATTTCGAAAATAACAATAATAGCCACATTTATAAACATGATTAGCCCGATATTGAATTCGTTTAAACCAAATTGCTCTTCGTAATAGATGGGCATGGTAACTATCAATTGAAAAAACGTCATGCCCATTAAAAAACATATCGCAATAAATATCCAATACGAGCTGTCTTTGTAAATTACATTTTTAGCTTTTACAACCTTTTTATCTTCTTCTGCGCTGGGCTTTTGTTTTATTTCTTTTACTAAAATGTTGAATATAACAATGGCCGTTATACAGGTTAAACCATCAATCCAAAACAGCATATTATAACCTTTCATCACAATGATTAAGCCTGCCAATGTTGGGCCAACACCCATTCCTAAATTAATGGCCAATCGAATTAAGGCTAACGACCTGGTTTGGTTTTCCGGTTTGCTGTACGTCTTTAACGATACAAACAGTGCAGGCCGAAACGTATCTGCAATGACCATTATAAGCAATATGGCAAAACACAAACCCCAAAACGATGTTACATATTGCAAGCCTATAAAACCTATTCCGGTAACAAATAGGCTTAAAACCATCACTTTGTAAAAGCCAATTTTGTCTGTTAACCAACCGCCCAACCACGACCCAATTAGCGAGCCTAAACCGAAGAAAACCAAAATCCAACCCGCATCATCTTTACTAAAACCCAGGTTTTTGGTTAGGTATAGCGATAAAAATGGAATAACCATGGTACCGGCTCTATTAATTAATGTTATTAAAGAGAGGTACCAAATTTCTTTCGATAGGCCTTTAAAAGATTCGAGGTAATTGTTGAATAGTATTTTCATTGGCTCCAGTTGTTCAAGTTGTTTCTATACGCTATAATTTTTAAAATGAAAGTTGTCTAAAAATAAAAAGTCCGACTGTGAAGTCGGACTTTTTAATATTGTAATATTTTATAATCATATCACCACAATATATAATAAGCCCAACAACTTGCCTTTAAACAAGAGGTCCACTGCTTTCTATAAATAGTGACGTTATTATTCATTTTTCTTAATTGTAAGCAACAAATCTATATAAAATATTTGTAAGTTGCATTTTTGAAACGTATAAATTTTAAAAATGAAAAAAATAGTTTTAGCCGTTTTACTAATTTCGGTAGTGGCTTGTGCACAAGAAAAAAGCCCTGTTTTGGGTGACACCGAATATCAGAAAGAACAAAATTCTTATTTTAAGGATGCCACGACATCGCCTTTAAAAGATAAGGACAGAAAGGCTTTTAAGGGTCTGGAATTTTTTAAGTTCGATTCAACTTACGTCGTTAACGCACGTTTTAAACGGACGCCAAACGAGCCTATTTTTAAAATGAAGACCACCACAGACAGAACCCCGGAATATGTTAAATATGGCGAATTGAATTTTGATTTAAAAGGAAAAAACTTCACGTTGAACATATATCAAAATCAAGGTTTGATAGATGAAGAAGGCTACGAAGACTATTTGTTCCTGCCTTTTTTAGACGAAACCAACGGGTTGGAAAGTTATGGTGGCGGACGCTATATTGATGCCAGAATTCCCGAAGGCAATACCATGACAATAGATTTTAATAAAGCATATAACCCCTATTGTGCTTACAACGAAAAATACTCTTGTCCCATTGTACCGCGAAAAAACTATTTAAAAACCAGGATTGAAGCTGGGGTTAAGGCTTTTGTGAAATCTTAGTAAAATTTCATCTCTAAATTAACTTACAACAGTATTTTTTCACTCAATTTATTATTAAAAGCAATTTTTATTTCAGTTTTGTTTTTACAAAATCAACAACTTTTTCATAACTTTCGTCTCCAATTTCGTTTTTTCCAATTGCCATTATTTCACCTTTTTCTTGCTCTAAAATCAAAAGCAAGTTAGATTCCACCTCTTTAAAACTTTTGAACTCATTCCATTTAATATCTCTTGTCTGCAATTTGTCAATATATTTAAGTGAGTTTTCAGTGAATTCAAATATTCCGTTTCCAAAATCTGATTGGTTTTCAGATAGTTTTTCTTTAGTTATTTTTAAATGAGTTCTTATTAGAGTGTTGTATAATTTGAATTTTAGTAATGATTTTATAATAAACCAGATTCCTAATCCGATAAATACAATTCCGAGATAGGATCTTCCCAAGATTATAAAAATCCCAAGTAGCGAAGATAAAACCCCAACAACCAAAGACTCTCTCGCATTTTTAAAATAATGTTTATAAATTATTGGTATAATCAACCGAACTTGATTCAGATAAATTTCGGATTTAAAAGGTATTTCAAATTTCAATTTAGGACGTGTGTTTAAATTACTTTTAACGCATAAAAAAAAGTCCGGTTTTAAAACTATTTGTAAATTTATATAATCCCAAATCTCATTTCACCAAAAACATGCCCAAAAACACGGCCAAAAACCCCACTACAAAACTACCAATGGTATATAATGCAAAGCTTGTAAAATCGCCTGCTTTTAAAAACACATGGTTTTCGTAGGCAAAAGTAGAAAAGGTTGTAAAGCCACCACAAAAACCAGTGGCCAAAAGCAAGGTTTGATTTTGGGTTAAAGCATCGTTTTTGGCTGCCAACCCCAAAATAACACCTATAAGCAAACTGCCTATAATGTTTGCCGCAAAGGTGCCGTAAGGTATGCCGGTTTCGGTAGAGTTTAAATATTTGCCAATTACAAAGCGCAACACACTACCAAAACCTCCGCCAACAAAAACCAATAAAAGTTGCTTCATTTATAAGGTTATTCTTTTATCGGGATATAAATTTCGGTAATCCAATTGGCTGGATTTGGCACTTCCCCAGGATCGGTTTGGTAAATTTCAAAAGGAAGAATATCAGATTGTTCGATATTTTTTATTTCTAAATGTTTCATGGCGGCTTCCCATGCCTTTGGCAAATTGGTATAATTGCCATTTAAGGTGGTTTTTAAAACCCTGGTTTTAGGAATGTAACCACAAAGCACATTACTATCTCCGGTTACCGTAACTTTATTTTGCACGGGTATGGCTTGACTCATAATAATACCGTTTTCTGCTATATCCATATTGTGATAAATAGTAAACGGCATGCCGGTTTGTTTAATGGAATGGCTTGCCATATACCCCATAATCTCACCATATTGCTCACCCATAATTTGGCTAATATTTGTCCCGGTTGCCGATGTTGTTTTGTACATATAAAATCCGCCACCATATTCGGTAATACCATCTATATTAATGATGTAAGCCTTCATACTATTAACCACGATACTGTCTAATTTCTCAAGGCTTCGCTCGTAATGTGGGCCAATTTGTTTTTCCATGCCGCCCATTAAAACGGAAAACATTTTAAAAACAAAGGGTAAATTCTTTCCGGAAATCGTCCATTTAACGTCTGTTGAACCATCCTCGTTTGGGTTAAAATTCCAACTCACATCCGATGGCGGGAATTCGGCAAATTGCATGCGTTGTTGGATAGAAACATAGGGTGTCGCATCAGTAATTTCCATGGTGCCCACACCATCTTTGTCTTCCCAAGAATACGAGCCCTTAACGCCTTTGGTTTGCTCGGGCAAAGTAATGGTCATGTCCGGATCGGCTTCCGCCCAGGACGACCACGCTTCCCAGTTTTTAAAATCGATTACATTATCATAAACTACCGCAGCAGGTGCTTCAATGGTACGTGTTCTGGTCACTTCAAACTCATTGGGCTGAACGGCTATATAAATAGCGGTTCCAATAATACCAATAAGCAGTAAAAACAGAATGTATTTTAGTGTTTTCATCTTAAAAAAATATAATAAATATTGAAAATCAAATATAATCATTTTAATCTTTGATTAATAAATTATTACATTTGCTACTCTAAAAATAAAAATATTACAATTGAACTTATTTATTTTGAAAATACCACAAATTATTTAGGTTTAATTCGTTCTTTTTTAAGGAATAACCAAATTAAAAAACACACATGAAATTAAAATCAGTATTAAGTCTTGCTTTAGTAGCAACCTTTTTGTTATCGTGCGGAAATGATAAATCTGAAAAGAAAACCGATAGCGTTAAAGAGAATCTATCAACCGCATTTGATTATAACGTTGAACAGTTTGCCGATATTAAAATATTGCGCTATCAAATTCCAGGTTGGGAGCAACTCTCTTTAAATGAGCAAAAACTGGTGTATTATTTAACCCAAGCAGGTTTGGCAGGTAGAGATATTATGTGGGATCAAAATTACCGACATAACCTTAAAATCAGAAAAGCCTTAGAGCAGGTTTATGCCCATTACAATGGCGATAAATCAACTGATGACTGGAAGGCTTTCGAAACCTATTTAAAGCGTGTTTGGTTTAGTAACGGCATTCATCATCACTACTCCAACGATAAGTTAAAACCTGAATTTTCTTCAGATTATTTAAAAGGATTATTAGCTGAAACCAGTACAACTTTAGAAGGTGAAGCTTTTGATGTTATTTTTAACGATGCCGATTCCAAAAAAGTAAATCAAGCCAAAGGCGTTGATAATGTTGCGCTTTCGGCAGTTAATTTTTATGGCCCAAATGTTACCAACAAAGATGTTGAGACATTTTACGGAAAGATAAAATCTCCAGACCCTTTGAAGCCTTTATCTTATGGATTGAATTCGCAGTTGGTAAAAGAAAATGGTGAGTTAAAAGAACGTGTTTATAAATCGGGCGGTTTGTACGGTTCTGCCATCGATGAAATTGTTAAGTGGTTGGAATTGGCAAAAGGTGTTGCTGAAAACGAAGCACAGGGCAATGCACTTGGATTATTAATCGATTATTACAAAACAGGCGATTTGCAAACATGGGACGACTACAATGTAGCGTGGACTGCTGCAACCGAAGGAAATATAGATTACATTAATAGTTTTATTGAAGTCTATAACGACCCACTTGGATATAGAGGTTCCTACGAAAACATCGTTCAAATCAATGATTTTGATATGTCTCAAAAAATGAAAGTGTTATCGGATAACGCCCAATGGTTTGAAGATAACTCACCGTTAATGGACGCACATAAAAAGAAAAATGTGGTTGGTGTAACCTATAAAGTGGTAAACGTGGCCGGAGAAGCTGGCGATGCCTCACCTAGCACACCCATTGGCGTAAACTTACCCAATGCAAATTGGATTCGTGCTGCGGTTGGCAGTAAGTCGGTATCTTTAGGGAATATTATCGAGGCGTACAATAATGCTGGAAGTACAGGGCGTTTAAAAGAGTTTGTGCATGACGACGACGAATTAAAACTGGAAGAAGAGCACGGGCAATTGGCCGATAAATTGCATACTGCGTTGCACGAAGTAATTGGGCATGCCTCGGGGCAATTAAACCCCGGCGTTGCCGAAACCAAGGAAACCCTAAAAAACTATGCCTCAACTCTTGAAGAAGGTCGTGCAGACTTGGTTGGACTTTATTATTTATATAATCCTAAATTACAAGAATTAGGATTGGTTAAAGATTGGAAAGCTGTTGGAAAAGCTGCATACGATGGCTATATTAGAAATGGATTGATGACCCAATTGATCCGTTTGAATTTAGGCGACGATGTTGAAGAAGCGCACATGCGTAACAGACAATGGGTTTCGGCCTGGGCATACGAAAAAGGAAAAGCCGATAATGTTATTGAAAAAGTAACGCGCGATGGAAAAACCTATTTTAATATTAACGATTACGACAAGCTTCACGATTTATTTAAACAGTTATTGCGCGAAACACAACGTATAAAATCTGAAGGTGATTATGCTGCAGTCGAAGCTCTAGTGGAAGGTTACGGCGTAAAAGTAGACCAAGCCATTCATGCTGAAGTTTTAGAGCGAAACAAACAGTTTACATCGGCACCGTACAGTGGCTTTGTAAATCCTGTTTTAGTTGCTGAAAAGAATGAAGCTGGAGAAATAATAGCTATTAAAGTAACACAGCCGGAAACATTTCCTGGCCAAATGCTAGAATACAGCAAAAACTATAGTTTTTTGCCAGAAGTGAATTAATTAAGTGTTATTAATAATTCCGTTTTAAAAAACAGAACCTTAATGTTTTCAAGGTTCTGTTTTTTTGTTTACACTAAAAGCCAATAGAATCAAATTAACAATAATAAGGATGGCTATAATTACAAGTATTTTCATGCTTTTAGAATGTTTATTACTTAATAGATACAAAACTTAACAAATGGTTGCGTCAAATCTTACATTTATTTATATAACAGCTCAAAATGGTTTTTTCCTAGTGTGATTTTGGTTTTTCATTAGATTGAATACGCATTAAAAAGTCAGTCTGTCTACAAGTTTTTAAGATGTAAAAGCAAAAAAACCCGTTTCAAGTTTTGAAACGGGCTTTAATACATTATAGATTTTGAAGAAGTTTAATCCTCTTTCTTATCCTCTCTAGGTTTTCTGTCGTCACGACGATTATCACGTCCGCGATTGTCTCTACCTCTATTGTCGCGTCCACCACGATTGTTGTTATCTCTTGGCGGTCTTGCCACATAACCTTCTGGTTTTGGCAAAATAGCTTTACGAGATACTTTTTCTTTACGGGTTCTCGGGTCAACACCAAAGTACTTCACATCAAAAACATCGCCCATATTCACAACATCCGATACGTTTTCAGTACGTTCCCAAGCTAATTCAGAAACATGTAACAATACTTCGTTTCCTGGAGCATCCATATATTCTACAACTGCGCCAAAATCGAGCATTTTAATTACTTTAACTTCATAAACGCTACCAACTTCAGGCTTAAATAATAAAGAATCTATTTTTGCCAAAACAGCATCAATACCTTTACTACCAACGCCTAAAATTTCAACAATACCTTCTTCGGTTACCGGGTCTTCGTTAATAACAATAGTCGTATCCGTTTCCTTTTGTAATTCCTGAATTACTTTTCCACCAGGACCAATTAAAGCACCAATGAACTCATTAGGAATACGTCTTGTAACCATTGTTGGTGCATGCTCTTTAACCTCAGCATTAGGTTTGGCAATAGTATCCGTTAATTTCTCAAGGATATGCAAACGACCATCACGAGCTTGTTTCAAAGCATTTACAAGAATTTCATAAGAAAGACCTTTTACTTTAATATCCATTTGGCAAGCCGTAATACCATCTGCCGTACCCGTTACTTTAAAGTCCATATCGCC
Organism: Hwangdonia sp.; assembly: GCF_048381975.1. NCBI lineage: Bacteria > Pseudomonadati > Bacteroidota > Flavobacteriia > Flavobacteriales > Flavobacteriaceae > Hwangdonia > Hwangdonia sp. The sequence goes on along the minus strand of NZ_JBLWYT010000002.1, from coordinate 70,411 downwards.
TAAGTGATCTTCATCACCTAAAATATCAGAAAGAACCGCATACTTTCCAGAATCACCATCGGAAATTAATCCCATGGCTATACCAGAAACTGGTTTTATCAATTGAACACCGGCATCCATAAGCGCCATTGTACCTGCACAAACCGTTGCCATAGAAGACGATCCGTTGGATTCTAAAACTTCAGAAACAACACGAACGGTATAAGGGCTTTCATCTGGCACCATACCTTTTAAAGCACGTTGTGCTAAGTTACCATGTCCTATCTCACGACGCGATGTTCCACGAATTGGTCTTGCCTCACCTGTTGAGAAAGGTGGGAAGTTATAATGTAAATAGAAACGCTCTTCACCTTCAAAAGATGGCATATCTATTTGGTTTGCTTCTCTCGATGTACCTAAAGTAACCGTAGCCAATGCTTGCGTTTCTCCACGTGTAAAAAGTGCAGAACCATGTGTTGATGGTAAATAATCAACCTCACACCAAATTGGTCTGATTTCATCTGTTTTTCTACCATCTAAACGTAAACCTTCATTTAAGGTTAAATCACGAATAGCCGCTTTTTCAGCTTGATAGTAATATTTTGAAACCATGCCACCGAAGTCTTCTAATTCTTCTTCGCTGAACGTAGCCTTAATTTCTTCTTTGATGGCTTCAAATGCAGCGCTTCTTTCATGTTTAGCAGATCCAGCTTTTGCAATAGCATACACTTTATCATATGCCATATCATGAATTTTCTTCGCTAAATCTTCATCTGTTCTTTCAGGAGCATATTCACGAACTTCTTTCTTTCCGAATGCTTCTGCCAATCTTACTTGAGCAGCACATTGTTCTTTAATAGCTTCGTGTGCAAACTTAATAGCTTCAGCCATTTCTTCTTCAGAAATCTCATCCATTTCACCTTCAACCATCATTACTGAATCGGCAGAGGCTCCAATCATCATATCGATGTCAGAATCTGCTAATTGAGCACGTGTTGGGTTGATAACGAATTCGCCATTAATACGACCAACTCTTGCTTCGGAGATTGGACATTCAAACGGGAAATCTGATAATTGAATTGCAGCAGAGGCAGCTAATCCAGCCATGGCATCAGGCATAACGTCTTCGTCATGAGACATTAACTGAATCATCACCTGGGTTTCCGCGTGATAATCTTTTGGGAACAACGGACGTAGCACCCGATCTACCAAACGCATGGTCAATACTTCACCATCACTAGGCCTTGCTTCTCTTTTAAAGAAACCACCCGGGTAACGTCCCGAGGCAGCAAATTTTTCTCTGTAATCTACGGTCAACGGTAAAAAGTCGACATCAGATTGTTTGTAATTGGAAACAACTGTACATAATAACATACATTTTCCAGATTGCACAACAACGCTACCATGCGCTTGTTTTGCCAATTTTCCGGTTTCGATAGAAATTTCTCTACCGTCCCCTAGGTCAATAACCTCTTTAAAAACTTTTGGAATCATAAATTTTTTCTTGTAATTCAAGCACAATCATGCTCAAATCATGTTAAACAATGGTCGTTGTGTTGTGTGTAGTTGTTGTGTGTGTGATTGACCAATGAAAAACTATAATTAGCTTCTTCTATTGCGTGGTTTAAACTCCTACGCTCGAGTTAAGTTATTTGGGCGTTACCTAAAGGTCGGGCTTTCCGCTATATCTTTTTTGCTTTTAATGGCAAAAAAGGATGCCGCTGCAATCCCTAACGCAAAAACAAAAAAGAGGCTAAAAAAGCCTCTTTTTCTTATTTTCTTAAACCTAATTCTTTAACTATAGCACGATATCTTAAAACATCCTTCTTAGTTAAGTAATCTAGTAAAGCACGACGCTTTCCTACCAATTTCACTAACGAACGCTCGGTATTATAATCTTTACGATTGTTTTTCAAGTGTTCGGTTAAGTGATTAATCCGATAAGTAAATAATGCAATCTGTCCTTCTGCAGAACCAGTGTCTTTTGCATTGTTACCGTGTTTTTTAAAAATTTTCTCTTTTTCTTTTTGATCTAAATACATGCTAATATTGTTGTAAATGATTTTTATGTACACGAAAGCCTTTCTTTCGAGCCGCAAATGTAGTGTTTTTTTGTGTTTTTACGAATTTTTTTGTAACTTTTACAGATGCTTAAGAAGCGTTAAGTTTTTTATCGTTAACCAACCCTTTTAATTAATAGCAACTAAAAATTAATTTAAAAGATTAACAGATGAAAACAGAAAAACTCCAAGGTACCTTTTCAGATACCTCATATTTCCTTGAACGCATTTTTAATAACACTTATAATGGTATCGCCATTTTAAATTTAGAGGGCGATTGGTTAAAAGTGAACGATAGCGTTTGCGAAATTTTCGGGTACTCAAGAAGAGAACTTTTTAATATGAATATTGACAATATCATATTTAGGGAGGATCTTGGCGTTCACGAAAAAAAGTACGAAAGTTTAATTCAGGGAAAAATAGACAAATACCGCGTTAAACAACGCTATTTCCATAAAAACGGCTCCGTTATTTCTATTTTAATATATGTGTCGTTAGTAAGTTATAAAGAAGGGCGGCCACACATGATTTGGCAATTTACAGATGTTACAAACCATCAAAAAAGTCAAAATAAATTAAAAATGATGCTTAGCGTGGTAAAAGAGCAGAATGAACGCCTAACTGCCTTTGCCGATATCATTACGCATAATCTACGCTCGCACTCGGGCAATTTATCAATGCTTGCCGAATTTTTAGAAGAGGATTTTTCTTTATTAAATGAAAATGAAAATTTTGTGCTTTTAAAAAAGGCAATCGAAAATTTACAGGAAACCATGGCGCACTTAACCCAGGTTGCCAAAATTAAAGAAATAGACGAAAGCGAAACGGAAACTTTAAACTTATACGATTATGTTGAAAAGGCCATTTACAATATTAAAGCAATTGCCAAAAACACAAATACAACCATAATAAACGATGTTGATGAGAATTTTTGTGTAAAAGGAATCCCCGCATATTTAGATAGCATTATTTTAAATTTTTTAACCAATGCCATAAAATACAGATCGGATAAAAGACCGCCAAAAATTAAACTCACCACCGATTTACAAAATGATTATATAGTTCTAAATATTGCAGATAATGGCTTAGGAATAGATTTAGACAAATATGGCGACAAGCTGTTTCAAATGTACAAAACGTTTCATTGCAACGAAGATGCCATTGGCATAGGCTTATTTATTACTAAAACCCATATTGAATCCATGGGCGGAAAAGTTATTGTGACTAGCGAGGTTGATGTAGGAAGCGAGTTTTCCATATATTTAAAGGCGTGTAAGCCTAAATAATATAAGTTTTTAAGCTGAATTTAGATCACATAAATTCCATTGTTTAATTGATTGATTAAATAGCATTGCTAGTAAGTCTATTCTTAATCCCAGTAGGTAAAATGGAGTTTAAAAACATAAACACTTTATTCATTTTTCCCGGAATAATGACTTCTTTTCCTTTTGTAAATTGATCAACGGTAATTTTTGCGGCTTCTTCGGGGTTCAAAATAGAACTTCTGGAAATCCCGCTTAAAGTCCTGTTTTGCAAACACAGATTGGTAGTGGTGTTCATCCCACCCGGGCAAACAATAGATACCGATATGTTGTATGGTTTTAATTCTTTTCTAAGACTTTTTGAAAAGGAAAGCAGATATGCTTTTGTACCGCCATAAACTTGTTTTTTTGGTAAATGAAAAAAACTTGCCATACTGCTTACATTTAATATACCCGATGGGGCATTGGCCTTAAAATCGTCTATAAACAATTTTATTAAAAGCGTTGGTGTTGAAACATTTACATTTATTTGATTTAAAAAATAATCTTCATCCATATTTTCAAAAAGGCCATTGCTTAACATGCCTGCATTATTTATTAAATACTTTACAGACGCTCCTTCCCTTTTTATTTCACTGCATAGTTGTATACAATTTTCCTTTGAGCTTAAATCGATTTCAAAAGCCAAAACATCAATTTTAAAATTATCTTTCAAAAAATTACTTAACAAAAGTAATCCCGAATTTGGTAAAGCCACCAATACCAGATTCGTCTGTTTTTTAGCATATTCCAAAGCCAAAGCTTTTCCAAAACCTCTGCTTGCACCAGTAATTAAAGTATAAGTTTTCATTACGAAAGTTTTAAATATTCAATGGTTTGCGTCAACCCAGAATTTAACGGTGTAATGCGATACCCTAAATCTGTAATTGCTTTTTGAGAAGTGGACAATCGGTTAACGAATAATGAGTTTAAAACACGTATGGTAATTCCAGATGGTTTGCCCAAAAAACCTCTAAAAACATTGATACATTTTAAACTTGTTTTTACAATTCCGAAATCAATTTTTATAATTCTAATTTTACTTTTGGTTAAATTCTTAATGTTTTTAAAAAGGGTTTCATAGCTAATATTTTCTCCACCTATGGTATATTTTCCAACGGAAGCTCTATTAGTCATTGCCAAAACATGTGCGTTTACAACATCTTCTATAAAAACATAATTTGCCGAAACATGTAATTTAGCAGGTACAAATAAAAAGTCATTGTTAGCTATTTTTGAAATTAAAGTGTTAACGCCACTTGAAAATGTTTTTAAACCTGGACCATAAACCCTTGAAACATTCAAGATAGCACATGGCAATCCTGTTTTTATATAATTGAAAACCAATTCTTCTGAAATACTTTTAGTCAATTCATAATCATTGGAATAAGACACCAATCTGGGTTGGTTTTCTGTAATTGGAACATCTTTATATGAGGGCCCAAAAACAGCCAATGAACTCGTATAAATAACTTTTTTAATTTTATGTTTTAATGATGCTTTCAAGATATTTTCGGTACCAACAACATTGGTATTATAAAAGTTGTCTAATCTTTTATTCTTTAAATTGGTGTATGCTGCGGTATGAAAAACATAGGTGCAACCTTTAATGTTTTTTTCAACAGATTCATAATCGCACACATTGCCTTGAACCGGGAAAATATTTCTATGATTCGGAATCTTCTCAGAATTCAAATCCCTAACTAGCGCTATAATTTTTAGATTTTGATTTGCCAGTTTTATTGCCAATTGATGACCAACATATCCTGTTGATCCTGTTAAAAATACCTTCATGATATGGTTTTGTTTTTTAAGGTTAGGTAATAAAAAATTGAAATTTCGTAAACGGCAGATAGTGAAAGATGGACTAAAAAAGCATACCAAACACTATTTGTAAAATAGGCTAACAGGCATAAAATTATTCCGAAAGGTATGGTGCCTAAAATTTCCTTTTTCGAATCAAAAGCATGTATTAGCATGTATAAAACAACATTGCACACTATGGCTATTGTTATAGTTACGTGATCTAAAAACATAAATAATAACACACCTCTAAAAAAGAATTCGTAGAACAATAGAAACCAAAATCTGATAATAAAATAAGCCCATGCATCTGAAAAACTATAATGCTGTGCATATATTTTTTCAATATTAACATGCTTTTTTATACTTAAATTAGAAATAAAAGCTGAAAGAAAAAACACAATTACAAAAGGGATTAATACGTGTAGTTTTGGAACCTCTATAGTGTTTATTAAATGTCTTAATTCTGGCATCATTGCAAAAGGGAAAATCCCGAAAAGCACGATACCCATGATGTGTTTTAAATTTATAAACCTTAAGCCGTTTACAACCACCAAAGCATTTTCCAATTTACCAATGCCTAATTTTTTATACATCAAACTAATTATAAAATAAGTGGTGAAAATAACACCGATGATAAACCAAATAACATGTAAACTATTCATGATTAACAGGTATTAAATCAACATTAAAAAGTGTGCTTTTTGCTTCAATTTTGATGCATTTTCCATTCTTATAATGAAAAACATTGTACTTCCCATTAGTAAACTCAACCTTATACTGCCCTTTACCCATAGGTTTTACAGGTGCCATTTGTTTTAAATTATCACAGAAAACGGATGAAATTCCAATGGGTTCTTCGTAATAAAGTGTTATAAGGTTTTGCTTGATTAAGCTAACATTTAATGCTTGAGAGTTTTTATTGGATTCGAGGTTATAATGATTGCCGTGCAAAACTATTTTATGGTTCGTTTTAGTTTTGTTGTTTACCGTTCTAAAAACCGAAGAGAATACTAATATGCCTTTTTTATAAACAGATTTTTCTTTACCTATGATATTAAACTTAAATAGAAATTTTGCTTTAATATTACTTTCAATCGTATAGGTTTCAGAATCTTTAAAACCATTCTTATTTGTTTTAATAGTTCCAATGGTTTTATCGCCGTTTATCACGTTGTATGTAATTGATTCAGAGTTATTAAAACTTGTAAACGCAGATAAACAAATCATTAAAGCGAAGAACAGTAGCGCTCTTATCTTTTTTATTTTTGATATTAATTTGTTAGTTATTTTAGCTGAGCTCGATTTTCTTTTAAATCTTCTAATGAGATATAAAATAAGTGCTGGTATCATAACTAATAGTTTTAAGATTATTATTAATCGTAAAATTATTAGCAATCACCGGTTCAAATATCCTAAATACTCTAAGTTGTAAAAATTAGGATGTCCAAAGATAATCTCGGACTAAAACGTTTAAAATTGGTCTCTAAAACGGGTGGGTGTTTCTGAAGTAAACTTTTTGAAAGCGGAATAAAATGTGGATTTCGAATTAAATCCGCATTCCAAACCAATAGCAACAATGGTGTAGGCACTAAATTCATCGTTCGATAAGAATTTCTTGGCCTGCTCTACCCGCAAGGAATTTATAAAATCTGAAAAATTATATTTACTATACGTATTGATTAGTTTAGAAAAATGACTTTTACTTATCCCCAACTGCGAGGTTATGGTGTCCATACTCAACAAAGGATCGAGATAGAGTTTGTTGTTTATAATATGTTGCTTTATGTTATTAAATTCTTTTTGATGTTTTTCATTAACAATGCGATCTTTTTGGGTTTCTGTTTTATTCGGCGGATTATCCGTAATCAGTACCTTGTTTTCATTTATGGTGCTTCTTAAAAAGATACGGTCTTGTACTACATTGTATTTATAGAATCCTTGGTATCCAATCCAATACAGCAAAACCGATGTCCCCAAACGCAAAGGATAGTACGCCATATCATTGTCAAAAATGTTTTTTATAATAATAGCTGTAATCCAAAATAAAATAATGATGCTCCCTAATCTTATGAACCATTTTATCCATTTTAAATCATCGTAACTTAAAATATAGTCAAGCATTTCGTGTTTTCTAAAAATTAATAAGCTGGCGTTTACAAATAAGAACACGCAGTAAAACACATTGCATATTTCTTCAAGTGCTGTGTATTTTTCAATTAAAGAAATGTCTCTATTTGGCACTTCATAATACACATAAGAAATTAAGCAAAGCCTAATAACCATTTCTGTAAAAAACAGGATTAATGTAGGCTTGATAAAGCTATTTACCTTTTTTTCTACTCGCAGAAAATTTGCAGTAAATGCATAAAACATGGGAAATATTAACAAATACCAAGGCACCAATAGCTGGTTTATTAAGAAAAGTTTACTTGTAAACCCACTATCAATTAACCATGCTTGCAGATTGTTTAATGAAATAAATAATACCGTTAAATTTAGGAATATAATTACTTTATGGAACCTTTTCTTTACAAAAACAGTCACAAGATTAAATCCAAAACCTTGAAGAACTCCAGCTATTAAAAGAAAATTAATAATTTTAACTATCACAAGTAATTACAGTTGGTTAAATACAATTAAAAAAAGATTTAATTAATTTTAGGGAAAACCATAATCTCGATGTTGCAATTTTTAAAAAAGCCTGAAACTCCTTAAGGAATTTAAGCAAACAACTATTAGTCAATCGATTACAAAAATATTGTTTTATTATTTTAAATCGTTATTTATTAACGAGTAATTTTTTCAAATATAACCTAAGCAATATTTATGTTAATTGAAGTCGCTCGTTTTGGTGCTTTGCGAAAAAAAACTTTTTTATAACTTTTCCTAACAACTATTAAACGAATATAGCTATCCAATATCCTGAAAAACCATGAAGCAGATGGTGTTGTTTTAGTTCCCATGATGGCATTAGTTTTACTGTTTTACAATAGTATTATATTTTTTATATCGTTAATGTTTAAGCATATCTTTTTAATTCCACCTTTAATGCTTTCAAATCCATAAAATCTTCCAGACTCAATGCCTATTTCTTTCAGTTTTAAAATTTTATTTTGAAAGGTTGTAATTTCAATAGACTTCATGCTATACATGGCATTATTTAATAGTTTGCACTTTTTTTTATAGGCTTCAACCATAGAAATACTCGGTAACGTCCAAAACAGAAAAATATGTGAGTATGAAGATTTCATTTTATTAAATGTTAAAAGATTATGACTCAAATTTACTTTGCATTTATTGATAATCATTAGACTAATTTGCTAAGAATTCAATTTATTTTTCTTAATTTTCACAAAATCATCCTCTTTCCTACTTTTTATTTTTGAAATAATGCAAGATCAGTTTATTCAATATTTAAAAGAAAAGGCGGATGACAACACCTCGTTTGTTGATGAAATAGCAGGTGTTTTAGATATTGGTTACGATGCCGCTTACCGACGAATTAACTTAAAAACCAGTTTGTCGCTTGAAGAAACCGTAAAGCTTGCAAAACATTATAAAATATCCTTAAATAAGTTATTTGAAGTAGGTAGCCAAACCACAATACTTACAGATTTATCGCCACCCATACACAATAAAGAAGGTTTGGAGATGTGGCTAAAACAATCCTACAATAGCGTTTATCCGTTAACAAAATTAAAGAGCGCTTCCATTATTTATTCGGCGAAGGATATTCCGCTTTTTCACACACTTAAAGATTCTTTTTTATCGCGTTATAAAATATACGTTTGGTTAAAGGATGTAGATACAGAAATGACAAGAAACAAGGTTTCCTTTGACGATTTTATAAAAGATATTCCGGATTCGTTGCTGGAAAACACCTTTAAATTAGGTGAGGTTTATAAAGATATAAACATTACCGAAATTTGGAATAACACGACTATTAATGGCACATTACAACAAGTGCTGTATTATTTTGAAGCAGGATCTTTATCCAAAGAATTGGCATTACTTATTTGTACCGATATTGAAGATGTGATACGACATGTTGAAAAACAGGCTATCCAACAATCGTTGATAGACTCAAAAAATAAGGCTACTTATAATTTATATTTTAACGATATACATACCATGAGTAATACCATTATGGTAAAAACACCACATCAAAAAGTATTTTTTACGCCGTTTACCGTAATAAGCTATTTTAAAATTGAGCATCAACCAACCTGCGAGCTTATGTTCGATTTTTTTGAGAAACAAATGAGTATTTCAAAACTATTGGTAAATGCCGGCGAAAAAGACAGATCGCTGTTTTTTAAAAGAATGCATCAAAAAATAAACCGATTAAGAGAACGTATTATTATCGATAATGATCCTTTTGATTTTGAGTGAAGAACCTTTCACAAAACGTTAAATCGAGTTAAAAATTTGCTATTCTGCTAATAATCATTATATTACTAGCTATGATAAAAGCAGATAAAGACAAATATTCAGACGTTTTAGAAAATTCAATCGCCTATTTGGAAAGCCGTGGTTTTGAAAATATTAAAGCCGATATTGATGGTTACGAAACACCAAAATCATTCTCGAAAGTAGGAAGCGATATTAGTATAACCCCAGATATTGTAGCCACAAAAGAAGGCAGAAAGCATTACTTCGATATAAGCTTAAAATCTGAAAAACCCAATCAACTCAAATCCAAATGGCTGTTTTTAAACACATTAAGCAGCTTAAAATCTCACCGGTTTAAAATAATTACTGCCCGCGGTCATTATAAATTTACACAAGATATGCTTGAAGCGGTAAATTTAAGCAACAAAAAGCCTATAAAAATTTAAATGATTCCAATTGAAAACATTCACGCTACCTTAACGATAGCAAGAGTTTCCTTTTTTCAAAAAAAAATATATTAGACAATGTGACTTTTTTAAACTTTTGGGGTCTTAAAAAAGAATGCGCATAAAATAATTATATTTTTTTGTAACATTTTTTGAAGATTGTACGTATAACTATAGAAGCAGGATTAGCAATCCTTAAAAAACAAAGGAGAACATTACATGAGACAACTTAAAATCACGAAGCAGGTTACCAATAGAGAAACGGCATCGTTAGACAAATATCTTCAAGAAATAGGAAAAGTTGACTTAATTACCGCAGACGAAGAAGTAGAATTAGCACAACGTATTAAAGCTGGCGACCAACTAGCTTTAGAGAAATTAACAAAAGCTAATTTACGTTTCGTAGTGTCGGTAGCTAAGCAATACCAAAACCAAGGACTTACTTTGCCAGATTTAATTAACGAAGGCAATTTAGGCTTAATTAAAGCGGCACAACGTTTTGATGAAACACGTGGTTTTAAATTTATTTCTTACGCTGTTTGGTGGATTCGTCAATCGATTTTACAAGCCTTGGCTGAACAATCGCGTATTGTACGTTTACCATTAAATAAAATTGGTTCTATTAACAAAATCAATAAAACGTTTGCTTTTTTAGAGCAAAGTCATGAGCGTCCGCCATCGGCCGAAGAAATTGCAAAAGAGTTGGATATGACGATTAACGATGTTAAGGAGTCTATGAAAAACTCCGGGCGTCACGTAAGTATGGATGCGCCATTAGTTGAAGGTGAAGATTCTAACTTATACGATGTATTAAACAGTGGTGAATCGCCAAATCCAGATAAGGAGCTGTTGCATGAATCGTTACGTACGGAGATTGAAAGAGCCCTTGAAACCTTAACACCTCGTGAAGCAGATGTTATTCGTTTATATTTTGGACTTGGAAACCAACACCCAATGACTTTAGAGGAAATTGGGGAAACTTTCGACTTAACTCGAGAGCGTGTACGACAAATAAAAGAAAAAGCTATTCGTAGGTTAAAACATACGTCTAGAAGTAAAATATTAAAAACATATTTAGGTTAGTAATTAAATTACGACTAAATTACGACAACAAACAGTTTCACATAACTGTTCGTTTTTTGATTGATGAAAGAACCCGCGGCTGATTACCGCGGGTTTGTTTTTTTATACTATTTTTGCGCAAATAAATTATATCACACAATGAGTTCTAAATTAATTGCACCATCAATTTTAGCAGCAGACTTTGCAAACCTTCAACGCGATATAGAAATGGTTAACCAAAGTGAAGCAGATTGGTTTCATATTGATATTATGGACGGTGTTTTTGTGCCCAATATTTCTTTTGGCATGCCCGTTTTACAAGCTATTGCCAAACACGCTAAAAAAACAATTGATGTGCATTTAATGATTGTGGATCCAGACCGGTACATCAAAACATTTGCCGATTTAGGTAGCCATATATTAACGGTTCATTATGAGGCCTGTACCCATTTACACCGTACACTTCAGACTATAAAAGCCGAAGGCATGCAAGCCGGTGTTGCCTTAAACCCACACACCAACATCAATGTTTTAGAAGACACAATTAACGACATTGATTTAGTATGCCTAATGAGCGTAAACCCAGGTTTTGGCGGCCAAAGTTTTATTGAAAACACTTATAATAAAGTGCAGCAACTTAAAGCGCTCATTAACCGAAAAGGCGCCTCAACACGTATTGAAATTGACGGTGGCGTTACCGATAAAAATGCAAAGCAATTAATTGATTCTGGTGCCGACGTTTTAGTAGCCGGTAGTTATGTTTTTAAAAGCGACGACCAACTTGAAACCATTAAAGGCTTAAAAGCTATTGCAAATTCTTAAAGCTGCTTTAGCAGATATTTTATTAAATCGGTTGTTGTAACAATACCCACTAAAATACTATCGTCGACCACTGGTAGTGCATGAAATTCTTTTTCGGCTAAAATTTTGGCAACTTCTTTAATCGTGGTATCGCTTGTTACGCTTACAAGGTTTTTGGTCATCACCTGCTCAATGGTAAACATATTATAAACCACAGCATCTACATTGCGCTCATCGTTTGTAGCATCGGCAAAACTAATCCGAAGTAAATCAGAATAGCTTAACATCCCTATTATAGACTCTTGGGTTACAACAGGAATATGCCTAATGTTGTGTCTTTTAAAAAGCATTTCGGCTCTATCTAAATTGTCAGACCGCGTTAAAGCGATGACGTTTTTGGTCATTATTTCTGAAACTGGAGTTAATTTTCTCATGGCATTCCGTTTTAAATTCTACATTAAAAGTATAAATGAAAAACCGAATAAAGTATGATAAAAATCATGGATTCAAGTTATTTTTTCCGCTCAATATCCTGCCACATTAAAATTAAGCATCTGCCTAACTTTTGCATAAACTTTGGGAAATTGTGATTTGAATTCCTGTGGTGTTTCAATAAAATTTTCGATGATTACAGCAACAAATTCAAACTGATTTGTAAAGGCATATTTTCGAAAATAATCTGAAGCCATAAGCCTGTTCCTTAAAGCTTCGTTTATTGATAACAGCTTTGTGAGTTCTTTAAAAGAATCGCTAAAAATGGTGGAACTTACATCGCGTTCCTTAATGCTGTTTATATGAATGGCGTGTGTAAATTCATGAATGCCCAAATTCAAATTATCGTTTCCATCATTAAATCCCGCCATAAAATCTTCCCAAGACAACACCAAGGCCTTTAGCTTAGGATTGAATTCACCGCGGTGATAGGCTTTATTGGTATTGGAATAAAACTTTTTAGGATAGATAACAATTTTAGAAATTACACCAATATAAAAGTCCCTAAACCCGAAGGTAAGCATTACGGCAGTGGCAGAGATTAAAACTTTCATCTCATCGGTAATCCTGTTTCCGTCCCTACCAATAAAATCTTTGTCTTTAATAAATAAGGCCACACGGTGCTCGAAATATTTTTTTTCTTTATCCGATAACTTCTTATAAAACGAAAATCGATTTTTTAAAATTGTTTTTTGCGACTCATTTAGCTGTTTTAAAAATATATAAAAGTGATTGTACAACGGCTTTTTATGCTTTAAAACATATGCCATTTCGGTCATTTTAAAAGCAAAATAAAGCAATAAATAGGCTAATACCGCAAACAGAATACCCAATATAACTTTACTGCCCAAGGTATAAGTCTCAATAATAAAAAAATAAAGCATATAGCATAAACGTTTTTAAAAAGTTAAAATTGCCAGATTTTATTTGTCCTTTACTTTACATAGTTTCCGGCAATTTACAATTAAAAACCCAAGTTCTATTTAACTAAATCACGTAGTCGTTGTGCCGCTTGTTCTGCAGTGATGTCGCGCTGTGGCGTACCAAACATTTCGTAACCTACCATAAACTTTTTTACGGTAGCACTTCTTAATAACGGCGGATAAAAACCCATGTGCCAATGCCAATGGTTATTGTCTTCACCGTTTGTTGGCGCTTGGTGGATACCGCTGGAATAAGGGAAAGAACAGTCAAATAAAGCATCGTAAACTTTGGTTAAAACCGAAATAGCTTCGGCATACGCAAGACTTTCCTTTTCAGAAATTTGGGTAATATCTTTGTATTGTTTTTTTGGTGCAATCATAGCTTCAAATGGCCAAATGGCCCAAAAAGGGATTAGCACTACAAAATCGTCATTTTCAAAAATGATTCGTTCTTTGGCTTCTAATTCCTGTTTTAAATAATCGCCTAAAAGGCTGCTTTTATTTTTTGAATAGTAGGTTTTTTGCTGATTGTCTTTCTTTTCAACTTCGTTTGGAATTGTAGACTGGCTCCAAATTTGACCATGCGGATGCGGATTACTACAGCCCATTACTGCGCCTTTATTTTCAAATATTTGGACATTATTTATGGTTTCGTTTGCACCGAGCAATTGGTATTCTTCCTGCCAAACTTTTACCACTTTGTTAATGGCATCAACACCCATATCGGCCAAACTTTTAGAGTGGTCTGGACTAAAGCATATCACTTTACAAATTCCCGTTTCGCTTTCGGCTTTAAACAATCCGTTATTTAAAGCAAACGTTTTGGAGTTGGATTGTAGTGCAGCAAAATCGTTTGTAAATACAAAAACATCTTTATAATCTGGATTTACTTCGCCGTTAATCCTCGTGTTTCCGGCGCATAAATAACAGTTAGGGTCGTGTGTTGGGCGCACCTCGTTTGAGACCGATTCGTTTTGTCCTTGCCACGGTCGTTTGGCGCGATGCGGAGACACCAACACCCATTCGCCCGTTAATATATTGAATCTTTTATGCGAGTAATCTTGTAAATCTGTATTCATTTTTAGTGGATATAATTAAGTACTACTTTACTAAATGGGTGCCGTTTGATAATTTCACAAAATACACCGAGCAATCTTTACCAAATTTATTTTTGTAAGCTTTAGATGCTGCATCGGCAAAAGCCTTTGCTTCGGATTTGGCAACCAAATTAATGGTGCAACCTCCAAAACCGCCACCCATCATTCTGGCTCCTAAAACATGTTTATTCTTCTTGGCTTGTTCAACAAGAAAATCCAATTCATCACAACTCACTTTATATTGATTTGATAAGCCTTCATGCGATTGATAGATTAAAGCTCCCAATGTTTCAAGGTCGTTATCTTCAATAGCTTTAGCCGCTTTTATGGTTCTTTTATTTTCCTGAATAACGTATAACGCTTTTTGATAATTTTCTGGCGTCACTTTATCTTTAATTTTTTCCAAATCGGCTTCGGTAGCATCACGAAGTGCTTTTATTCCTAGTAATTCAGAAATATTTTCGCAAGCAGCTCGCCTATCGTTATATGCGCTATCAGACAAACTATGCTTTACATTCGTGTTTATTATCATAAGTTGATGATCCTTGAAATTAATTTCGAATGGTTTAGATTCAACCGTTCTGCAATCTAAGTGCAACGCGTTGTTTTCTATCCCAAACATGCTGGCGTATTGGTCCATAATCCCACATTTAACACCCACGTAATTGTGCTCTGCTTTTTGTGAAATTAAAATCATATCGTGCTTTGTCAACCCTAAATCAAATAGTTCGTTCAGCCCAAAAACCACACTATTTTCCAGAGCTGCTGAAGATGACATACCGGCACCTCCAGGAATATCGCCCTTAAAAACGATATTAAAATTGCCTACAACTATATTCTTTTTTTGAATTTCGGCAACTACACCAAGCACATAATTTTCCCAACTGCCCTCGGGTGATGGTTTTAATTTATCCAAGTGAAATTCAACCGTACTATCCAAATCCAAGGCTATTGCCGTACAATGCCCGGAATCGCT
The DNA here is from genome assembly GCF_048381975.1 of Hwangdonia sp. Classification (NCBI taxonomy): domain Bacteria; kingdom Pseudomonadati; phylum Bacteroidota; class Flavobacteriia; order Flavobacteriales; family Flavobacteriaceae; genus Hwangdonia; species Hwangdonia sp. The sequence continues at coordinate 55,076 of NZ_JBLWYT010000002.1, read as the reverse complement.
TTTTTGAATAGCTGCGGCAATACCTTTATCTACTGCGGCAGGAAAAACAAAACCTTCGTTATAATCGGTGTGCTCGCCAATTAGGTTAATTCGCCCAGGAGAAAAAACAAGCAAAGGGTTTTGGTTAAAGGTTTCAATATATGTTGTCTTTACGGCGTTAATTAATTCAGCATTCATTTTTTATGTGTTAAGTTATTATATCATTTTTAAACGCCATTCTATGTGATAAGACGCGTTGGATTTTAAAACTTTAAGCCCGATTTGGTTATTAAAACTATCCGACACACCTGTTGTTGGCTCTATGGCAATAATGTTTTCTTTTGGCGGTGTATAAACCTGTAAAAAATTATTTTCTTCAGAAGATTCAATCACAAATTGATATGTTGGCGTGTTGAATTTAACGGTATCATCATCTAAAATCCAACAATCGTCCAGTTTTTTATCTTTAATATTAAAAGTTTTAATGGCTTCGATGTTTTCAACACCCATGGTTATATTGCGTTCTCCCAACTTTAATTTTTGATGGCTTGAAAATTCTAAATTACTGGCGTATAAATTTTCACTTAAAAAATAAGGATGCCAGCCCAAAGTAAAGGGAAACGACGCTGTACTTGTGTTTTTAATCGAAACCAATAAATTCATGGTGTCTTTAGTAAAAACATACTCCAATTGTATGGTATAGGTAAACGGAAATCCTTTGGACAATGCATTTTCCTCATATTCCAATTTAACCGAAATGGAATCGTTGCCGCCTTTGTGCGCTATAATTTTAAAGGCTTTGTTGTAAACCAAACCGTGTAACGCATTGTTTTCAGATTTATTATTGGTGTCTAGCTGATAACGGGTTTTATTAAAAATATAAGTGCCATCTTTAATCCGGTTAGCAAACGGAAATAGAATAGCACTCGCATAAGTTTCGGCATAAACCAAAGGGTTTAAATCTACTATAATCGATTTGCCGTCAAGCATTAATTCTTGTAAACTTGCGCCATCATTCAAATGTATTTTGGCATAAAACGAATCATCGGAATTTTTTAATTCCAACACATTGGTTTCATTATGGTGTTTAATACTGTACACTATGATTTATGTTTTAATGGTTATAACGAGTTTCTTAAAATAAGGTTATTCGGGTTTACAATTTTACCCACTTCTTTATTGCGTATCATGCTTGCCAATTTTTTCCCCATGGCATTAAAATCGGTGGAAATGGTAGTTATACCATCAGCGACAATTTCTTTGAGCAAGGTATCATTATACGAAATAACGCCCACATCCTGAGCCAATATCAAATTGTTGTTTTTAAATGATTTTATAATTCGAAGCAAGTTTTTATCATCCGGAATAACATAAAGTTCACCAGGTTTCGGGGTGTTGTTTTTAAGTGAATCAACAACCGAATAGTTAATATGATAGGTTTCACAAAATAACTTAAACCCTTTAAGCATACCTTGCGGCTGCTTATCTTCAGGGAAAAGCAAAATTAGTTTTTTATATTTTTCAATAAGATGCAATGCCTTTTTTAAGCCATTAAAAATATCTTTTTCAAAATTTTGGTAAATGGCAGAATAGGGTTCTAAATCATCATGTAATTGATCTAAAATATAAACCTTGTCCTGTGGCAGATTTTGAATAACCGCATTTGTATTGGTCAAATTGGCCGGCATAATAACATAGTAATTATAGGCTCCAATATTGTCGTGAATCAGTTTACTAAAAATAGTCGTATTAAAATGATGGAAAAAAATATCTACCTGGATGTTCTCCCCCAAATCTTCTAAAAACGAATTGTACAAATCTTCTTTAAACGAGTTTAACTCATCGAAAAGCAAAAACACTTTCTGATTCACATTGATATCCTCACTGGAAACGTAGTATCCTTTACCGACAACAGATTGAACAATTCCTCTGTTTTTCAGTTCGTTAAAAGCCGTTAAAACCGTGTCTCTAGAAAGCGAATGCGCATCTTTAACCTTATTAATCGATGGCAACTGATCGCCTTTTTTAAGCACACCGGATGTAATGGCCTCTTCAATGGAGTTTACAATTTGCTTGTATTTTGGTATGCCTATTTTATCTTGAATTGAAATCATATCGAGTACAAAGGTAGCATTTTAAATCATAAAAACCTACTAGACCCTACTAGTTGTTTTTTATTTATTTAAAACTATAAGTCTTTAAAAATAAATATCTATATTTGATGCTTTAATACTAACTAAACTAACTATTACATTATGACAGCAGGATTTGGTACTTGGGACTATGTGGTCTTTATTTCATACGCCATTTTAATTTTGGGCGTAGGATTATGGGTTTCTAGAGACAAAAAAGGACATCAAAAAAACGCCGAAGATTATTTTTTGGCCAGCAAATCCCTGCCATGGTGGGCTATTGGAGCATCATTAATTGCAGCTAATATTTCAGCTGAACAATTTATAGGCATGTCGGGTTCTGGTTTTGCATCAGGGCTTGCCATAGCATCTTACGAGTGGATGGCTGCCATTACCCTTATAATTGTCGGTAAATATTTCTTGCCTATTTTTATTGAAAAAGGGCTTTATACCATTCCGGAATTTGTTGAGAAACGTTATTCTACCAACCTTAAAACCATTCTCGCTGTATTTTGGATTGCACTTTATGTATTTGTGAATTTAACCACCGTTTTATATTTAGGCTCCTTAGCCTTAAACACCATTTTAGGAATACCATTAATTTACGGTGTTATAGGATTAGCATTATTTGCTGCAGCCTATTCGCTTTACGGAGGTTTATCTGCCGTGGCTTGGACCGATGTAATACAAGTTATCTTTTTGGTACTGGGAGGTTTGGTAACCACTTATTTAGCGCTAAACACCGTTTCGGGTGGCGAAGGATTTATTTCGGGATTAACCACTGTTTTTGAAGAAGTGCCTGAACGTTTTGAAATGATTCTTGACAAATCCAATCCGGAATACAAAAACCTACCGGGTATTGGCGTTCTTGTTGGTGGTATGTGGGTAGCCAACTTGTACTATTGGGGTTTCAACCAATATATCATTCAAAGAACATTAGCGGCGAAATCTTTAAAAGAAGCTCAAAAAGGAATTTTATTTGCCGCGGTATTAAAATTAATCATTCCTTTAATTGTAGTTATTCCTGGAATTGCTGCGTATGTAATGATTAATGACCCGGAAATTATGGCACGATTAGGCGATGTTGCCGCTAGAAACCTACCGTCATTGGAGCAAGCGGACAAAGCTTACCCTTGGTTATTGCAATTTTTGCCAACCGGCCTTAAAGGTCTAGCATTTGCCGCCCTAGCCGCTGCCATAGTATCTTCTTTAGCCTCGATGTTAAACTCTACATCTACCATCTTTACGATGGATATTTACAAACAATACATCAATAAGACCGCTAGCGATAAAGCTACCGTAAATACGGGAAGAATCTCTGCGTTTGTCGCTTTGGTGATTGCCTGTATAGTGGCACCTCTTTTAGGAAACCTAGACCAAGCATTCCAGTTTATACAAGAATACACCGGAATAGTGAGTCCAGGTATTTTAGCAGTGTTCTTATTAGGTTTATTTTGGAAGAAAACCACAAACAAAGCAGCTATTATTGGCGCATTGGCCTCAATCCCGATTGCGATGTATTTTAAAGTAGCGCCAAAAGGGTGGTCAACATCTCCGTTCTTTGTGGATGTACCATTTATGGACCAAATGGGATTAACGTTACTTTTAACTATGTTGGTAATAGCGATATTTAGTTATATACAGCACAAAGGTGCAGATGATGAAAAAGGCATACCAATTACGAAGCAACTGTTTAAAACCTCGCCATTGTTCAACATTGGGTCGTTTGCAGTAATGATAATTCTAACTGTTTTATATGCCTTATTCTGGTAAACGGTTCAATTATAAAAAACCAAAAGCCCTGTAGTTTCACATTACAGGGCTTTTTTTATTTGTAATCACCAAAGGGATTAATTACGCTTTTAGGTTTTCTTTTTTAATAAAGAATGAAGTGAAACTTTAAGTTTCCACGAACAGGCTCCGCTGCGCTCATCCCTAAAAGCTCCGCTTTAAAAATAGAAAAAGGATAAATAAAACTATGGGTAAATTCAGTTTTATTTATCCTTTTTCTTTTTATTCGTGACCGCGGAGGGATTCGAACCCCCAACCCTCAGAGCCGAAATCTGATATTCTATCCAGTTGAACTACGCAGCCAATTGTATTATACTATTACGATAATTTTTGTCTTACTATATTAGAAATGGTTTTTCCATCGGCTTGTCCCGCCAACTCTTTGCTAACTATACCCATAACTTTCCCCATATCCTTCATGCCTTCTGCCCCTATTGAATCGATGGTCATTACCACCACTTTCTCTATTTCCTCATCGCTTAAAGCTTCCGGTAAAAACTGAGCAATAACATCGGCTTCGGCCAACTCGGGAGCAGCTAAATCTTCGCGCCCTTGTTCCAAATAAATCGCAGCACTGTCCCTGCGCTGTTTTACTTGTTTTTGAAGTATTTTAACCTCCTGCTCCTCGGTTAGTTCTGCCTTAGCACCACTTTCGGTTTGCGCCAATAAAATAGCGGATTTAACCGCACGTAACGCAGTTAAAGCAGTTTGGTCTTTAGCTTTCATCGCTGCCTTTAAAGCCGACATGACATTGTGTTGTAAACTCATGGGTTTTTATTTGAAATGCGAAGATATAAAAAAGTATGCAGTATTCAGTTTACTGTCTTCAGTTAAAAAATCATTTATAAAACAAAAAAAAATCCTTTTCCAAATTAATAAAAGAGCTAAGTTTTATTTCGCTTTAAAAAAAATGATAAAATAAAAAACCCGAAAAGTTGAGGGAACCTTTCGGGCGCATAAACAAGTAAGTTCAATGTGTGTAATTTTAGTCTACATTATCGTGTAGAAAAGAATTATTATTTCGCAATTGAATATCGTCGTTATCATCTAAACCAATGCTGGTTCGCGACATATCGTTTTCAGAGGAGTGTTTGGCTTCTTCTAAATTTACACCTTGACGCTTATAAGCGGGCGTTTTTTCGATATCGTCAATTTTAGCGCTATTGAATTTATAGTTGAACTCTTTCATCTTCCGTCTGCGTTCGTCTGCGCGTTCTTTCAATAAATCCGAAATTGGGCTATTCAATGGGTCTACCTCCTCGCTTGCCGATTCTTCATTATTTTCTTGAGGCAAAACTTTTTTCTCAAAAACAATATCGTTGTCAATTTCCTCTTCAACGTCTTTGGATTTTGATGCTTTTTTATTTATTGAAGATTCCACTTCAACATAATCATCCAAAGCATAACGTATATCACCTTTTTCGTTGGTTTCGTTTACGGTTATAAGCTCCACATAATCATTAACCGGAATGTTTTTTGCTTCTTCATTTAGTTGATGCGACACAACGTCATCGTTGTTGCTGTCTTCCTCAGCATCTGAAGATAATGGCAAATCGAAAGTTAGCGTGATTTGTTGTTCTTCTTCGATATAATCTGAAATCACCTCAACATCGGTCATGTTTTCAACATCGCTAGACATTTTTGTTACGGGCTTGATAATAAAATCCTCTTCTTCAATATGATTGGATTTTACTTCATCATAAACCACATCGATATTTTTAATGATTTCTGAAGTTGGAATTAAATTGATATCCTTTGAAAAATCGTCAACAATATCCTGTTTTACTACCGCTTTTTTTGTGGGTTTTACAGGTTCTTCATCCAAATCTAAATCTAAAGTATGCCTAACAATCGGTGTTTCTTTTTTCTCTTCTAATTCAACAATAGGTTCAATAATTACCGGATCTTTAGCTTTAAGGCTAATATCTTCTTCTTCGTTTAACGAGTGCACTACTTTTTTGGTTTCCGTATTGGAAATCTCGTCTTGCTGTTCAATATTAAAACCGGTTGCAATAATAGTAACCGCAATGGATTCTTCTAAAGCCTCGTCTTCGCCTACACCCATAATAATGTTAGCGCCATGGCCAGCTTCGGTTTGAATATGGTCGTTAATTTCCCCAATTTCGTCAATGGTAATTTCGTGCGATCCGGAAACAATTAAAAGCAACACATTTTTAGCGCCCGTAATTTTATTATCGTTTAATAATGGTGAATCCAATGCCTTACGAATAGCATCTTGCGCACGGTTTTGACCGGATGCCAAGGCAGAACCCATTATGGCCGTTCCGCTATTGCTTAAAACGGTTTTGGCATCGCGTAAATCGATGTTTTGTGTGTAGTGATGCGTAATAACCTCAGCTATACCACGAGCAGCAGTAGATAGCACTTCGTCGGCCTTTGAAAAACCAGCTTTAAAGCCAAGGTTTCCATAAACCTCGCGAAGTTTGTTATTGTTTATTACGATTAAAGAATCGACAACATCCCGTAATTTTTCAATACCTTTTTGAGATTGCTCGATACGCATTTTACCTTCAAAAGCAAAAGGCATGGTTACAATACCAACGGTTAATATATCCAAATCTTTTGCCATTTTAGCAATAATTGGTGCCGCACCGGTTCCGGTACCTCCGCCCATTCCGGCCGTTATAAACACCATTTTTGTGTTGGTGTCGAGCATGGTTGAAATATCGTCAAAACTCTCAACTGCCGATTGCTCGCCAATATCCGGGTTCGCGCCCGCTCCCAATCCTTCGGTTAAATTAACGCCTAATTGGATTTTGTTGGGAACACCACTGTTGTGAAGGGCTTGTGCATCGGTATTACAAACGTAAAAATCGACGCCTTTAATACCTTGTTGGAACATGTGGTTAATGGCATTGCTGCCGCCACCGCCAACGCCAATAACTTTAATGACATTTGATTGATTCTTCGGTAAATCAAATGCAATGCTTTCGAATTCTTTTTTGCTGCTCATAAATTCTGTTTTACTGGGGTTTTGTACTTTATATTTTTAATTCAATGGATTTATAATCATTCTGCGTTATCTAAAAAATCTTTAACGCGTTCTGTTAACTTATCAAGGAACGAGCGTCGTTCTTTAACCGGTTTTTCCTTTATTTCTTCTTTAGGAGCTTCAGCCTCTTCAATTTCTTTTTGTTGCTGTTGCTCAATCTTTTTTCGGTCTTCACGTTTTAAGCCATCTAAAACCAAACCTACTGCGGTAGCGTACAGCGGGCTTGTGATATCCTCATCACTATCGCCTGCCAAATGCTCGTTCGGGTAGCCTATTCTGGTGTCCATGCCCGTTATATATTCCACCAATTGCTTTAAATGTTTTAACTGCGCGCCGCCGCCTGTTAACACAATGCCCGCAATGAGTTTCTTTTTTTGCTCTTCGTGACCGTAGTTTTTAATCTCAACATAAACCTGCTCTACAATTTCAACAACACGCGCATGAATTATTTTGGATAGGTTTTTTAAAGTGATTTCCTTTGGCTCTCTACCTCGCAACCCCGGAATAGACACAATCTCGTTGTCTTTATTTTCCCCGGGCCATGCCGAACCAAATTTTATTTTTAAAAGCTCCGCTTGTTTTTCAATGATGGAGCATCCTTCTTTTATATCTTCAGTTATCACATTGCCTCCAAATGGGATTACCGCTGTATGCCGAATGATACCATCTCTAAAAATGGCTAAATCGGTGGTTCCGCCACCAATATCGATTAATGCTACGCCCGCTTCTTTTTCCTCTTGACTCAATACCGCATTTGATGAGGCCAATGGTTCTAAGGTGATGCCTTCTAAATTTAAACCAGCACTTTGAATGCAACGCCCCACATTTCGAATAGATGATACTTGCCCAACAACCACATGGAAATTAGCTTCCAATCGTCCGCCGTACATCCCGATGGGTTCTTTTATTTCGGCTTGCCCATCAACCTTATATTCTTGTGGCAACACATGGATAATTTCTTCACCGGGAAGCATCACCAATTTGTGTACTTGGTTAATCAGTCTGTCAATATCGTTATCGTCAATAACGGTTTCAGAATTAGAACGGGTGATATAATCGCTATGTTGAAGGCTGCGTATATGTTGCCCCGCAATACCAACGGTTACGCTAATAATTTTCATATCGGCTGCAGCTTCGGCCTCTTGAACGGCCTGTTGGATAGATTGAATGGTTTGGGTAATATTATTTACCACACCACGATGCACACCCAAACTTTTAGATTTACCAATACCCAAAATTTCGACTTTGCCGTATTCGTTTTTACGACCAATCATAGCCACAATTTTTGTGGTTCCTATATCTAATCCTACTGCTAAATTATGCTCCATGGTTTACGTTTTGCTCAATCATTGAGGTTTTACATTCAATGCTTTCACCGTTTATTAACTTATTCAATTTAGTTTACTGCACACTACTTGGTTTTCAAATTGCAAATTGACTTTGCTATAGTTATTAAGCGTTTTGTCCTTTTGATTTTTTTGATAAAACGCCTTTAGGTTATTGATTTTCTTATCTAAAAAATCAACGTTGCCTAATTGAACTATAAAATTACACTGCCTAAGTTTTAAGTAGATTTTTTTATTGGCACTTTGATGAATTTCAATAACATTCTTTTTCAGAAAATCATCGTTCCTAATTTTATGGGCTACTTTATAGACATTTTTTAAATTATTTTTTTCAACATAACCAGTAACTAACGGCACTCTTGCCGAATAATTATTTGATAACGGCATGTATGAACCTTCGTCATCAATATAATAAGACGCATTTGTGCTTACTCTTGCAATAGGTTTTTTTTGTTCAATTTCCGCGTTAAGTGTACCATTAACAGCAACATACACTTCCGCAGTTTTTATCATGGGATTAGATTTTAGGGCGTTTTCTAATTCATTCAAAACTAAAGTTTCTTTGGGTACATTTTTAACCCCTTTGTAATTTTGTATTAACAATTTACTAACAGCCTCATTAGTAATAAAAAGGTTGTTTTCGCCAATAAATTTCACCTGCGGTTTGCTAATTGTTCTTTGTCCGTTTCTACTTGAAGAAAAAGCAAACAAAAACACTACCAACCCTAGCAGACAAATCATTTTTATGTAATTCCAGTTAACTCGCAAGGCTCAATTCTTTTTTAATGTGTTTTACTTCTTCGCCAATATCGCCAGCCCCCATAGTCAATATGATTTGGGCATGACTTTTTTGTATGGTTTTTAACAAATTGGCTTTACTAACCAATTGTTTGTTTTCATTTTTTATTTTACCCAACAACCACTTGGATGTTACACCTTCAATGGGCGCTTCGCGAGCTGGATAAATATCTAACAATACGATTTCGTCGAACTGCGATAGACTTTTAGCAAAATCGTCAACAAAATCCCGTGTTCGTGAGTACAAATGAGGCTGAAAAATAGCCAATGTTCTTTTTTTAGGATACATTTCCCGAACCGCTTGATGCACCGCATTGATTTCTTCGGGGTGATGCGCATAATCGTCAATAAACACTAAATCCTCGGTTTTTATTTGATAGGTAAATCGACGTTTAACACCTTTATAAGATGCTAAAGCTTTGGCGAGCTGTTGGTGTGGGCAACCATATTCTACAGCCATCGCCAAGGCTATTAATGCATTCGACAAATTATGTCTACCAGGTAGGTTAAATTCTAAATTTTCAAGTACCCTTTTTGGTGTTTTCACATCAAAAACATAGGTGCCGTTTTCTATTTTTATATTTTGAACGCTGTAGTCTGAATGGTCTTCAATGCCATAAGTGATGCCTTTTAATGGCAATCCGTTTTTAACAAACAACTTTCCCTTGGGTTTTATTCGTTTTGAAAAATCCTTAAATGAATGTATTAATTCTGAAGCTTCTCCGTAAATGTCCAAATGGTCGGCATCCATTGAAGTTATGCATGCCAAATCTGGCGATAAGGTTAAAAACGATCTATCAAACTCATCAGCCTCAACCACTGAAACTTCAGTTCCTTTTAATATTAAATTCGAATTATAATTTTCGCTAATGCCGCCTAAAAATGCCGTTAATTCAACACCGCATTCATACATTAAATGCCCTAGAATACTAGTTGTTGTTGTTTTTCCGTGTGTACCTGCAACGGCTAAGCAATAGGTGTTTTCGGTTATCAACCCTAAAACCTCAGAGCGTTTTAACACCTGAAAACCATGCGCTTTAAAAAAATTTAATTCGGTATGGTTTTTAGGAATTGCCGGCGTGTACACCACCAAAGTGCTTTCGGGGTTTAAAAATTTAGCATCAATTTGTTCAACGGTATCATCAAAATGAATTTGAATATTTAAAGCCGACAACGCATCAGTAATTGCAGTTGGCGTTTTATCATAACCAGCTACATGTTTGTTATTGGCGTGAAAGTAGCGCGCCAAGGCACTCATGCCAATGCCGCCAATGCCAATAAAATAGATGTTATGTTTGCTTTTTAAATTCATTTATTTTTTGAGCAGTTTTTCTACTTCGTCGACTATTTCTTTTGTGGCATTAACCAATGCCAGTTTTTTTATATTTTTTCCCAGTTCTTTTTGTTTTTCCGCGGAAGCGATTAACTGCGAAAACTTGTTCTCGAAATCGGCATCTAAATCTTCTTCTTTAATAATTAATGCCGCATTGTTTTTAACCACAGCCATAGCGTTTTTGGTTTGATGGTCTTCGGCAACATTTGGCGACGGTATAAAAATTACGGGTTTGCCCACAATGCACAACTCCGATACCGAAATGGCTCCTGCTCTGGAAATCACAATATCGGCCGCGGCATAGGCAAAATCCATATTATTTAAAAACTCATAGACCTGTACGTTTTTTGTGTTTCCGTAAATTTTATATTGCTGGTAATACAGCTTGCCGCATTGCCAAATTATTTGCACGTTTTGAGTATCTAGAAAATCCAATTCTTTTTCAATCAATTCATTAATTCGTCTTGAACCCAAACTGCCGCCAATGACCAAAAGCGTGAATTTTGCGTGTTTTAAATTGAAATGGTTTTTGGCTTCAACCGTTTTAGTGTCAATATCCAATAAATCTTGACGTACGGGATTTCCTGTTTTAATCAGTTTTTCCTTTGGGAAAAAGCGCTCTAAATTATCATACGCCACACAAATTTTATCTACTTTTTTTCCTAACAATTTATTTGTAATGCCAGGAAAAGAATTTTGCTCTTGTATTAAGGTTGGAATCTTATTTAAGGTAGCCACATACAACAATGGCCCGCTTGCAAAACCACCTGTGCCAATGGCAATATCGGGTTTAAAGGCCTTAATGATTTTTCTGGATTTAAAAAGGCTACTGTTCACTTTAAAAGGAAACGATAGGTTTTTTAGAGTCAGTTTTCGTTGAATTCCAGAAATCCACAAGCCTTTAATATCATATCCTGCTTGGGGCACTTTTTCCATTTCCATCCTGTCTTTTGCACCAACAAATAAAAATTCAGCATCGGGATAACGAGACTTAATTTCGTTTGCAATGGCAATAGCAGGATAAATGTGTCCGCCTGTGCCTCCTCCGGAAAGGATAATTTTATATGTGTCTTTTTTTGCCACTAATTCACAAATGTTTTTTTTTATATACCTACAAGGTTTTTGAAACCTTGCAGGATAACTTAAATCGCTTCCGATAGAATTTCTAACGGATTATCTTCACTGTTTTCTTGTTCTTTTATTTCTTCTCGTTTTGCACTTACGCTTAGTATGATACCAATAGCTAAACAGGTCATCCAAATAGATGTGCCTCCACTACTAATTAACGGCAGGGTTTGCCCTGTAACGGGGAACAATTCTACTGCCACGGCCATATTAATTAACGCCTGAAACACAATGGGCAAGCCCACACCAAGCACTAATAGTTTACCAAAAATGGTGTCTGATTTCTGCGCTGCTATTACGATTCTGAACAACAGCCACATGTATAAAATCATGATGGTAAAGCCTCCCAACAACCCGTATTCTTCGATAATTATGGCGAAAATAAAATCGGATGAGGATTGCGGTAAAAAATTCTTTTGTATGCTTTTTCCCGGACCAACACCTTTTACACCCCCAGAAGCAATGGCTATTTTGGCTTTTTCAATTTGGTAATCGGCCACAGTATCTTCAGGGTCGGAAAAACTTTCTATTCGGCTCATCCAAGTGTCCACCCTATTTGGCATAGCATCGGGAAATGCTTTTGCTATCAACACAAACATCACCAACACCAAAACACCAGAGCCTATAATTACGGCTAAATACCGAATGGGGTATCCGCCCAAAAAAACCAACATAACAACCATTAAAAACATAATGGCTGCCGTTGAAAAGTTAGCCGGAAGTATGAGCACCAATATCAAAAAAACCGGCAACCAAAGCGGCAATATAGTCTCTTTAAATGTTACCGTTTTGTCCTTTATTTTAGACATATAACGCGCTACATAAACCATTAATACCACCGATGCAAATGTGGAAGTTTGAAACGACATGCCCACAATGGGTATTTGTATCCATCTACTAGCATTTGCGCCTTCAATGGTGGTGCCTTGCAACATGGTAATGCCTAACAGCACCAAGGCCACAGGAACCAACACCAACGAAAGGCCTTTAAAATATCGATATGGAATTTTATGCACCCCATACATAATAACAAACCCTAAAAACAAATGCATAAAGTGCTTGACAAAAAACGCAAACGTGTTACCGTTACCTCCCCGATAAGCCAAATTACTTGCAGCACTATACACTGGTAAAAACGACAGTATAGCCAACAGCGCCACTATAGCCCAAATCAAACGATCTCCTTTTATGTTTTTAAATAGTGTTTGCACTTTTGTTATAAATTTCTTACTGCATTTTTAAACTGACGACCTCGGTCTTCGTAATTTTCAAACAAATCGAAACTGGCACAAGCTGGCGACAACAATACGTTATCACCTGATTCAGCGATTTTATAAGCTATTTTTACGGCTTCAGACATAAATTGTGTTTCAACTATGATATCAACCATATTTCCAAACGTGCGCATCAGCTTTTCATTATCGGCACCCAAGCAAATAATGGCTTTTACTTTTTCGTTTACAAACTGAAACAATTCTTCGTAATTATTGCCTTTATCTGTTCCGCCAACAATCCAAACCGTAGGTGCATCCATACTTTCCAAAGCATAATATGTCGCGTTTACATTGGTTGCTTTTGAATCGTTTATGTACTGCACTTTATTGATTTTCAATACACTCTCCAAACGATGCTCGACACCTTGAAAATTTTCTAAGCTTTCGCGAATGGTTTGCTTTCTAATTTTTAATAAATGTGCTACTGTCGAGGCAGCCATAGCATTTTTAACGTTGTGTTTTCCCTCTAATGCTAGATTTGTTGTTGGCATAATTATCTGGTTGTTATCTATTGTTATTATTATATTTTGTTTGTCTAAATACGCGCCATTTTTTATTGTTTTTGTCAACGAAAATGGCAATAATGTGGATTGAATTGGATGGTTTTTTAAATGATTGGTAATCACGTCGTCATCGGCATCGTAAATCAAATAATCGTTATTTGTTTGATTCATCGCTATTCTAAATTTTGAAGCGATATAGTTTTCAAATTGATTATTATACCTATCTAAATGATCGGGCGTTATATTGGTAATCACAGCTATTTTTGGTTTAAAATCGATAATATCATCTAACTGAAAACTACTAATCTCAAGCACGTAATTTTTAAAATCGTCTTCTAAAATCTGTTTTGCAAAACTGTCGCCAATATTGCCGGCCAACCCCACATTTAACTCTTGTTTTAAAATATGATGCGTTAAGGTTGCCGTTGTGGTTTTACCATTGCTTCCTGTAATTCCTACTATGGTTGCTTTGGTGAATTTTGATGCAAACTCAATTTCTGAAACCACCGGAATTTGATGTTCGCGAATTTGTTTTACCAAAGGCACTTTATCTGGAATTCCCGGGCTTTTCATGACGATATCGGCTTTCAAGATTTTACTTTCCGAATGCATTTCATCTTCCCATTCAATCTCATTATGTATAAGAACTTGTTTATATTTTTCTTTTATTTTTCCTTTATCGGAAACAAAAACATCGTATCCTTTTGCCTTTCCCAAAAGCGCTGTTCCCACACCACTTTCTCCTCCGCCAAGAATCACCAACCGTGTCATCTATCGAATTTTCAATGTTACAATCGATAGAATAGCCAGCAGTATGCCCACAATCCAAAATCGTGTTACAATCTTACTTTCGTGATACCCCGATTTTTGATAATGATGATGCAGTGGTGACATTTTAAAAATGCGACGTCCTTCTCCGTATTTTTTCTTGGTATATTTAAACCAGCTCACTTGCATAACCACCGATAAATTTTCTGCTAAAAATATACCGCACAATACAGGGATGAGCCACTCTTTACGCACCGCTATGGCGATTACCGCTATAATGCCGCCAATGGTTAAACTTCCCGTATCGCCCATAAACACTTGTGCCGGAAAAGCATTGTACCATAAAAACCCAATGAGCGCACCCACAAAGGCGGCGATGTAAATTGTAATTTCTTCCACCCGTGGGATGTACATAATATTGAGGTATTCAGAGAAAATAATATTACCCGAAACCCACGCAAAAATGCCCAAAGTGAGCACAATTATGGCCGATGTTCCGGCTGCTAATCCATCAATGCCATCGGTAAGGTTTGCACCGTTTGACACGGCAGTTATTATAAAAATGGCCACTAGAATAAAAATAACCCAAGCGTATTTTTCTAAATCCGGGCTTATCCAGGTGATTAATTTTGCGTAATCAAATTCGTTCCCTTTTACAAAAGGAATGGTTGTTTTGGTTGATTTTATTTCGTCTTCAAATAATTTTGAAGGTTCTATTTTTGGATTTTCGGCCAAAAGCTCTTGCCGCACTTCTAACGGAAGTTTTTCTTTCATGGTCACATCGCTATGAAAAAACAATGTGGTTCCAACAATGATTCCCAAACCTATTTGCCCTAACACTTTAAAACGTCCTTTTAAACCGTCTTTATCGTTTTTAAACTTCTTTAAATAATCGTCAAGAAAACCAATAACCCCCATCCAAAGCGTGGTAATAATCAGTAAAATAATGTATATATTTTCTAGTTTGGCGAACAACAAAACCGGAATTAATGTGGCAAGAATAATAATGATACCACCCATAGTTGGCGTGCCTGCCTTTTCTTTTTGACCTTCCAATCCTAAATCCCTAATGGTTTCTCCCATTTGTTTTTTTTGAAGAAAACGAATGATTCTTTTTCCGTAAATGGTAGAAATTAGCAATGATAAAATCATAACTAATGCTGCTCTAAAAGTTAAATAACTAAAGAGTCTTGCTCCTGGCACTTGGAATTCGCTTTCTAAATATTCAAATAGGTAATACAGCATTTATACTATTTTTTATTGCTTATTTTTATAATTTATTGTGGATTCCTGCCTTCGCAGGAATGACAAAAATTATTTCTGTAATTGTTTTAAAAATTCCTGTACTATTTTATAATCATCAAAATCAAAGCGTTCGCCTTTAATTTCTTGATAGGTTTCGTGCCCTTTTCCCGCTATTAAAATAATATCGTTAGGTTGCGCCATTTGGCAGGCCGTTTTAATAGCCTGTTTTCTATCGGTTATGGTTACTGTTTTTTTAAAATTTTGAGGCTCGACACCTTTTTCAATATCTTCAAGAATGGCCTCCGGTTTTTCGCTTCGCGGATTATCGTTTGTAAAAATCACTTTACTGCTTAATGCCGAGGCTATGTGTCCCATTTTTGGACGCTTGGTTTTGTCTCTATCGCCACCGCAACCAACAACCGTTATTAATGCTTCGTTTTTGGTGCGGATACTATTAATGGTTTCCAACACATTTTTTAAGGCATCAGGCGTATGTGCATAATCTACAATGGCCGTTATTTTTTCATCTGAAATGATGTATTGAAACCGCCCGCTAACACTTTCCAATTCGCTAATCAACCTTAAAATCTCCACTTTTTCCAAGCCCAATAATTCCGCGGTAGCGTAAATTGCCAATACATTATACGCATTGAAATTCCCGATAAGCCGCGTCCATATTTCACTGTCGTTCACTTTTAGCAATAAACCACCAAACTGGTTTTCCAATATCTGCGCTTTATAATCGGCATAGCCTTTTAAAGCATAGGTGTACTTTTTCGCCTTTGTATTTTGCAGCATGACCAATCCGTTTTTATCATCGGTATTCACAAGTGCAAATGCTTTTGACGAGAGACTGTCAAAAAACACTTTTTTTACATCGCGGTATTCCGCAAATGTGTTGTGATAATCCAAATGATCGTGAGACAGATTGGTGAAAATGCCGCCTTCAAAATACAATCCCTCAATTCTATTTTGATGAATGCCGTGAGAGCTCACCTCCATGAAGCAAAACTCGACACCGACTTCGTTCATTTCCTTTAAATACCTATTTATGGTTAACGAATCTGGCGTGGTATGAGATGCTTTGTACGTTTTATTATCGACTACTATTTTTACCGTTGAAAGCAAACCGACTTTAAACCCTGCTTTTTTAAACAATTGATACAGTAAACTTGCCACGGTGGTTTTTCCGTTGGTTCCCGTAACTCCAACAAGCTTCAAGTTTTCTGAAGGCGCACCGTAAAAATTTGATGCCATAAACGCCAAAGCTCTGTTGGAATTATCGACTTCAACATAGGTAACGCCATCAACCAAATGTTCCGGTAATGTTTCGCAAACAATGGCTACGGCTCCGTTTTTTATAGCGACATCAATAAATTTATGCCCATCAACCACATGACCTTTAATAGCGACAAAGAAGTCAGCTTTTTTAATGTTTCGCGAATCGAAATGCACAGCATTTACAGACACACTCGTGCTCCCAACAACGGCGTTGATGGTTACTTTGTACAGTATGTCCTTTAATACTATCATGATGCTTTTAAAACGATGGTTTGATTGTTTTTTAGCTTTATGTTTTTACTGATAGATTGCTCTTTTACAGTGCCACTACCTTTAAGTTTCACTTTAATGTTTACATCCATATTTTCCAATAAGGCCACGGCATCCATAGCGGGCAACCCAACAACGTTTGGCATAATGGTTTTATAGGTCTGCGCTGTTTTATAAAAGCTTTCGTATTCTTTTTCTGTTGATGCGCTTTTAACTTCTAAAGACGCAACCTCATCAATAATGGGCGTATCGGTAAATATTTTTTGAGCAATTTTTTTGAAAACAGGCCCAGATACATCGGCACCGTAATACCCAACACTTTTATCTGGCTCGTGGATAACAACAATGCAAGAATACTTTGGGTTATCCGCTGGAAAATACCCCGCAAACGACGAGATGTAATTCAGTTTTTCCTTATCGCTGTAATCTTTTTGACAAGTCCCTGTTTTCCCTGCCATCGAGAAATTTTCAGAGTACAATTTATTACCCGTTCCGTGCTTTTTCTCAACCACGTTCTTTAATAATTGTTGCACTTTGGCAACAGTTTCTTTCGAGCATATGCGCCCGTTTATCACCTCTTTTTCAAAAGGCACAATGGTTTCATCAAACTCTTTAACCTCTTTTAAAAACTGCGGTTTTACCATAACACCATCATTGGCAATCGCGTTATAAAATGTTAGGGTTTGCAGTGGCGTAAACGACACACCGTAGCCATACGCCATCCATTGCAATGCAATACCGCTCCAGCGTTTGTTTTTTATTCGTGGGTCTGGAATAATCGGACTGGGTTCACCAATAATGGGCAATCCTAATTTTTCATTCAAGCTCATACTGTAAAGCCTATCGACAAACTTGCTTGGATTTTTCCCATAAGCCTCATCGATAACCTTAACGATTCCTGTATTTGACGACACTTCAAAAGCTTTGGCTACCGATATTTTACCATAGCCGCCATGTTTTGAATCTCTTACTTTTTTTCCATAAAATGACAAGATCCCTTTTTCGGTATCAACCACATCACTGGTATCAATCACCTTATCTTCAAGAGCCGCTGCAAGCGCCATGAGTTTAAATGTTGAACCCGATTCGTGAGATTCCCCAACGGCATAATTCAAACGTTCGTAATAATAGCCTTTACTATTTCTACCTAAATTAGAAATAGCTTTCACCTCGCCCGTTTCTGTTTCCATGACCACCACGCAACCGTGGTCTGCCTTGTATTTTTCCAACTGCTCCAAAAGTGCATGATGCGCGATATCTTGAATGTTTACATTAATAGTGGTGTACACATCGTAACCATCTTTGGGTTCAATTTCGTTCGCGTCGCTTAACGGTTTCCATTGCCCTTTTCCTATTTGCTGTTTTTTTCTTTTCCCGGGTGTGCCTCGTAAATACTGAATACCGTACGCGCCATCAATCCCAGGTCGTGTTACATTACCATCCTCATCAAAACGTTCGTAACCAATAGTACGTTGCGCGATGCCACCCATAGGATGTTCGCGTTTTGTAGTTTGTTTTACAATTAATCCGCCTTTAAAAGCACCAAGATTTAACAATGGAAAGTTTCTGATTCTGATATAATCCGAATACCCAATATTTCTGGCCAACAAATAATATCTGTTTTTATTCGCTCGGGCTTTTCTGATTTCCTTTTGATAATAATTAGACGATTTCCCCGAGAATTTTGATAGTGAATCGCACAATGGCTTTAAATATTTCTCGAAGGTTTTTGAGGTTGGCGTAATGGCATCAATTCTAATATCGTATTTAGGAACCGAGGTGGCCAACAAATTCCCGTTTGCCGAATACACATTGCCTCTGTTGGCAGGAATAACAACATCTTTAATTATGCGCTCACTTGCCATGGCTTTGTATTTATCGCCTTGTATAAATTGAATACTCAGCAATTTAAACACCACAGCAGCCCCGAAGATGAACATACATCCTGCTATAAAATACAATCGGTTTAATATGCCTTTCTCGTTTACTGCCAAGGTTCGCTTTTTAATTTTGGGATTTTACTTTTATTTTTTTGGGCGGTATCACCGATGGCGACAGCCCTTTTTCTTTCATTTTACTAACGACTGCCGATTCCATTTTGAGGCGCATCAGTTTTGATCTGCCATCAATAAATGCCGAACGCATTTCGTTTACTTCATTTTTTAATCGCGCAACTTCGTACACTTTTTTATCGGCACTGTGCGAACTTGCAATCATAACAATAGCCAAACCAGATATAAAAAGAATCATGCGCCAATTTTTAAACGAATCGTCGCTCACTAAAAATGTTCCTTTTAATATACTGTAAATGTTTTTTTTCATTCTAGCTTTTTAATTTTCATCATTGTGAGCCTTTTTAGGCGTGGCAATCTGTTTCTTTTTATTTATTAATAAACGTTTTTCAATTCAAGAGATTCTCACGTCTCAAAAAATGCTCCTCAGAATGACACCCTATTAAAGTTTTTCAGCAATTCGAAGTTTCGCACTTCTTGCCCTACTATTTATTTTAATTTCTTCTTTTGATGGCACAATTAAACCGTTTACTTTTTTTAACGGTACTTCAAAATTCCCGAACATATCGCGTTCTGGTTCGCCTTCAAACAATCCGTTTCTTATAAAACGCTTTACCAACCTGTCCTCCAAAGAGTGATAGGATATAAAACTTAAACGGCCACCAACTTTTAATATTTCCGGTGTTTGCATCAAAAACTCTTTTAACGCCTCAATTTCCTGATTCACTTCAATCCGAATCGCTTGATAAATTTGCGCCAACACTTTATTTTCATGTCGCGGTGGCAAAAACTTTTTCAATACTTTTTTTAATTGCTCGCTTGTTTTTATTGGCTCGTTATCCCGATGCTCTACAATTAATCTCGCCATGGCCGGAGCAGCGCGCAATTCACCGTACTGCAACAACACTTGCTTTAAGCGTTCTTCCCCATATTCGTTAACCACATTAAATGCAGACAGCTCGTTTTGCTGGTTCATGCGCATATCCAAATCGGCTTCAAAACGTGTTGAAAAACCACGTTCGGCAACATCAAATTGATGTGACGACACACCAAAATCGGCCAAAATGCCATCCACTTCTTTTACACCATGAAATCTTAAAAACCGTTTTACGAATCTAAAATTCTCATGTATTAAGGTAAACCGATCATCATCAATTGCGTTTTCAAGAGCATCCAAATCCTGATCGAAAGCAAACAACTTTCCGTGTTTACCAAGTCGTTTTAAGATTTCCTTACTATGCCCGCCGCCGCCAAAAGTGACATCGACATAAACACCATCTTCTTTTATATTTAAACCATCAACGGTTTCTTTTAATAAAACTGGGTTATGATATTCCATGGTCGTCATCGTCTTGTCCCATAACTTCTTCAGCTAAATCCGCAAAATCAATCGCGGCATCATCAATAGCTTGCTCGTATTTATCTTTATCCCAGATTTCGATGATGTTTACCGCTGGAGAAATCACGATGTTTTTTGAAATACCCGCAAATCCAATTAGGTCTTTCGGAATCAACAAACGCCCACTCCCATCAATATCCACCATGCGTGCACCGGCATTAAACCGACGGATAAAATCGTTGTTCTTCTTTTTAAACCTATTGAGCTTATTTATTTTTTGCATCACGGTTTGCCACTCGCTCATGGGATACAATTCCAAACACGGCTGAAACACCGAACGCCTTAGCACAAACCCATCTTCTATAACAGATGCCAATTGCTTTTTCATGCCAGAAGGCATCATAAGCCTGCCTTTGGCATCTACTTTACAATCGTATGTTCCTATTAATGAGTTCAAAGCGATTTATAATCGTTTTAAGGTTTAAGTTTCAAATATATCGAAAATTTTACCACATTTTACCACTTTGTTGCACTTTGTTAATAATTTTTCGATTAAATACCATTTTAAATAGATATTAAATGGCTGGAAATATTTTAACCACTTGCTATCAGTCCCTTACAAAAAAATCTAATTTTATAAACACACTGTTAACATCTTCATTTAAAAACAATTATTCCCTACTTAAATTAAAATGGCTGAAATATGAATGAAATAACTATATTTGTTTAAACGAAAAAAGACTAACCAGTTAATGACGCATCGTTTAAGAAAAGAAAAGAATTATAGCTATATTGAAGTTGGAGAAGGCAAACCCATTATTGTTCTACACGGTTTAATGGGCGGATTAAGCAATTTTGATTCTGTCACAAATTTTTTCAGCAAAAAAGGATATAAAATTATTATCCCCGAATTACCAATTTACAGCATGTCTTTACTTAAGACCAACGTAAAAAGTTTCGCCAAATATCTGCATGATTTTATTGAGTTTAAGAGATATGAAGATGTTATTTTGTTAGGCAATTCGCTTGGTGGACACATTGGTTTATACCACACCAAATTATTTCCAGAAAAAGTAGAAGCCCTAATAATTACCGGAAGCTCAGGCCTATACGAGAGCGCTATGGGTGGCGGCTATACAAAACGCAGTGATTACGAGGTGATAAAAAAGAAAGCGCAAGATGTGTTTTACGACCCTGAAATTGCGACAAAAGACATAGTCGACGAGGTTTACAAAACGGTAAACGACCGCAACAAACTTATTAAAACACTGGCCATTGCCAAAAGTGCGATTAGGCACAATATGGCTAAGGATTTACCGAAAATGCAAACACCAACCTGTATTATTTGGGGTAAAAACGACACGGTTACACCGCCAGAGGTTGCCGAGGAATTCAACGAGCTTTTACCGGATTCGGAGTTGTTTTGGATTGACAAATGCGGACACGCCGCTATGATGGAACACCCCGATGAATTTAACCAAATTCTCGATGCTTGGTTGCAGAAACGCAAAATTTAAATTACCATAACGAGTATAATTAATGAGAATCCTCCCGATAACTATCGGGATTCTCGGGAATGACAAAAAAATGAAAATCAAGTCTGCCGAATTTGTAATGAGCAATTCCGATGTTGCAAAATGCCCAAAAAGCATGTTGCCGGAATATGCATTTATTGGTAGAAGTAACGTTGGGAAATCGTCGTTAATCAATATGTTAACCAGCCGAAAAAGTTTGGCAAAAACTTCGGGCAGACCAGGAAAAACGCAACTTATCAATCATTTTTTAATTAATAAAAACTGGCATTTAGTCGATTTACCCGGTTATGGTTACGCGCGTGTTTCAAAAAGTGCAAAAAAGGTTTTCCAGAAATTTATAACCCAATATTTTGGGTTGCGCGAGCAATTGGTTACCGCTTTTGTTTTGGTTGACATTAGGCATGATCCGCAACCTATCGATTTAGAATTTATGCAGTGGCTGGGTGAAAATGGTATTCCGTTTTCAATTATTTTTACCAAGGCCGACAAGCTGAAACCCAAAGCTATCGAAAGATATGTTGAAGCTTATAAAAAAGTGCTTCTAGAAACTTGGGAAACCATGCCCAATTACTTTATAACCTCATCAACCAAAGACATCGGTAAAGATGAAGTTTTAAGTTATATAGATGAGTTGAATGGGAATATGGATTTATCTTCTAGCTAAAATTCCTTAAGCTTTTCTTTTTTGATTAATTGAAAAAAAACAGAACTTCGTTTAGGTCTTACAACAAAAAACTGTGTACAACATTTGAAAAACCCTGAAATTAGAGAGCAAATGAACCTTGAAGTTGATACATATCTCGACAATTTAAACAAATGGCAAAAGGAGCTATCGAGACTCCGTGACATCGTAGCCAATTGTGGATTGACCGAGGAATTTAAATGGATGCACCCATGCTATACTTATAATAAAAAGAATATTGCATTACTTCATGGATTTAAAGATTACTGTGCTATACTTTTCCACAAGGGCGCATTATTGAAAGATCCAAAACGTATTCTCATACAACAAACAGAAAACACCCAATCCGCCCGACAAATCCGATTCACCAATCTATCGGAAATTGAAACACTTAAACCCGTAATTAAAGCCTATATCTATGAAGCCATTGAAGTTGAAAAAGCGGGATTAAAAGTAAAGAAGAAAAAAACTTCAGACTTAGAAACACCCGAAGAATTAAAACAAAAATTCATAGAAAATCCAGATTTCGAAAATGCCTTTAATAACCTAACTGAAGGTAGGAAAAGAGGCTATCTTTTACATTTTTCTAAGCCGAAACAAGCAAAAACCCGAATTTCGAGAATAATAGAACATACCGATAAAATCTTTAAAGGAAAAGGGCTGAACGATTGCGTTTGTGGTCTTTCAAAAAGATTTCCAAATTGTGATGGCTCTCATAAACAATTGAAAAAAAAGTGAGCTGCTGCGCTATACAAATTTTTCAGGTCCATCCTTTTTAGTTACCAAGGCCCCAACCACAACCTTATTCGTATTCTATAGCTTTAAATAAATTATCTTTTTGGCCTTCAATACATAGCAAAATCATTACGGTAACTGGAGCTGTAATTTTAGTTTGTTTTAGTATTTTAGCTTACTAAATTTATAATTGATGAAAAATCACATTATTCTATTCGCATTGCTTTTTTTAGTCTCTTGCAACAAACAACAAAGCAACTTTCAAAACGATTTTGAAGCGGTAAAAGACAGCCTAAAAACCATTTATGCGCCAGATACCCGGGTTGAAGTTTTTGATATTAAGCTAGAAAAAAAAGATAAAACCTTATCCGTTACCGGAGAAACCACCAACGCTGACGTTGTTTCGATTTTTAATGACCAACTCACGCCTTTAATTGATAAAACCGGAGCGTTTCATATTGATTACACCATCGATTTATTACCCAACAAATCTGTTGGAAAAACCAAATATGCCGTTGTTAATAACTCGGTAGCCAACATACGCTCAAAACCCAAACATTCGGCAGAATTGGCAACACAAGCCATTTTAGGAACGGTTTTAAACGTACTGAAAATTGATGGTGATTTTTATTTAATACAAACCCCCGATCGCTATATTTCTTGGGTAGATCACGGTGGCGTTAAGCTAATGACCGCTGCAGAACTAAATACATGGCAAACCGCCCCTAAAATAATATATACCCAAACTTTCGGGCATGCTTACGCATCAAAAAACGCAAATGCGCCTATTGTTTCAGACCTGGTTTTAGGTGCTCAATTAGCGCTTTTGGAAACGGGTAAAAACTTTTACAAAGTAGCTTATCCTGATAGTCGTGTGGGCTACATCAATAAAAAGGAAGCTGTTATTTACAACCATTGGATTAAAACCGTGCAGCCTTCCGGCGATTTAATTGAAAATACCGCAAAACGTTTTGTGGGTTCGCCTTATTTATGGGGCGGCACATCAACCAAAGGAATGGATTGTAGCGGCTTTACCAAAACAGTGTATTTAATGAATGGGTTTGTAATCCCGAGAGATGCTTCACAACAAATTAACGCCGGTGAAGTTGTGGATTCAAATTTGGCTTTTGAAAATTTACAAAAAGGCGATTTATTGTTTTTTGGCAAAAAAGCAACCGATAGCACCAAACAGCGTACCACCCACGTCGGCATTTGGTTAGGCAATGATAAAAACGAATTTATACATGCCGCAAGTCAAGTTAGAATAAACTCCATAAACCCTAAAGCAGATAATTATGACGCCTTCAACAAAAACAGGTATTTAGGCGCAAGACGTTATTTGGGTGTTGAAGATGCTATGATAATCGATTTAAAAAAAGACACTACCGTAAAACTATAACTAAGTACAAACCAAAAACGCTCCAAAAGTTTTTAAGCATTTAGAGCGTTTTTTATTTTAATGAATTCGAAAATCAATACACTTGCAAAAACTAATCTTTTACAGTCGCTACTTTTTTAATCGTGTAAGACATTTTTAAATCTTCAAGAACATTTAAAGCCTCTTCAATGTAAACATCCTTACTTAAGCTTTGATGCCATCTTTCGCGTTTTTCCCTTAAATCCGTGGTGTCACTTTCAAAAAGATTTCTCTCAAAAGCATGTGATGTAAAGGTTAAGTTTGTTTTGTAATTTGATATCGCATCAAAGCGTTTTGATTCCAATTCGTTTAAATCATTGGCCGATTTATAAGCCTCATATTTTAAGGGCACAACGGTATCGTCAATTTTACTTTTCACCCATTTGGCATTCTCTTCAATAAGCTTTAACTGTTCGTTATTACGCATGCGCTCATTGCTTCTTTTAATGGTTTCGTCGTAATCAAAATAACCATCCCAAACGGTATAATTGGCAGCATCTATTTCGTCCCAAGGCAAAGGGTTTTGCTTATCTTTTTCGCCTACATCTATAAAACTGAATCGCCCGGGCACCGTAACATCGCTTTTTACGCCTTCCAACTGTACCGAGCCGCCATTGATTCTGTAATATTTTTGAGTAGTTAAGGCCAACGAACCCAAATCGCCACTGGAACTATTTCTAACTACATTGTTTAAATTCACCACATTTTGCACGGTTCCTTTTCCATACGTTTGTTTGCTTCCAATAATAATGGCGCGCTTGTAATCTTGCATGGCCGCTGCCATAATTTCGGATGCCGAAGCAGATATTTCGTTTACCAAAATAACCAATGGACCATCCCAAGTAATGGATTTATCCTTATCTTTTAAAACCTCTTTGGGCTTTGCTGTTGAGCGTACTTGCACAATAGGGCCTTCTTCAATAAACAAACCTGCCATATCTACTACAGCGGGCAACGAACCACCGCCGTTGTTACGTAAATCGAGTACCAAACCTTGCATGCCTTCAGCCTTTAAGCGCTCAATTTCCTCTTTAACATCGGTTGCAGCGTTAAGCTTTTTGTAATCATTGAAATCCAAATAAAACGAAGGTAAATTTATAACTCCAAACTTTTTATTGTTTTTCTCTACCAATGACGATTTGGCATAAGTTTCGCCTAACTCAACAATATCCCTGGTAATGGTAATATCTTTAATGGAGCCATCAACTTTTTTAATAGTTAAGGTTACTTTAGTGCCTTTTGGCCCTTTTATCAACTTAATGGCATCGTCTATTCGCATACCAACAATACTAACCGCCACGTCTTCATCCTCTTGTTTTACCTTTAAAATAACATCGCCCATTTCCAGCTCTTTGCCTCGCCATGCGGGACCTCCGGATACTAAATACGTTACTTTTATATAGTCCATACGTTTTTGAAGTCCGGCACCGATACCTTCGAGTTTTCCAGACATACGCTGATCGAAAACTTCTTTACTACGAGGTGCCAAATAATAGGTGTGCGGGTCGAACTCTTCCACAATGGCGTTTACATAAACGGCAAAATAGTCGTCGCGTTTTAAGTCGTCGATATTATCGTTAAAATATATATCAAGGGATTTTAAGGTCGCTTCTCGCGCTTCCTTTTCAATAGCTTCCTCGGTTTTCATAACATAGGATGGGTCCTTTTCTTTAGCTTGCCGTTCCTGTGTAAAGATATCGTCGTAATTTGTAAGTGTTGAAAACTTAAGTTGTTGCCTCCAACGCTCTTTTAATTCTTTTCGGTTTTTGGCGTAAGCGGTGTTTTCAGAATTCGTATCGAAAACCTCATCTTTGGAATAATCAAAGGGTTGTGCTAGCACTTCCTTGTAAAGCGATTTAGCTTCCTGAATTCGTTTTAACATACGCTCGTGCGTCACATTAAAAAAGGTGACGTCTGAAACTTTTAACTGATCATCTATCGTAAATTTATAATTTTCAAAATCTTTAATGTCCGATTCGTAAAAGTAACGTTTTAGGGGATCGACGGTTTCTATATAACCTGAAAATAAGGCTTCCGAAAATTCATCATCCATAGCAATAGGATCGAAATGAAGTTGTTCCAAAACATTTTTAATAATGTGGATTAGCAATTTATCTTTATCAGAATCATCAAATGTTTTAGTGGTAAAACTACATGATGCAAATGCCAGCAACACCATTAACAGCAATACTTTATAATTCCTCTTCATAATATTTTTCATCTGTTTATCTTTTTCTTGAATTTTAAAAAACAACTCCGATTTAAAAAAAATCAATTGTTATTTTTCACTAAAATAAAGAAAAAACCATGCCAACACAGACATTTGCTACTAATTTTTTGTTAAAGCAAAGAAATTAAGTGTTTGCTGACTAAATTATGTATTTTAGCGGTGTATTTACAACCAATATATGACAAAAAGACCTCTGATTTTAGTAACTAACGACGATGGCATTAATGCTCCGGGCATTAGGGCTTTAATTGAAGTAATAAATACCATTGGCGATGTTGTAGTTGTTGCACCCGATAGCCCGCAAAGTGGCATGGGGCACGCCATTACCATAAACTCGACATTATACGTTTGGCAAATAAATTCCGATAACGAGTCACAATTGGAATATTGCTGCTCCGGAACTCCTGCCGACTGCGTAAAACTTGGCGTTAGGGAAATATTGGACAGAAAACCCGACTTGTGCGTTTCTGGCATAAACCACGGCTCCAACTCTTCTATTAACGTGATTTACTCTGGCACGATGAGTGCCGCCATTGAGGCCGGTATTGAGGGCATTCCTGCTATTGGATTTTCGTTATTGGATTACAATTGGAAAGCTAATTTTGAAGCCTGTAAACCGTTTGTTAAAACCATTACCGAGAACGCCTTAAAACACGGCATCCCTGAAGGTGTGGTTTTAAATGTGAACATCCCAAATGTTTCAAAAGAACAAATAAAAGGCATAAAAATCTGCCGACAAGCAAAAGCCAATTGGGTTGAAGCATTTGACAAACGACAAAATCCCCAAGGGAGGGACTATTATTGGCTTTCGGGCAAATTTGTTAATTTGGATAGCGGCGAAGATACCGACGAATGGGCATTGGAAAACAATTATGTTTCGGTAGTGCCAACACAATTCGATTTAACGGCGCACAACCATATAAAAACATTAAACAACTGGAATTTAAACCGGTAATGGCATAAACTGAAAACCCATACCAATTGAATTACTAAATAACGGATTGTTGCAAAATTTAAGTAAATGAAAAAAGAAATTTTTATAGGCATGTTTGTAGGATTGATCGCTAACGCTATCGGCCTCATTTTAGCGGCAACTTTTTTAGGCGGCGGTGACGATTTTACTACCGTAATAAAAAGTGCCGCTGCCGAAGGTTTTTTGGGTAAATTAATAAGTTTAGGAGCTATTTTAAATCTGGCTGCTTTTTTTATCTTTATAAAAAAGAAACAGGATTATCGCGCCAGGGGCGTTTTGTTAATCACTGTTTTTATCGCTGTTTTTACCTTTGTATTTAAACTTTTTTAAATCAAAGCGATTTGCTTAAAAATATAAAATAATCGCATGAAGTACTATATTATTGCTGGCGAAGCATCGGGCGATTTACACGCCTCCAACTTAATGAAAGCACTGCAAAAAGAAGATGTTAATGCTAACTTTAGGTTTTGGGGCGGCGACCTTATGCAAAATGTTGGCGGTACTTTGGTAAAGCATTATAAAGAGCGTGCTTTTATGGGGTTTATTGAAGTAATTTTGAATCTCAATAAGATATTTAAAGACATTTCGTTTTGTAAAAAAGATATCGAATCTTTTAATCCGGACGTCATCATTTTTATAGACAATTCGGGGTTTAATTTACGTATTGCAAAATGGGCAAAACAAAAAGGTTTTAGAACCAATTATTACATTTCGCCACAAGTTTGGGCATCCAGGGCCAATAGAGTACACGCTATTAAAAGGGACATTGATGCGATGTACGTTATCCTGCCCTTTGAAAAAGAGTTTTATAAAAACAAATTTGATTACGATGTTACTTTTGTTGGGCATCCTTTAATTGATGCCATTGCCGACAGAACACAGGTTAACGAATTTGATTTTAGAACCACTTACAACCTAAGCAACAAACCAATTATTGCACTTTTACCGGGCAGCCGAAAACAGGAAATCACCAAAATGCTTTCTGTAATGCTTAGTTTAGCTAACCATTTTACAGATTATCAATTTGTTATTGCGGGGGCACCAAGTCAGGATTATGCATTCTACAAAACCTTTATTAAAAACCCCAACGTTCGGTTTATCGACAATAAAACATACGATTTGTTAAGTGTTTCCACAGCGGCATTGGTAACTTCTGGCACCGCCACCCTTGAAGCGGCCTTGTTTAAAATACCGCAAGTGGTATGCTATAAGGCCAGTAATATTTCGTATCAAATAGCAAAACGGATTATTACTTTAAAATTTATTTCTTTGGTTAATTTAATTATGGACAGAGAAGTGGTTACGGAGCTTATCCAAAATGATTTCAATAAAAAAAGACTGAAAAAAGAATTGGAATCAATACTCAGCTCTGAAAAAAGAAAGCAGCTATTTTTAGATTATTACGATTTAGAAAAAAAACTTGGAGGTAAAGGTGCTAGCGAGAAAACGGCTAAACTTATTTACAAATCCATTAAAGCATAAATATGAAGAAGTTTCTTTTAATACTTTTGTTAATGGCAGGCTTTAGCGGCTGTAAATCTTCTAAATCTGTAACAAAAAAATCGAAAGTAGTTGTAAAAAAACCCGAAACCGAACCACTTTATAAAGCTGAGAACATTATCGATTTCGCTAAAAAATTTGAAGGCACACGCTATAAATATGGCGGCACCACAAAAAAAGGAATGGATTGTTCGGGCTTAATTTATACGGCGTTTAAAAGTGAAGCCATTTCGCTTCCCAGAACCACAAAAGCCTTGGCCATTACTGGCGATTGGATAGACCTAAAAGAAGTTAAAAAAGGCGATTTGCTTTTTTTTGCTACCAAAAAAAACAGCCGAAAAGTGAACCATGTGGGCATTGTAACAACATCGCAAGTGGGGCGCGTAGAGTTTATTCATTCAACCACAAGCAACGGCGTTATAACTTCGGAGCTATCCGAACGCTATTGGTATTACGCCTTTGTTCAAGCAAGGCGTGTTCTTTAAAAAAATATTTTACACCGCTACGCTTTAAGAATTTAGAATCGAGGCTTGTCTCTGACTTTGACAAACAACAGTTGCCGCAAATTAACCCAATTAGATTAGGTCTTTCTCGGTATCGAACAATTTTACTCGGATATTGTTGATTTCAAAATTCATTTGGGATTATAGTTTTTTTAGTAACTTTCGGTTGTATGAAGTTACTCAATTTCACCATTATTAAATTAACGTGTTTCTTAATTTTAGGAATCCTCATTTCGTACTTATTCCCTATTTCCATCCGCTTAAGCATAGACATAACGGTGGGGTTACTGGTTATTTTATCTATCTTTTTTTTAAAGGCAAGAAAACAATTTGTCAAAACCATTTGGTTTGGTATTGCGGCTTACATTTTAATGATTTTTATTGGGTTTTTAACCACGTCTTTTCATAATCAAAAAAACTTTTCGAATCATTATTTAAAATTTATTTCAGTTGAAAAAGATTCACTGGAAACCGTAACATTTAGAATTAGAGAGGTTTTAAAACCGGGGAATTATTACGATAAATACGTTATTGATATATTAAAAATCAACGACAAAACGGTTTCGGGAAAATCGTTGTTAAACATTCAAAAGGACACGACGCAATCCGCATTAAAAGTAGACGATATCATTATTGGAAATATTGCTTTTCAGAATCTTATTCATCCATTAAATCCACATCAATTTGATTATAAAAAGTATCTCGAAAAGAAATACATTTATCATCAAATATTTACTGAAAACACATCGCTTTTAAAGACAAGTTCCGATAGGCACACCTTATTTGGGATGGCCGATAATATTCGAGAACACATCAATTTAAAACTCGAACCCTATCATTTTAAACCCGATGAACTCGCTATAATTAACGCTTTATTACTTGGGCAACGACAAGACATTAGCGAAGAAGTTTACACCAGTTACACGAATGCAGGTGCCATACATATTTTAGCTGTTTCTGGATTGCATGTGGGTATTATTTTACTCATTTTAACCTTTGTTTTTAAACCCATAGAACGCTTAAAACACGGCAAACTTATTAAAGCCATTTTACTCGTTTTATGCTTGTGGTGTTTTGCTTTAATTGCTGGTTTGTCGGCGTCGGTAACCAGGGCCGTAACCATGTTTAGCATTGTTGCCATTGCCATGAATTTAAAGCGGCCCACCAATGTTTACAACACTTTGGCCATTTCCATGTTTGTCATTTTACTTTTTAAACCCTTGTTTTTATTCGATGTTGGTTTCCAGTTAAGCTACTTAGCCGTTTTTGCCATTGTAGCCATAGACCCGATGTTGTATAATTTATGGCGGCCAAAAAATTGGTTTCTCGACAAATATTGGCACACGCTTACCGTAACGGTTTCGGCACAATTTGGAATAATACCGGTTAGCTTATTTTATTTCCATCAGTTTCCGGGGTTGTTTTTTATTTCGAATTTGGTCATTATTCCATTTTTAGGGCTCATTTTAGGATTGGGAATTCTCGTGATTCTATTGGCAGCAATTAACATACTCCCAAACTTTTTTGCCGAAATTTACGGTTATATTATTAGCGGTATGAACGGTTTTGTAGGTTGGGTCTCTAAACAAGAGGCCTTTCTTTTAAAAGATATTGCTTTTGGTTTAATTTATGTTTTCGCATTCTATTTAGGCATTATTGCACTTGTGAAATTTTTGAAGAAACGCAGCTTCTCGAATTTAAAATTGCTACTCGTTTCGGTAATATGCATTCAATGTGCTTTTATTTATATACATTACAAAAACACTTCAAATGAATTTATAGTGTTTCATAAAAGTCGGTATAGTTTACTGGGAAACAGCACAAACCACAGCCTTTTGGTTGCTCATGATTTTGATAGCTTAACGGCTTCAAAAAATAAAATAATAAAAGATTACACGGTTGGAAATCATATAAAAACCATTAAAAAAGATACGCTAAAATCTATTTATATTTTAAATGATAAAACGCTTTTAGTTGTTGATAGTTTAGGTGTTTACAATATAAAATCGTTTCAACCCGATTATGTGCTGTTGAGACAATCGCCTAAAATAAATTTGAATAGACTGATTGATTCCATAAAACCGAAACACATCATTGCCGATGGCAGTAATTACAAATCTTACATTAAGCAATGGGAAGCTATTTGCGAAAAGAGAAAACTCCCTTTTCACCAAACTAGTAAAAAGGGAGCTTTTATTATTGCTTATTAAAATGGATTCCCGATGTCTCGGGAATGACAAATTTTTGAAATCTTGAAATAAAAAATTTCAAGAAGCTAATTTTCAACCTTCAAATTCAGACTTAAACGCTTTGTAATAGGCATTAAACTCTTCTTGGGTCTTTATCGTTTTATGGTCGTCTTCTTTAAACATTTTTAGATATAACTCTAATTGTGCCGGAGTTTGGTAACCACGTAATGGAAAAATCAATTCACCCTTTTCATCAATAAATACGATGGTTGGGTATGCACTAACTTGAAAATATCCCGCCAATTCATGTGGCGTGTTACGTCTATTCGCATTTGCAGGATTATATCTAGGGTTAGAAAATGTTTTTTCTTTGTAGTTTACACTTTCGTTCCCTTCGCCATTAAACTTAACGGCATAATAATGTGCATTAACATAATCGGCAACTTCTTTATTTTGAAAGGTGTTGCGATCTAACAATTTACATGGGCCACACCAGTTGGTGTAAACGTCCATCATAATTTTTTTAGGGCTTTTCTTTTGAAGCTCTAGAGCCTCTTGAAAAGTAACCCAATTTATTTTTTGTGCGAAACCACTAGCCGATGTTAAAACGGCCAATAGTAATATAAGTACTGTATTTTTCATAGTAATCTAAGTTGCAAAATTTGTTCCGAACTTACAAAAAAAGCTCCTAAAGAGGAGCTTTTTGAATAATTTTTAACACTTTTTTCGATTAACGAACACCATGCATTAGTTTTTTGAGTAATGGGTTTAACAAAATGGAAATTAATCCAACTCCCATCGGAATTAAGGTAAATATTAAAAAGAAAGTACCAAGTGAATATTGTTCAGATATTTTATCAATCATGCCACCCATAGTTCCGGCAGCCTTTTGCCCTACTGCAATGGCTAAATACCAAACTCCAAACATAAAACCAATCATTCTGGCAGGCACCAATTTGCTTAAATACGATAACCCAACTGGTGATAAACACAGTTCTCCCATAGTATGTAATAAGTATGCTAATATTAAGAATACAATACTAACCGATGCTGTTTGAGCTCCTGAAGGAATGCCAGATGCTCCGTAGGATAAAATCGCAAAACCTAAACCTAACAAGATTAAACCTAAACCGTACTTCATTGCGGCACTGGGGTTGTATTTACTCTCCCACCATTTAGAAAACAAGGGCGCCAATGTTATTATAAAGAACGAGTTTAGAATACCAAACCAAGTGGCTTCAATTTCGTGACCTTCTTCGGTGAATTTATTTACCAATCTAAAAATAACCAAAAACCAAATTCCAGCGAACGCAATAGCTAATACAACGTTAGATAGTCCGATTTTAGCAAAGGTCTTTTTTACCAACAAGTAAAGCACCCAAGTAATAATAATTAAAGGTACAGTAGTTAATAAGGCGTCAACTATTTTAAAGATCATGGCAGAGTTTCCAACTAAGGTTCTATCAGTGTAATCTCTAGCGAACAAGGTCATTGACCCTAAAGATTGCTCAAAAAAGGCGAAGAAGAACACGGTAAACACACCAAAAATAGATACAGCAATAATTCTATCTCTAACAATAGGCAAATATCTGGCAATACGCGTTACCAGTAAAACTAAGAACAATGCCAAAGCTAAAAGCACTATAAAGCTAGAGCCACTTAAGCCACCAACTTCAAAAGGCATTAAACTAGTTCCTTCTATTTTCTCTAAAGGGTCATTAAAAAGATAGAGCAAGCCTCCTACGGAAGATAAAACAATTAATATTTTATCGAAAGCGGTAAACGGATTCAGTTTTTCATCAACAGCGGATTCTTCTTGTTCTTTAGGGGCTTCTTCATTAATATTCTGAGGAATTTCAACCACGTGTTTCAATGACGGTTTTCCCCCTACATTTCCAAACAAATCTTTAGCCAACCAAAATTGCAACATGCCTAAAAACATAAAAATCCCAGCTAAACCAAAGCCCCAAGGCCAACCATAATTTTCAGCCAAATAGCCACAAAGCATCATCCCAAAAAATGCCCCGGCATTAACACCCATATAAAAAATGGTATATGCGCCATCCTTTTTAGACTCCTTCCCCTTGTACATTTCAGAAATAATCGATGTAATATTTGGTTTAAAAAAACCGGTACCAATAACAAGCAAGGCTAAACCTATATAAAAAGACGAGGTAGTTTCTAAGGCCATAGAAGCATGGCCAAGCGTCATTATTAAACAGCCAATAACAACGGCTACACGATATCCTGTAATTTTATCGGCAATCCATCCACCTATAATTGGCGTTAAGTATAACAGCGAAGCATAAGTACCAATTAAAGCCAAAGCATGTTCGCGGGGCCATTCCCAACCTGGGTTATCACTTATTATAGGCGCCGTTAAAAACAGCACCAATAAAATACGCATCCCATAAAAGGAAAAGCGCTCCCACATTTCGGTAAAAAACAATACAAATAATCCTGCTGGATGCCCTATTACCTTGTCTTTAAATAGATTTTCGATATCGGTATTCATAAAAAGAATATTTAATGGTTTTAATGAAGAAAACCCCATAATAAATTACGAGGTTTATTGATAGTTTATTGATTATCTGCTAATTCGAAGCCTTCAGCCTCCTCATGCATTGTTCTTTCATTATCTTCGGCGCCATGGGTTAAAGTTTCCAGTTTCTTCCTGAATAACATCACTAGAACTCCAAACACCACACAGAAAACAGCTATTCCCGTAAATACCGTAAGCTCTCCCAAACCTTCAGCCGATTCGCCTAATAATCCCGCAAGTTTATTACCAAAACCAGTCATGGCAAAATAAACTCCCATCATTAACGAAGCATACTTCACTGGAGCAAGTTTTGTTATATATGATAATGCAACTGGAGAAATACATAATTCACCAACTGTGTGAAACAAGTAAGCCAGCACTAACCAATACATAGCGGAAGAACCCGTGCTGTTAAATTCTGAAGCTGCGGCCGACATAAAGAAAAATCCTGTTCCCATTATAATTAACCCAACTATCATTTTAAATAAAGAAGTTGATATTTTTCCTTTTAATTTTCTATTTGCCCAATAAAGAGCCACCGATGTTCCTAAGAAAATAATAAACATGGCATTTAAGGATTGAAACCAAGATGCAGGCACTTCCCAGCCCATGAGCATTCTATTGGTATTTTCTTTGGCATATATATTCATCAATCCACCCGCTTGTTCGAATGCACCCCAAAAAACAATTACCAATAAAAATGATATAAACAGAACAATCACGCGATCCTTTTCTATTTTAGTTAAAGGTTTTTTCATCAGCTCTTTATCATCTGAATTTTGAGAAGCCCCAAGAAAGTTACCCACGTGTTTTAAATGTTTTTGTCCTACAACATACTGAATTAACCCTAATGTCATACCAATTCCGGCTAATCCAAAACCGTAATGCCAACCATGTACTTCGCCTACATAACCAACAATTAAACTAGATAAAAAGGCACCAACGTTTATTCCTATATAAAAGATAGTGAATCCCTTATCTCTTCGAATATCCCCTTGCTTATACAACCCACCAACCATAGTAGAAATGTTCGGTTTTAACATCCCAACTCCAGCTATGATTAAAGCCAAACCTGAATAAAAAGCCCACATTTGTTCAACAGCCAAAATACTATGGCCTGCAACTAATATTATTCCGCCATAAAGTACAGATTTTTTCTGCCCAAGAAACTTATCGGCAATCCATCCTCCGGGAATTGACATCACATAAACCAGCATGGTATACCAGCCGTAAAGCGCTAAAGCTTCTCCGTTGGTCCATCCCAATCCAGGGTTTGTATCAGATGTTGTCTGCACTAAATAAAGCACCAAAATAGCTCGCATTCCATAATAAGAAAAGCGTTCCCACATTTCGGTAAAAAACAGAACATATAACCCAACCGGATGTCCAAATAATTCTTTTTGTTTAATTGTAGCTGAATTTGCCATAAATTTATTGTTAGTTAGTTATTATTTTATCCTTTTATATCTACTTTTTTTGTTTCGTTTACTTTGGCTTTTTCTCGTTTATCGCCAAGTTTAGAATTTATAAAAGTAGTCATTTTTTTATAGAGGTGTAACCTTGTGTTTCCACCGTAAATACTATGATTATCGTCAGGGTAAACCGCCCATTCAAACTGCTTATCAGCATGAATTAAAGCCTCAACCAATCGCATGGTGTTTTGCAAATGTACGTTATCATCGGCAGAACCGTGAATTAACAAATAATCGCCCTTTAATTTATCGACGTGGTTAATTGGTGAATTATCGTCGTAGCCACTTGGGTTTTCCTGTGGTGTTGTCATGTAGCGTTCTGTGTAAATGGTATCGTAAAAACGCCAACTCGTTACGGGAGCAACGGCTATGGCCATTTTAAATACATCGTTACCCTTAAACAAGGCATTGCTACTCATAAAACCACCGTAGCTCCAGCCCCAAATACCTATTCTGCTGGCATCAATATACGGTAATGCTCCCAATTGTTTTGCGGCATCAATTTGGTCTTCAACTTCGTATTTGCCCAATTCATTTTGAGTCATCTTTTTAAATTGTGCGCCTTTAAAACCGGTACCACGACCATCAACACAAACCACAATATATCCTTGTTGCGCTAAATGCTGATACCAATAATCGTTTGAATTATTCCAACGGTTAGCCACCTGTTGAGACCCTGGACCCGAATATTGATACATTAACAACGGGTATTGTTTTGTAGCATCAAAATCGGCTGGTTTAACCATCCACATGTTCAAATCGTTACCGTTTACATGAATGGTGCTAAACTCTTTTTTTGAGGTTTTATAGTGGGAAAGTTTTTTGGACAACACATCGTTATCCTTGATGCTTTTAATGAGGTTTCCTGAAGATGCACTGTTTAACGTGTATTCCGGTGGCGTAGTGGCGCTTGAAAAGGTATTGATAAAATATGAGAAATCCGCACTGAATGAAGCATTGTTTGTGCCTTCGCTTTTTGTCAATCGCTTTTTATCGCGACCGTTTAATTTAATAGAATACACATCGCGATTTATTGAACCATTTTCAACAGATTGATAAAAAATCCTATTCGCTTTTTCATCATAACCATAGTAATCCGTGACTTCCCAATTGCCTTTGGTAACTTGGTTAATGAGTTTGCCCTCTTCAGAATAATGATAAATATGGTTGTAACCATCTTTTTCGCTGGTCCAAATAAAACTATTGTCTTCTAAAAAAGTTAGGTTATCCGTAACGTCAATATAGGCATCGTCTTTTTCAGCAAGTGTTAAATTGGAGGTGCTGGTTTTGGCGTTTATCAACCATAAATCCAATTCGTTTTGGTGACGATTCATGTATTGTGCACTTAAAATATCGGGGTTATTTGTCCATTCAATTCTAGGAATATAAAAATCGTAATACGCCTTACCTACTTTAACCGGGTTTGTTTTATTGGCATCCAAATGATACATATAAAGCGAAACCACAGCATTCTTTTCACCTGCTTTGGGGTACTTAAACACCTGCTGAGTTTGGTATAATCCGGTGCCGTAAACATCCATTGAAAACTCAGGGACATCGGTTTCATCAAACCTTATAAAAGCGATTTTATTGCTATCGGCGTTCCATTCAAAAGCGCGAACAAAAGCAAATTCTTCTTCGTAAACCCAATCGGTAATCCCGTTGATAATTTTGTTTTTTTCACCATCAAAAGTAATTTGTGTCGTGCTACCGGTATGTAAATCCTTAAAGTATAAATTGTTTTCAAACCCATAGGCAACCTTAGTACCATCGGGAGAAAACGTGGGTTCTTGAATTCTGTTTTCAGAAATTAAGGTTATGGATTTAGCATCAATATCAAACACATAATAATTTCCTAATGTCGATCTTCTATAAATAGATTCTTCATTTGTGGCCAAAATAATTTTGCTTTCATCTTTGCTAAAGGTGTAATCGGTAAAATAATTAAGCTCGTTGATATCGGAAGAATTTACCAGCGTTTTTATCTTTTTCAACGTTTTATAATCGTAAATATCTATCGAAGTCGACCTCGTATATCTATCAAAATTCAACACCGAATATTGCTTCCCGTTTTTCATGGAATGCAACACATCCATACTGTTGGTGCTAAAGGTGCCATCCCAGATTTCGTTAAGTGTAATTTGCTTAGTTTGAGCCGATAAGATTAAGGTAGTGAAAAGACAAATAAATAAGGGCAATCGTAGAATTTTCATTTAAATTATTTTTTTGACAAAACGATGTCAAGTTTACTAAAAATTATGCAAAAAACCGACACTATTAACAGTTAAATGGACGAATGTGAAAACTAAGCCTTCAATTTTCATACCAAGAATGGTATATTTGTGCTGTAAATGAGTTAATAAATGAGCAAAACAATTTCAGGGTTTTCTAAGCTTTCAAAATCAAAAAAAATTGATTGGATTGTAAACACCTATTTTTCAAATACCGAAGAAGCAAAACGCGTTTTAAAACAGTATTGGAGCAGCAACGAAAAACTGCAACAATTGCACGACGAGTTTATCGAAAACACCATAACCAATTATTATTTGCCACTTGGTGTAGCGCCAAATTTTTTAATAAACAACACGCTTTATACCATACCCATGGCAATCGAGGAAAGTTCGGTGGTGGCAGCCGCAAGTAAAGCGGCAAAATTTTGGTTGGATAGAGGCGGCTTTAAAGCCACCGTTATGTCTACAACCAAAATTGGGCAAGTCCACTTTATGTACCATGGCGACTTTAACAAATTGCAACGTTTTTTTAAGCATGTAAAACCAAAGCTTATTGAAGATGCAAAACCCATTACCAAAAACATGGAAGCCCGAGGCGGCGGTATTATTGATATTGAATTGCGCGATAAAACCAACGATATAAAAGGGTATTACCAATTGCACGGATCTTTTGAGACCTTAGATGCCATGGGCGCCAATTTTATAAATTCGTGTTTAGAACAGTTTGCAGATACCTTTAAAAACGAGGCTTTAGTATTTGACGGTTTTTCTGATGATGAAAAGCACATCCAAATCGTAATGAGTATTTTATCCAATTACGTTCCCGATTGTTTAGTGCGCACCGAAGTTAGCTGTAAGGTTGAAGATTTGAAGGAGGACGATTCGATTTCGGGAGAAGATTTCGCCACTAAATTTGTGCAAGCCGTTAACATTGCCGAGATAGAACCCTACCGTGCCGTAACGCACAACAAAGGTATAATGAATGGTATTGATGCTGTGGTTTTGGCAACCGGAAATGACTTTAGAGCTGTTGAAGCTGGGGTGCACGCTTACGCATCGCGACACGGAAAATACAGCAGCTTATCGCATGCAAAAATTGAGGGTGGCATATTTACATTTTGGATGGAAATCCCTTTGGCGCTCGGTACTGTTGGTGGCCTTACAGGCTTGCATCCGTTAGTAAAACTAGCTTTAGAATTGTTACATAAACCCTCGGCCAAAGAGTTGATGCAAATTGTTGCCGTTGCTGGTTTAGCACAAAATTTTGCGGCACTGCGTTCGTTAACCACAACGGGCATCCAACAGGGCCACATGAAAATGCATTTGATGAATATCCTAAACCAATTTGAAGCTAGCGATAACGAAAAGATCTTATTAACCGAACATTTTAAAACCAATACGGTAACCCATAGTGCAGTTGTTGAGGCTTTAAATAAGTTACGTAATGGTGCCTGAGGCTCTCGAAGGCACAAACCAACTAAAATGCAAAAAGGATACGTTTACATATTAGAATGTAGCGACGGAAGTTATTACACTGGAAGCACTATTGATTTAGAACTAAAAATTCAACAACATCAAAACGGTTTAGGTGCAAATCATACAAGAAAAAGGCTCCCAATAAAACTAGTTTACTGTGAGGAATTTGAAAACATAGGCGAAGCGTTTTATAGGGAAAAACAAATACAAGGATGGAGTAGAGAAAAGAAAGAAACTTTAATAGAAAATAATTTTGAAAAATTGCCTTATTTATCTTTAGCTTATCGAGATAAGGCGTCTTCGAGTGCCTCAGACACCACGAGTGCCTCAGACACCACGAGAACTTCAAATACAACACCTCAAATGGCTAAAAACTTAAACAATATAACATTTAATTCAAACGGAAAACTTTTATTAACGGGCGAATACGTGGTGCTCGACGGTGCTTTATCGTTAGCCATACCAACTAAATACGGACAAGCGCTAGAGGTTGAACCCATAAACGAATCCAAACTTATTTGGAGAAGTTTGGATGAAAAAGGAAGTGTTTGGTTTGAGGATACTTTTGAAATTATAAAAAATGAGATTTCTCACTCCGTTCGAAATAACAACACTATTTCAGATAGATTGCTTCAAATATTAAATTACGCAAAACAACTCAACCCTGATTTTTTAAATAGTAATGGAGGATTCAAAATCACTACAAAACTAGATTTTCCAAGACATTGGGGGTTGGGCACCTCCTCTACCTTAGTAAACAATATGGCACAATGGGCGCAAGTTGATGGCTATAAACTTTTAGAAAACACCTTTGGCGGTAGTGGTTACGATATTGCTTGT
The DNA here is from genome assembly GCF_048381975.1 of Hwangdonia sp. NCBI lineage: Bacteria > Pseudomonadati > Bacteroidota > Flavobacteriia > Flavobacteriales > Flavobacteriaceae > Hwangdonia > Hwangdonia sp. Next base: position 14,542 of record NZ_JBLWYT010000002.1, on the reverse strand, counting down.
GCGCAACACAATACTGCAATTACCTATCAATTATTTAACGAAGGAATACTAAAAAAACCTTTCGACTGCGCTCAAGGTGACACGATAAAACACGACAAAAAGAGAAACATTGACGAAATAGATTTTAATCCTTCATTTAAAAACCACCTGTATTTTGTTTACCTCAATCAAAAACAAAATAGTCGGGATGGGATAGCGCGATATAAAAACAATAGATCAAATTTATCGGACTCTATTTCAGAAATAAACGACATTACCCAAAATATCATCTCTTGTAAAACACTTGAAAACTTTATATTTCTTATCGAAAAACACGAAAACATCATTTCAAAAATCATAAAACAAAGTTCTGTAAAAGCGAGCTTGTTTAACGATTTTAATGGCGGTATAAAAAGCCTTGGCGCTTGGGGAGGCGATTTTATTTTAGTGGCTGCCCAAAACAATCCTACACATTATTTTAGCCAAAAAGGATTTAAAACCATCATTCCGTTTGAGGATATGATTTTATAAATTACAGTATGTACATAAAAAAATAGAACCTATTAAAAATAAGTTCTATTTGATATGTTTTGTTTTTATTGTTTAATTAATCTACAGCGTCTTCAACATCATCGGCTACATCTTCTACGGCATCCTCTACCTTGTCGCCTGTTGTTTCTCTACAACTTGTAAATACCGTTGAAATGGTAAATAAAATTAAAAATACTTTTGCTAATTTTTTCATTGTGATTGTGTTTTAAAGTTAATAATTGGCTTAGTGTTCTATCTACTTTTTAATAACACCTTTTAGTAATGATAAAATAAAAAGCACTATAAAAATAAAGAAGAAAATTTTTGCAATACCTGCAGATGCTCCTGCGATGCCTCCAAATCCTAAAACTCCAGCGATTACTGCGATGATTATAAATATTATTGTCCAACGTAACATAATTATATGGTTTTAATGGTTAATATTAAGAAATCCGACTATCGAATTCCATATTACAAATGTGGCATTTTGTTTAAAGTTAGGTTAACTCTTATAAGGTTGATGTTAACGCAAATAAAAAGAATATCCTTTTTATTGAAATACAAAAAGACCCTGATATATTAGAAATACACCAAGGTCTCATTCACTAACCAACCAAGTTCAATATTAGTGTTATTATATAGTTTTTGTTGACTCAAATAGCCAAACTTTTAACTGTAATAAAATAATAAATTGTCTTTTTAAAATTTATGCGGATTTTAGCTTAAATCCTCTAAAGTTTTAATTTTAGATAAGCCGTTTTCAATTTTATTTTTTTGGGACTCTAAAATTGATTTTGTGCTCATTGGCAAGCTTGTTTCATTAATAACATCGCTATACTCTTCAATGGCCGATTTTTCACCTCGAATGGCTTCTTCGAGCATCGACTCTTCATTATCGGATGAGAATAAGGCTTTTACATCCATCCAGGTTCTGTGTGCCGATCCTTTAAGGCTTCCGCCTTTGTCTACATCTTGTCCAAAAGTTTTTATTTCAGATTTTAATTCGTGCCCAAAACCATAACGCTCTTGTGCTTTTTGTTTAAAATAAGATTTTAAAGCCGCGTTATCAACTTTATCTGCTGCCTTTTTAAACCCTTTTTCGGCATCGTAGGTTTTCTCCAATAAGTCATTTAACTTATCTCCAATTTCTTCTGTGTAAGTACTCATAATTATATGTTTTTATATTAGCAGTAATTTATTTTAAGATGCCTACTGGTTTACATCTGTGTTAATAACAACACATTTACTTTTGTTTGCTATTGTAAAATTAGCTAATGGCATGGCTTCTATTTAGTGCAAATCCATTAGTTATTAACTCATATCAATAAAATGCTACAGATTAGCATGCATATAATTGGTGTAATCTTTTGCTAAACTTTCCTTTTTGGTTTCAGAAAATACCTTGCCTGCTAATTGAAAAAACGTATGCTCCTCATCTTCTAAATGGTGCTCTACTTTGTGTTTTAAATCTTTGGCATACTTTAACCAAGCGGGAGAATCAAATTCTGTTTCCTCCAACTTCTCAATTAATTCGTCAATTTCATGATGCTCTGCAATACCGTGTCTCGCCTTTTCCTGCATCATATCATTACTAATTAAGGGTTTGTAAAAATGACGCTCTTCTGCATTGGCATGCACTTCCAATTCGTTTTTAAGCGCTTTAAAAGTTTGTTTCCTTTCTTTTGTATCTCCAGAGGTCTCAACTAATTTTTTGAGTAATTTTCTTTGCGTGTCGTGGTCTTTTCTTATGGCTTCAAATATGTTCTTCATTTTGTTTTATTTATGTTTTCTTGTCTCATTTTGCTTATTACTCAAAATTAAAACACTTAGTAGTTTAGGCTTTGTTCAATCAAAATAATGATTAACTCTAATGCTATTTTTATTAGCTTTTTCCGAACTTGCACTTTTATTAATCGTTTAATAAACTATCTTTAGCTTATTTTTTATTAAATAAGCAATTAAATGAAGCAAAGCCCAATGTTAATATGTATTCCGGATATAAGTGGTTTTACACAATTTATGAGCGAAACAGATTCTGATTTAAGCTCTAAAATTATTCCTGCTTTATTGAATAAAATTATTTATTCAAACGAAATTGGTTTAAAGGTTTCAGAAATTGAAGGCGATGCTGTTTTGTTTTATAAAGCCGGTAAATTACCGCCTTTAAAAATATTGGTAAATCAATGCATTTATTTTTACAAAGAATTTTACAAGCAATTACATATTTTAAAAGTAACGCACGATAACAACGAAGACAGTCATAAAATACCAAAAACCCTGGGGTTAAAAATTATTTTGCACTATGGGCATGAGATTGATACCGTGCAAATAGGAAAACACATAAAACTTATGGGAGAAGATGTTATTATTGCCCATAAGCTACTTAAAAATAAAGTGCCAAAAGACGAATATTTATTAATATCTGAAAATTTACTGCGGCAATACGATATGAATGAATTGGACAATAATTTATATTGGGGCGATTTAAAAAAAGGTGAAAATGTATATGAACATCTGGGAGAAATTAATTACACCTATATAGACTTAGAGCCTCTGTTACATTTAAACACATAGTTTTTTATGATAGAAATTGAAATCAAAGCCAACAATTCAAAAGAAATTCTTGAAGACATTCAGAAGCATATTGGCGGCACCATACTTGAATTGTGGAGCGAATGTACCTTAATTGTTGATAACGATTTGGCAAAAGGCAGCATTCGATTTATACCATTTGATTGGGGCGTAAACCTTTTGGATTACAACATTACATTTAAAGATGAAACAAGGCTTAAAATGCATGCCGATGCCTACAACCCCATTAGGTTTATTTATGCTTTAAGCGGTAGCTTTAAACATCGATTTGGCGTAGATAACAGAGAAGAGTTGGTAGAACCATACCATTCTTTAATATTCACAAACAAAAGCAGCGGCATTAACTATATTCATTTTCCTAAGGATACCAAACTAGAAATTAATGTTATTCAAATTATACGAAAACGCTTTTTGAAAAAGCGGACCACCAATGTCTCTACACTAAACAAAAAGCTTTATGAAATTTTTCTGGACACAGATCATGAAAACAGGTTTATCCACTATGGTACGTTAAACCTAAAAATGGCAGACCTGGTTAAAAAAACGCGAAATCTTAAAGCCAAAGGCATGCTCCGGGTTTTAAAAATTGAAGCTAAGGTTTATGAGATTTTAACCTTGCACATTCAGCGGCATAACAAATTGCAACAAGGTGTGCCCTTACCAACTTCGCTAATTAAAAGTGAGCTTATTAAGGTTAGAAAACTTGGTGAAGCCATATTAAAAAATCCTGCAAAAAATTATTCTTTAGAACAATTGGCATCAGACACCGGCTTATCTCAAGCAAAGCTCCAAGATGGTTTTAAATTTTTATACACGCGAACCGTAACAGAATATATTAGACATGTTAGGTTAGAATCCGCACGAAATTTAATTTTGACAACAGACTTAAACATTTCTCAAATAGTTTATACCATTGGCTTTACCAGCCGAAGCTATTTTTCGAAAATATTTAAGGAAAAATACGATATAACACCAAATGAATACAAAAAACAAATAGTAACCCCGATTGCTGTTTAATAAAAAAGCCTCGATAAACGAGGCTTTTTTTATATAATCTATGTGCTATTTTTTTATTGAATTTGAGTTTTAGCTCTGTTGTCTTCAATAGCAGCAGCTTCTTTTAAAGCAGTATACAATTTAGCCGTTACCACACTTACTTTTTGAGCTTCTACTTGATTGGCATATGTTTGGTAATTGTCCAACTCAACCGCTGGGGTTACCTTTGTAACCTGAATCATATAAACACCATTGGCGCCATCAATTAACTGAGAAGTTTCGCCTTCGTTCAATCCAAAAGCAGCCCCAACAATTATAGGCTCTCTACCGGCACCCGCAAGGGTTGGAGATTTCATGGTAACCGCCGAAGCCGTTCTTACCGTGGTGTTTTCGGCAGCAGCCAAATCCTCCAAAGTATTTACGGTTATTCTATCTCTAATAATTTTAGCTTTTTTCTCTTTACGTATCGCAGGTATAGCAATTGCCGACGCATCCTCAACGCTTTGCAGCCCTTCTTTATGCTTTGCCACCAATTGTGCAATAACATAACCGTCAGTCATGTTAAAACGCTTAATCGCGCCTACTTCTACACCTTCTTCAAAAGTCCAACGTACAATTGGTCGTTGGTTACCAACGCCAGGGATATTTTCGTCCAATGCTTTTATACCGTTTACGGGTCGCACCGTAAATTTGTTTTCGGTGGCTATCTCTTGAAAATCGTTTTCTGCTGCTTTTCTTTCAAAGTTAGCGGCATCTCTAAACACTTTTGAAATTGTGGCTTCAGACGGTTCGATTTTACGTGCTATGGTAGCAACTTGAACGGCTCTCTTTTTGTTCTTTTGTCCTTCGATTTCAATAATATGATAACCGAAAATCGTTTTAACCACACCCAAATCACCTACTTTACCTTCAAATTCAAAATCGTTGAATTCCGGCACCATGGTGTTGTACGGATGCCAATCGTAACGTCCTTCGTTTTGAATGCTTCCTTGGTCTGAAGAATATTCTTTTACAAAGTCTCCAAATTTAGATTTGTTTGATTTTAAAACAGTTAAAAGACTATCGGCAGTAGCTTTAGCTTGCGCTTCAGATTGTGCAACATCCGGTGAAGCCGATTGGGCTCCTAAAAACGGAATCAATATATGACGCACTTTTGCTGAATCTGGAATTTGTTTAACCGCCGCAACTTTAGATACTTTAAAATACCCATTGTCTTTATATGGCCCGTAAATCTCACCTTCGTTAAGGTTAAAAATACTGTCGGCAACGCTTGTTGGTAACGACGATTTAAAAACAAAACGACTATCAAATTTAATATCGGAGTTTGAGTTAACAAACCTTTCGTTATCCTCTGTTTTAGAAAATCCTGCAATGGTTTCGTTAGCCTTTAGGCCTTCGCTATATTCTTCTCTATCGTTTAATAGTTTTGTTAATTCTTCTTTTATAGCATTTTCATCTTCAATGGTTGCCGCTTCTTTAAACTCAACATACCTGATGTCTCTTGAAGCTTCAACTTCAAATTGCTTTTTGTGTTTTTTGATATACTCTGAAATATCAGATTTTGAAACCTTAATCGTGCTATCTGCAACCGATGAAAAAGGCACTTGCACATACTTAATATCTACTTTATCGCCTTGTAACTTATGCTCTATTGCACCTTCGGCAAGCGTACCTGTTAAACCTGCTTTTACCAAGTTAAAGTAGTTTTGGTTAAGCGCATTATTAGCTAATTGCTTCTCGTAATTTACCCAATCGGCAAAGGTTAATGGCTGCCCACCAATAAAACCGGGTTGCGGCGAAAGCTCTTTAAGGTTGGCAATAAATTCGTTTAACTTGTTTTCGTCAAACATACCCGCTTCATTTAAAAACTCAGGATTGGTTGCCATAGCTGTTTTTAACAAATCGCGCATTTGATCTTTTTCAATAGAAATCCCTAAGGCTTCGTATTGCGTTTCCATTACGGCTTGTCTCACCTCTTGCTCCCAAACACTGTTCATTACTTGTGTGTTTGTCGCCGATGCACCTGCACGTTTTTGTGCTATTTCCACTTTTTGTAAAAAGTCTTCGCGAGTAATATCCTTACCGTTTATAGTCGCTACGATATTTTGCGATTTAGATGTTAGCGCATCGCTATTTTTAAATAAATCTGCTAAAACAAAAGAAAATAATGCCAATGCTATAATTAATATTAAAAATAGTGAACGTTGTCTAATCTTATTTAAAACTGCCATTTGTAATTAAAATTTAAAAAATCCTGATTTGGGATTTAGCTTATTAAGTTGTTAGTATATAAAATCTGTTATATTGATAAAATACAGTGCGCGAAAATACCATTTTCTATTTAATAATGAAAGCGTTATTTGGGATTTGTTTACTTATAAGATGGAAGACCGATTGACTGAAGACCCATGACTGAAAACCGTTTACTGAACACTGCCAACAACATCAATCTTCATCCAAACATTTTAGCTCTACCAAATCGATTTTAGTGGTTGATACCTCTAAAACAGTAAACTGAAACCCCTCGATAATAACAATATCGTCTTGAGCCGGAATTTGTTCGGTTTGGTTAACAATCAAACCGCCTAAAGTCTCGTAATTTTCATTTTCGGGAAGATTCAATTTGTAGGTTTCATTTAAATAATCGACTTCCAATCGCGCCGAAAGCGTAAAGGTATCCTCATCAATTTTCTCTTCAATTAAATCTACGGTATCGTGCTCATCTTCAATCTCGCCAAAAAGCTCTTCAACAATATCCTCAACCGTCATAATGCCCGATGTTCCGCCATATTCATCTAAAACAACCGCAATACTTTTGCGTTTTTTTGTGAGCACATTTAGCACATCTTTAATAAGTACCGTTTCCGGAATATACTCTACCGGTAACATGGCAGATTTTATGGTTTTGGGTTTTTTAAACAGCTCGAAGGAATGCACGTAGCCTAAAATATCGTCCACCGTTTCTTTGTACACCAAAATTTTGGTACAACCCGTTTCGGTAAAAAGTGCGTTAAGGGTTTTAATCGATTCGTTAATTTCCACGGCGATGATTTCGGTTCTGGGTATCATCACTTCGCGAGCTTTAACATCGGAAAACTCCAAGGCGTTTTGAAATATTTGAATCTCGGAATCCACATCGTCATGCGCTTCAACCGATTCCATTTGCTCACTAATATAATTGCCCAATTCTATTTTTGTAAAAGCCAATTGAATTTGATCGCCTTCGGTTTTAAAAAGATGTTTGAGTAAAAAATCTGAAATCCAAATAACAAAATCTGAAATAAAGGTAAACAGCACATAAAAAATATAAGCAGGAACTGCCAGCACTTTAATAAGTGTGTTTGAATAAATTTGAAAGAATACTTTGGGCAAAAACTCTGCAGTTATTAAAATAACAAGGGTTGATATAACGGTTTGCGATAATAAACTTAAATCGGTAAGCATGTAATTTACAAAACCCGAAGTGGTGGGCAGTAGAGATTGAAACCAATTAACCAATACATCGCCCATAAAAAAGCCATAAACCACCAGCGCTATATTGTTGCCAATTAGCATGGTTGTAATAAACTTTGATGGTTTTGCCGTAAGTCTACTTAATATCTTTGCGAGGATACCGTCTTGCTTTTTTTCAATTTCGATATGGATTTTGTTTGACGATATGTAAGCAATCTCCATACCCGAAAAAAAGGCCGATAGCAATAATGATACAATTATGATAATGGCATAAATGCTCATTTATTTTGAGTTGTTGCTTTTTTCGATTTTTTTGGCAAATTTTCTTCTAAAGAAAAATATAAAAACTGCCAATGCTGCCAACGCAAATGAAACATAGGCGCCGTTTGTGCCGTCATTCCATTTTGAAATCCCATCGTAAATAAATAAAACGGCAAATACTAAATAAGCGTATTGAAAAATCTTAGAATATTTCATTTTTGAATCTTAAATTAAATTACCGCAAAGATAATTAAAATAGGGATGCGGAATTTGATGAATCCCACTTATTCGTCAAGTGTAATTGTACCCGTTACCTCAAGGACTTCGGCATTAGTAAAATTTTTATTGGAATCGAAACCATTGCCGTTTATTACGTCTAAACCCGTTATAAAAGTTACTGGTTTATTTGTAAATAACCATTCCTTTTTCTGGTCGTAAAACAATTGTTCGGCATACAAGGTGTCGTTTGTACTGGTTGTTATTTTTACATTGCCTTGCAAATCTATAAGGTTAGTTTCACTGTAATTAATGGCGTAATCGGCCACAACCACATTTTTTTTGTTTTCGTCATCCAATAAATCCAAAGTAATTCCATTGGGGAATTCAAAAAAAGGGAAATCCCTGTTTTGATAGTTTAACATTTTCGGGCTTAATAGAATGGCCTTAACCTTACCAGAATCTGTGTGTACTAAATTAATGTTTTCGGCAATGCCTATGGGCTCGTTTTCAGATATGCCCATTTTCTGCACCTCTTTAAAGTTGTCTTTACACGAAAAAAACATAGCCACAACAATTGCTGTGACTATGTTTAAAATGTAATATTTATATGTTCTTTTCATTAACTATATTGAATACATATTCAATACTTTAGTTCTTTTTTCAAACCGATGGCACGGTAACAGAAGCCCCAATCCAACAACCAATTTTAATAACTTCACCAGAATTGGCGGCACTAAATATATCTGATTTAGAAGGTGCTTTGGCCGAATAACTTGTAGCCGATTGTGCTGCTGCACTTTTTAATGTTGGGTCTACACGTCCTGCTTTTCTTGCCTCGTCTGCTGCTAACCAATACACGGCTCTTTTATTAAAAGTGGTATCGCCACAACTATTGGCACTTGCTGCATACATAGCTGCAATTGATAAATGCGGACGGCCATTTGAAGGATTGAGTTTTAAAGCATCTCTAAAATATCCTCTGGCTTGCCCATATCTCCCTTTGCTTTTAAGAATAGTGCCTATTCTATAAGCCAATTTACCTTTTTTATAATCGTCCTTTTCTAAATCGAACGACTGTTTGAAATAGCTAATTGCCTCGGTTTCTTTGTTTTCTTTTAATAACAATCCTGCAACAAAGTATTTTGTGTCTGCAGAAGGAGCCGTTTCATCATAAGCTTTTACCAGTTTAATATATAAAGGGTCATCGGTACATTCTTTATTAAACATTCTGCTTACGGCACGTCTTAACCAAACGGCATCATTTTTAAAGGCTTCAAAGTCTCTTTGATACAGCGGAATCAGGTTTTCGCAATTAGCCCTTTGACCTAATTTTTGGTCTATACCACTTGAAATTTTATCATAAGCGCCAAGTGTTTGTTCGTAGAACCTTTTATAGCTACCTTCTTTTTTTGTTAAAGTTGTACCGGCATCTTCTTTTTCAACTAACTCATTTAGTTTTTCAGAATAGTTTTCAACTTCGCCTTCAATCTTTTCAACAACATCATCGTATTTATTAAATAAATCTTGAGCGGGTTTTTTACCGGCATCATACAAGTCTACCATTAAAGAAAAATAGGTATACAAGCTTTTAGGGTTTGTAAATGTTTCCTTATCTAGCTTATAAGCCGCGTCGAAACATTCGTAAAGCTCTGCATCAGTTTTATTTAAAATATCCTTATTATCGTACATGAGTTGGCAAGCTTTAGCGGCATATTCACCTTTAGGCGTTTTGCTGGCAAAGTACGTGCCTCTTTCTTCCCATAGTTTTACAAGGTCGTTTACATAGGCTACTTTGTCTGCTCCGGTAGATTTTTCAATTTTATCATCTAAAATTTTCTCACCGTATACGTAAATAGCCCTGTTAAATTTAGGATTACGCTGCCTAAGCTCCATAAATGGTTTATAAGCGGCCTCGTAGTTTTTTGCTTTAGCGTACTCTGTCATAATCGACAGGGTAGCCATATCCTCTTCATTTTGTTGGGCAAAACCAATGCTCAATCCTAAGAATAATAATGTTAATAGTGTAATTTTCGCCTTCATGATAATAGTTTTATGTTGTTAGTCATACTTCCTTTTATTGAACCATCTATCGTTCAAAGATAAGCTTAATTGGAAATTTACAAAATTCTCTTGAATTAAGTTACTGTTTTTGGTTCCGCGCTTACCTATTTCGAAACCTATATTGGCATTAGAAAACACTCTAATATCTCCAACTGGTAAACCTACTCCAAAAGATATGCCAAACTCTTTTATGGATTCGTTATTTATATTTAATCCTGTTTTTTCCGATCGAATACCTGCTCTATAAACAACGCGTTTAAAGTAGCCGTCGAGCGTATTGTAGTTAGGAATAAAAAATCCACCAAACGAAATTGTTGATGCATCTTCATATTGGGTAGCGCTGCTACTGTAAAGTGCATTAGAAAAATTACTGGTTTTTTGAGATGTATACTCACCACCAATAAACCATTTTCTCGGTTCGCCAATTCCGGCACCAAATGAAAATTTAGATGGAATAATTAAATCGGTTTCTTTTAAACCAATGGCTTCAAGGTCCACATCAATAGTGCTTCCCGGGTTTGCAAATTCCTGTCCGGTAGTGGGATTGATTGTTATTGCAGAAAACGTACGCTTGTTTTGCGATGTTAAACTGCTTTCGGGTGAAAATGTAATACCGGAAACCAGCTCTAGTTTTTCCGATAACATCTTTTTATAGGATAAACCAATATTAAAACTCAATCCGCTTAAATCCGATCGGTTAGCTTCACGGGATTGATATTGGGTAAGCACGCCTTCATCATCATAAAGAAACTCAATGGTTGCATTCTGGACATTTCCGAAGTTATAATGGGCATCAACGCCAACACTCAAACCTTTTGCGAGCAAGTACCCAAGTCCTATATATGCTTTATTAACACCGCCTTCGCCTCTAAACCTGTTTACGGGATCTCCGGAATCGTTAAGCGATTCCAGCTTATAGCCCACTGCCGTGTATGGCATTAAACCAAAACCCAAACCGAACTTGCCCATAGGCACAGACAAGGCCAAATAATCAAATGTGGTTGCCGTAGCTTTATCGTTGCCCGAATTGCTTTTTAAATCTATGCTTGAATAACTGCCGCCAACCGTAAATTTAACAGGTCGTGTTTCGTTATTGTAAAAAGCTAAATTTTCGCTCGCATACGACGCCGGATTTCGTAAATTAATATGAATACTATCGGTATAAATGCTCAATCCGCCCATACTTCTATTTTCAACAGTGCCTTTAAATTTAAGGCTCCCAATTCCATAAAACGAATATGGCGAAGCAGTACCTTGTTGAGCGTAACTCTGAATTGCAAAAAACGCAATAAAAACTATTACAAGTTTTTTTATCATTAGTTTGAATTAAATTGTAAAATATAGTTTAGTCCCTCTAAAAGAAAATTAGAGTTGGCAAATATGCTACTTTTTAATTGTTTTGACAAGAAATTAGCATCGCCTCCTGTTAAAATAACTGTTAAATCTGAATATTTTTGTTCATATTCCTTTATCACCCCTTCAATTTCTTTTAAAACGCCATGCACTACTCCAGAATGTATTGAAGCGTTTGTGGAGTTTCCTGTTATGGAATTTGGGATTTCTGTTTCTAATAACGGCAAATTGGCCGTTAAATTATGTAACGATTTATAGCGCATCCGAATCCCTGGCGATATGGCGCCTCCCAAATATTCGTTTTTGTTGCTAACAAAATCATAAGTAATGCAGGTACCCGCATCAATTATTAAAGCGTTATTATCCGGAAATTGATGTACCGATGCACTAACCAATGCTATTCTATCTATGCCCAAGGTTTTTGGTGTGCTGTATAAATTTGTAAAAGGCAGTTTGGTATCAGAATTTAAGAGTATTACATTATAGTGTTTATCGATGTGATTAACGGTTTCCTTCTTTAACTTTCCTACCGAGGATATAATTACTTTTGTAATCGAATTATATTCCTTTTTCAATAATTCAATATGGTTTAAAAGGTGATTAAGTTTAATCACATCCTTTCTTTTAATAGCATCACCCTTAAAAACAGCAAGTTTCACATAAGTATTACCAACATCTACAATTAAATTCATATCCAATTAAAACGCTAAATTTACAAAACCGGTAACAATTAAATTCTTAATTATATTATAATATTAATTTTTAAAGACTCTTGCATCAATTATATACCACAAAACCATAATTTTTTGTATTTTTATTTTGGCGAATAACAAAAATGAATATATATTTGCAACCGCTTTGGCGAGGTACCTTAGCTCAGTTGGTAGAGCAAAGGACTGAAAATCCTTGTGTCCCTGGTTCGATTCCTGGAGGTACCACAAAAAAAATCCCGAAACATTTATGTTTACGGGATTTTTTGTTTTTAATTACGCCTTCTTGTTTAGACAAGCAAAAAGCACTTCATTAAGCACCAAGCAATCTATTCCCAATTTCCCAATAAACTCTAAATAAGTCAAAGCCGGTTTATATGTTTTAAATATATTTAAGTAGTCCATTTTGAATAATTTTATTTTATATTTAAATTATAAATAAGCATACCAATGGCATTTTTAAAAACAGCAAATTTTGCTTTTATAATTTTTATTCTAATTTTAATAAACATATTTTTCTTTAACAACCGTAAAACAACCGAAATATATAGCCTACAAAACAGGATATACACGCAAGACACTGTACGTTCCGGTAAACAATTAGCACAAATTTATTGTAAAATCTGTCATCAATTTCCAGAACCAGAACTACTTGATAAAGGCACTTGGGCTAACCATGTGCTTCCCAATATGGGAATGAGAATGGGGATTAAAATTCCCGGCGTAGATCCATTTGCGGGCACACCAAAAGAAGATCTCGATTTAGTAAAATCGTTAGGCATTTACCACGATGAGCCAATAATAACCGAGGAACAATGGGCAAAAATTACGGACTACTATTTAAACGAAGCTCCGAATAAACCCCTAAAACAAAACTTAGAATCTAAAAAAATTGACCACCTTTCTTTATTCCAAACCAAAAAGGTTTTTATCAACAACAAAGGCTTCCCAAGAACGTCCATGTTGAAATTCGATGAGTCAAAAAACCTATTGTACGTGGGCGATGCCAGCAACTTAATTTATGTTTTGGATAATACAATGTCTGTCAAAAAAACCTGGAAAATGCCAAGTCCTGCGGTAGACATTGACTTTCCAGCCAATAATTCTCCAAGAATATTAACTATTGGTAAATTTAGTCCTTCCGACCAAAAGTTAGGGAGCCTACTCTATAATAGCACTAGTCTTAAAAATTTACCCAGACCTGTAAGTTTTACTACGGCCGATTTAAATGCTGACCACAAAGAAGATGTTGTAATTTGCGGTTTTGGCCATAACACGGGCAAACTGTTTTGGTACGACAACTTTAACCCAGAAAAAGAACATGTATTAAAGAACGTGCCCGGAGCAAGAAAAGTAGAAATTACCGATTTAAACCATGATGGCAAACCAGACCTTGTCGTTTTAATGGCGCAGGCATTCGAGCAAGTATCCGTTTTTTATAATTTGGGAAATAATATGTTTGAAGAAAAGGTGGTTTTAAAATTTCCTCCAGTTTACGGCGTGAGTTATTTGGAATTGGCAGATTTCAACAATGATGGCCATCAAGATATTCTGTTGACAAATGGCGATAATTGGGATTATTCCATAATTAGGAAAAACTACCATGGCGTTAGAATATATATAAATGATGGCCACGACAATTTCGAAAACACCTTTTTTTACCCACTATACGGTGCAAGTAAAGCCTTGGCAAGGGATTTCGACAACGATGGCGATTTAGATATTGCCGCCTCGGCCTTTTACAACGATCACGATAAACCAGAACAGTCCTTTATATATTTATCAAACGAAGGAAACATGGGGTTTAAAGCGCATTCCACCCCCGAAGCAGCCTCGGGAAAATGGCTAACTATGGATGCCGCAGACTATGATAATGATGGAGATATCGATATTTTTTTAGGATCCTATTTCCATACATTTGGGGAATACTTCAAACAAGTTTCAAAAGGAGTTTCAGATTTCCCGCAATTATTGGTTCTTACAAACAATTTAGAAGAATAAGCATTTAATCACAAAGTAAAGGTTTCAGAATTATTTATTATGGCGGGTTTTAAGAAAAATAAAACCGCGCTATCCGTTACCAGTTTTGCAAAACCTTAAATGGAAGTTTTACAAAAGCTGACCACTGCTATCGCTCCCGCGCCCGTCCGCCAGGGCCCGTTCTTGATTAACGTGCCCTCGTTTCCGCTTCGGTTTGGCACAAAAAAATCCCCAACATATCAATGTTGGGGATTTACAAATCCCAAACCGGGTTTAGGATCAAAAAAGGCAACGACCTACTCTCCCACAAATGCAGTACCATCGGCGCTAACGGGCTTAACTTCTCTGTTCGGAATGGTAAGAGGTGAGCCCCGTCGCTATAACCACCTTAAGCTATAGCCGTTCGC